>CAYGTH010000262.1:0-1978 GCA_964352745.1 uncultured Bacteroidia bacterium
TGACCATTATTGTGCTGGCTGAAAATATTGCAGAGTTGAATTCTCAGTATGTGCGAAATCCGTACACGCATGAGGTGAATATTTCTTACCCGGATGAAATCAGCCGTTTGCAATACATTCAGCACTTTTTTGAGAAGAATCCCGAGAGTACAGCATTATTCGAAATGAAATCGGAGGTGCTGGCAAAGAATACCGCCGGGCTGAGTATTGTTCATTTGCAACTGATGATGTCTGAGGTGAATGAAAATAAATTGACCTTTACGAATGCAGAGCTGACCAGCAAGAAAAAAGAAATGATCGAGGGCGAGGCAGGCGGCCTGCTTGAGTTCGTTCAAAGTAAATACAGCCTCGAACACGTCGCCGGTCATAGACAAGCTAAAAAGCACCTGCTTGATGCCGCACGCGCCTTGAAGTCCGGCCGTCATGATGTGATGCCAATGGGCTACCTGATTTCGGGACCGGTAGGAACAGGAAAGACCTTCATGATCAACTGCTTTGCAAATGACATTGGAGTGCCGATGGTCTTGCTGAAAAATTTCAGAGGCATGTATGTCGGTCAATCCGAAGGAAACCTCCAAAAAGTACTTAAGATATTGAAAGCAATGGCGCCGGTAGCGGTCATGATCGATGAAGCAGATGCCTACCTCGGCAACCGGGACAGCGGCAGTGGCGGAAGTGGTGTCAATAACCGAATCTTTTCGATGATCGCCAGTTTCATGAGTGATACGGACAATCGCGGAAAGATCATTTGGTTCCTCGTAACGGCACGTCCTGATAATATGCCGGTTGACTTTAAGCGACAGGGTAGGGCAGAAGAACACATTGGCCTGTTTTATCCCGAAACGCTGGAAGACAAAAAGGAATTACTCACCGTCATGATGAAGAAAACAGGGATTGCCTATCTCGATATCTCCGAATTTGATGAGGAATTTTTTGAAGACCTGCCCATTCGCTCCGGTGCGGATATGGAGTCTGCTTTGACTCGGGCAAAGTTTAAGGCCGCTTCTTTGGGGCTTGAAAAGGTAGATATTGATATGGTTGCTCAGGTATTCAACGATTTCCTGCCACCGACCTATCCCGAAGAAATTGACCTGATGACCTATGCGGCAGTACTGGAATGTACTTCTAAAGAACTGCTCCCCCCACGTCTTCGAGAACTCACCCGGCAGGAAGTATTGGAAAAAGTACAGGATCTGAAGGATTCGATCCGCATGCGATAGCGAGTAGGTCCGACTTTCAAAGTCGGACTTCAATAGATATTCTTATGAAGATTCAACCGCCCCGATACTACCGGCGGAATTTACCGCATATCCAACCGGAAGGAGTTATTTTTTGAGCGTTACTTAGCCCAAATAGCACAAAGAGAAAACGATCTTCTGAAGCAGTATAAGGGAGCAGTACCAATTGATCTATTAGCTGAATTTGAAAAACTGAGACATCAGGCAAAGAATCAATATGAAGGGAAATTTAATGAGTTATTAGATCGAGCAGAAAGCGGACCAGCGTGGCTCAAAAACCCCGAAATTGCTCAAATCGTAAAGGATTCACTTCACTATCTCGAAAATGATCGAAAAATTTGCCAAATAATAGCGTATTGTATTATGCCCAACCATGTGCATCTGATTGTTTCGAATGTTAAGCCCGTTCTCCATATTTTACTAAAGCTACATAAATAATTCACTGCTCGAAAAGCAAATTTTCTATTGAATAGAACAGGAAATTCTTTTTGGCAAAAGGAAAGTTATGATCATATTATAAGGAGTGTGGATGAATTGCAATATCAGATTGAGTACGTTCTGAACAATCCTGTTAAGGCAAATCTGGTAGATGATTGGGCAGTTTGGCCGCATTCATATTTGAATAAGGATATGTACTGAGTCCGACTTTGAAAGTCGAACCAACTAGAAACTCAAACCTACGCCGATGTCTGACACTCCTTTCTCCCGCCGCAAATTTGTGAAACTCACGGGCAGCGCCT
>CAYGTH010000262.1:2078-10107 GCA_964352745.1 uncultured Bacteroidia bacterium
ATGTCTGACACTCCTTTCTCCCGCCGCAAATTTGTGAAACTCACGGGCAGCGCCTTGGGGGCAATCCCCCTAATAGGCCCTGCTGATTTGCCTTTTTCTCTGGATAATCCTGTATTACCTGCTAACTCCACTCCTATGTCTGCATTTGAACCGAATATGATCGGCCCTTATGGTCCCTGGGCTGCAGCGCGTATTGATACCGAACTACCAGCTTTGTCATTTCGGCGGGAATCGTATAAATCGCTCGATTCGTGGCGCGAACAAGCACATGCACGAGTAGTCGAGCGGATGGGAATTCCGGATTTGGGCGGAATGCCAGAGGTAACTGTGCATAAGCAATACGAATATGATGGACTGCAGGTAGAAGAGATTTCCTGGCAATTGCCTTATGGTCGCCCAACGGAGGCAATTGTCCTCAAACCTGCGGATGCCCAAGGGCCCTTACCGGGGATTTTGGCCTTTCATGATCATGGAGGAAATAAATATTTTGGGCGACGAAAGATTACCAAAACTGCTGATGAGCAGCATCCGCTCATGGTTACACATCAGGAAGACTATTATGAGGGCCGCGCCTGGGCCAATGAAATTGCCAAACGCGGATATGTCGTTCTGATCTCAGATGCATTTCCCTTTGCGAGTCGTCGTGTGATGATGGCTGATGTGACCGAACGCATCCGAAAGGGACTGACGGACGAGAATCCCGAAGCTCCAGAAAATATTGAGGCCTATAATGAATGGGCCGGAGAGCATGAGCATATCATGGCAAAGTCGCTCTTTTGTGGTGGGACGACCTGGCCGGGCGTATTTTTTGCCGAAGACCAGAAAGCACTCGATATCTTGTGTGCCCGAGAGGATGTGGACGAAAATCGGGTGGGCTGTGGTGGATTGTCAGGCGGCGGTATGCGAACGGCCTTCATGGGAGGACTTGATCCCCGAATTAAATGTGCCGTTTGTGTGGGATTCATGAGTACCTGGCGCGACTTTCTACTCCATAAATCGCATACCCATACCTGGATGGTATATGTGCCGATTTTACCAATGGAATTGGATTTTCCGGAAATACTGGGCCTGCGCGCGCCTTTACCCACTTTGGTGCTAAACGATTCAGAAGATCAGTTGTACACCTTGCCGGAAATGCAGCGCGCCGAAGGTATCCTGCAAGCTGTGTATGACAAGGCAGATGCTTCAGATCGTTTTATGACCTCCTATTATCCTGGTCTGCATAAATTTGATGCACCGATGCAAGACGAGGCTTTTGCCTGGTTTGATCAGTGGTTGGAGAATTAGGGATTTATCAAAGAAGGGGTTTTAAAGGAATAAACGTAACAGCTTAGCAGTCTGCTATAGCCGGATTCCGGTCCGGCTACCCAAATAGCTTCGCTTTGGCGAATAGGATTGGCGGACCGGAATCCGCCAATAGCCCTTATAGGGCTAAGTAGTTACGAATAAACTTGTTTTCTTATGTTAAAAGTTATAAGTTTGACTTAACTTATATGATAATAGATTCGTATATGCATATAGTTGGCCCAGCTATTGTATCAAGTAATACAATATCCCTTTGAAATATTTGTGAATAGTGTAATTGTCCATATAGAGGTTTTTCAATCGTTTGAGGAAGTCGGATTCTATACGATTAGGCAGGAAGGTCAAGAGGAATCAGAAACAGACAGAATGATTCTTCGATTTGGAGAAGAGGAGCACCACACCTATATAGAGGGGTATCAAGAAGATTTTGATGATATTATTAACTGGATCGAGCAGATTGGCATAAGAGGCTTGCATATTTGTCGCTTAAGACATGAAAACGAAGCACACGCCTTGCCGCCTAATCGAAGTTTTGCAGGAGATTTGACTATCGTAGGAGGTAATCGATTGAGGCTATATTGTATCCAGCTTTCTCCTCAAATCCTTGTCTTATGTGGCGGCGGAATCAAAGAAGGGCAAACTGTACAGGAGAGCCCGGATTTAGGAGAGGCTTTTCGGCTGGCAAATAAAGTCGCAAAAAAAATCACAGAAAAAATTTCACAACAAGAAATTCGAATTCATTTTCAGGAGCTAATTGGCGACCTCGAGATATGGTTGTGAAGTAGAAAGTTAGCATTAGATTGTATTTGAACTGAAGCATTATGGCAAGTAAGTATTTTAAGAAAGCATTGGTTAAGACATCTGTTGAGTCAAAGATCTTTGTGAAGAAGAATCTGGATATTACTGAGCAGGTTTACCAAATTCTTGCAACTCAGGAAAAAACTCAAAAGGATCTCGCCAAGCAACTTTCTAAGAGCGAAGCGGAAGTAAGCCGAATGTTGTCTGGTCTGCATAACCTAACCTTAAAAACCCTGGCAAAATTGGAAGCTGCCCTGGGAGAAGAGGTGATTATCACGCCTAAAAGAGCTCGTGAACGATTAGAGAATATAGGGCGCCCTGCAAAGGTTATTTCCTTTAGGAGTGGAAACCTGCATAAGAACAGATCGAATCGATATGCTTCCCAAATGGATACAACAAGGGCCATGTCTGCATATAAAGAAGAGACGAGTAATATTCGAATTCCTCAGGTTTCGGTTAAATGGGAAGGAAACGACCAGCAAGTCGGTTAGTTATCATGGCAAATCAATCCGTATTTTCAAGTAACAAAGTGCATCTGGCTGATGCTCGTATTCTTGCTTTCTCAATCGGGCATAGTCAAGAGAATTATTTCAATTCTGATGATTTAATCAGTACGGAGTTTCGGGTTCATTCGGAGGAATCTTTGAATCCTAAAGAACGATTAATTCGAATTATTTTACGATTTGATGTTGATGCACTGGTTCAGACGACCGATGAAGGTAAGGTGTCAGAAGAGATTAATGGATTGGGAGCTTTCCATCTGGGCTTTGCATTTGTGGTAGATAATTTTGATGAATTAGTGAAAATCTCATCTGCACCCGATAAATCCTATCAGATGGATCCGGTACTTGGGAGCCATTTGTTGGCGATTTCGTATTCAACTGCCCGTGGGATGATCCTGGTCAAAACCACGGGGACAGTACTTGAGGGAGCCATTTTACCCATTATCGACCCGGCTGAGCTGATGGAACTTGAGCAAGCATGATGCTGGAATTTCTAGGGCATCTTACCCACCACAACCTCCAGCATATTATCAGGTTGTAAATACTGCTGTGCAAGTGCCTGGACTTCTGCTGTTGTGATGGCTTGAATGACCTCAAACTTCCGATCGATTTCCTCAAAAGAAATGTCGTGAGTAATCGAATATCGCACGATATCGCCGAGTTGGAAAGGGGTTTCGCGTTGACTGATATTGCGACCGAGTAGATAGTTTTTGACGAGTGATAGCTCATCTTCCTGTACTCCATCGGTAATCAGCTTATGCATTTCTGATTTGATCTCTGTTATGGTCGGCTCGATGTATTCATTCCCGACATCGGCTTGAATCACAAACATACCTCCATAGCGATAGGCCAGCCATCCGGAGTAAATCCCATAGGTATAGCCTTTGTCTTCCCGAATATTTTTCATGAGACGAGAGCCAAAATAGCCTCCCAGGATGGTGTTGACTACGACCATGCCATAGTAGTCAGGATGACTGCGGTCAAACCCTACATGCCCTAGCCGGACCGTTGCCTGCATGCCTTCCTGCTCGAAATAATGGCGGCCAGTAGCGGGCTCGGGCGTGGGCAATAAGGCAGCAGAAGTGCTGTCGATAGCGGGTCGGGTAGGCAGTTGGCCGAATATCGATTCCAATACCTCAAGTATCTCCTGAGGGTCGAATTTCCCTACTACACTCAAACTGAAATTCCCGGGATAGAGATAGGCTTCGTGATACTCCAGCAGATCCTGCCGTTCCAATTCCAGTAATTCGGGTTTTCCAAAGTGGATCCCGTAGGTATGGGTATCGCCAAACATCAGGTGCCGAAATTGGCGTCTGGCGAGGTAGTCTGTCTTTTTTTCTGAGACACTCAGTTTTTGAAGCGTCCGCTGCTTCATTTTTTCAAATTCGTCTTCTGGAAACGTAGGCTCCGTGATGACTTCCTTGAGTAGCGGCAGACTCTTGGGGAGGTTTGCTGTGGTGGTCGCCAGATTCAGGGCGACATAAGATTCCTCTACATCATTACTGATCCATGCACCCAGGCCATCTAATTCCTGGGCGAGTTCAAGGCTGCTGTAGTTAGCAGTCCCTTCTTTCAGGTTTTGAGCAGTAAACTGAGATTGCCCGACTTTATCCTGGAATCCTTTTCCAGCTTTGAAAATGGCCTGCACTTCCACTACCGAAACGCTTCCATGTTGAAGCAGGTAAACGGGAATATCGTTGGCCAGTTTATGCGTGGCATAAGGAGGAAGGGAAACTTTATTGAGGGGCTGGGCCGCAGGGGGCGTATTGCGATCAAGACTTATATTCATTTCGGAAGGTAGTAGAGCGTGGAACAATTTTCAGGAGCGAGGAAGGTGGCAGCAGCTTCCTTCACTTCATCCAGGGTGATTGCCTGGTAAATCTCCGGTGTTGTATTAATCAGGTTGGCATCGCCTATACTCGCGGCCATGGCAATGGCCATTGCCTTATTGAGCATACTCGTTTTCTGCATGATAAAAGTCGCCTCCAACTTACTTTTGATCCGATCGAGGTCGGCTTCTGTCAGGGATTGGAGTTGATCGATAGATTCTTGCAGAGCCGTTTCGTAGGAGTCGATGGATTTTCCATTGGCAACCCGCCCGTCAATCGAAACGACACCAGGATGATGAAGTCCCCATGAAAATGCACTCACACCAGGCGAAACCTCCTTATGCTTGACCATGTGCTGGAACAAAATAGAGCTGGTCCCATTTGAGAGGATATCTGTAATGATATCCGTGAGGTAATAGCGCTTATCTGTATAGGCCGGAACATGATACATCTTGTACACAGCGGACATGGGGACATTACCTGTCATTTCCATCTGCCGAGCTCCTTGTTGTGCCGGCTCGACAGGGAGTTCATGTTTGCTGAGTTTGCGGGCAGGAATCCCACCAAACCATTTGTTGGCCAGGGACTTGACTTGTTCGAGGCCTACATCGCCCGCTACGACAAGCGTCGCATTGTTGGGGGCATAATAGCCGTAGAAAAAATCCCGAACGTCGTCGAGGGTTGCATCTTCAATGTGCTGAATATCTTTTCCGATAGTCGGCCAGCGGTAAGGATGCTGCTCGAAATGAAGCGAACGTAGCTTCAGATGCGCATCGCCATAAGGTTGATTGAGGTATCGCTGTTTGTATTCCTCGATTACCACACTCTTTTGGATATCCAGTTTCTCCTGCGAAAATGCCAATTCCAGCATTCGGTCAGATTCGAGCCAGAAGCCTGTTTCCAATTGATTGGAAGGGAGGCTGAGGTAGTAATTGGTAATATCCGCAGTTGTGAATGCGTTATTTTGTCCACCTACCCGCTGTAAGGGTTTGTCGTAGCTGGGAATATGCTTACTCCCTTCAAACATCAGGTGTTCAAATAAATGAGCAAAACCTGTGCGGTGTTCTTCTTCGTCTTTTGAGCCAACGTGATAGAGGACATCTACTACTGCTTTGGGGATGGATGCATCCTGGTGTACAATAACTTTCAGGCCATTATCAAGGGTAAAAGTATCAAAATGTATGTGAAGCATATTTCGATTTCATTCTTATCACTAAACCGGGAAATGAACTATTCCCAGACTTCTTTTTCTGACGTGATGACTTCCCAAATCTTATCTTTCAACTCAGTCAACCCCCTTTGGGCGACAGCTGAAATAAAGAGCACTTTGAGGGGAGCAAGACTTTCCCGCATCTCTATTTCCAGCTCTTCATCAATCAGATCTGATTTTGTCAGAACAATCAATCTGGGTTTATGAAGTAAATCCGGGTTATATAATTGCAGTTCTTTGAGCAATATTTCGTATTCTTTCTGTATATCATCGACATCTACCGGAACCATAAACAGAAGGGTGCTGTTACGTTCAATATGGCGCAAAAACTGTGTTCCGAGGCCTTTTCCTTCATGTGCGCCTTCGATGATACCGGGGATATCAGCCATAATGAAGGAGCGATGATCGCGATAGCGGACGATCCCGAGGTTGGGAACAAGTGTTGTGAAAGGGTAAGCGCCAATCTTGGGTTTGGCTTCGCTGATGACGGAGAGCAAGGTCGATTTTCCTGCATTGGGAAATCCTACCAAACCTACATCTGCCAATACTTTTAATTCTAGAATGGCTGTCAGTTCCTGAGCATCACCGCCGGGAGAAGCATAATCGGGTGCTTGCTGGGTTGGTGATTTGAAGTTCCAGTTGCCGCGTCCGCCGTGCCCACCCTTGAGCAATACGAGTTCCTGGCCTTCTTCTGTTACCTCGCCTAAAAGTTCACCTGTCTCCGAATTCTTAGCAATCGTACCTAAGGGCACTTCCAAAACCTCATCTTTGCCTTGTTTTCCTTTTTTTCGATTGCTGCTTCCCGATTCACCGTGCTCCGCCTTAATGAACTTTCGATATTTTAAGTCGAGTAGCGTCCAAAGTTGAGGATTTCCTTTAAGAATGATACTCCCGCCTTTTCCGCCATCCCCTCCATCAGGACCTCCCTTTGGGACAAACTTCTCCTTGCGCCAGGACACAACTCCATTGCCGCCTTTGCCACTGGTGAAATATATTCTTACGTAATCGACAAATATCGCCGGCATAGGGTATCGGTTCTCAAATTCCAAAAGGGAGCATCGCGAAAACATTCACGACCCTCAAATACTGCTGCACGACGCTTCAAACATGGACTAGCGCTTCAGGAACGAAAAATGGGTTGAAACTTTGTTCCTGCTGCGCTACGCGCTAACATTTTTTACGACTTCTGCGATTCGTTCGCCGATCTCTTCAATCGTTCCTACGCCTTCTACTTCACTCAATTTATCCTGAGTTTGGTAATAGCTGGCGACAGGGAGCGTTTTTTCATTGTACTCCACGATGCGTTTTCGGATTGTTTCTTCATTATCATCTGAGCGGCCACTATCTTGTCCGCGCTTAACCAATCGCGTAATCAGTTCTTCGTCCGGCACGCGCAAGCTGATCATGCAGCTAATAGGAGATTCTTTTTCTTCCAGCAACCGGTCCAGGGCTTCTGCTTGTGCCACTGTACGGGGGAATCCATCGAAAATGAACCCATTTGCTTCTGTATGCGTTTCCAATCGTTTCCTAATCAGCTCAATTACGATCTCATCACTTACCAGTTGCCCTGCATCCATAATACTCCTTACGCGCTGGCCCAGTTCAGAGCCGGAAGCTAGTTCTGCTCGCAACATATCACCAGTGGAACAATGTACAAGCCCATAATGATCTATCAGACTTGAGGATTGTGTGCCTTTGCCTGCACCAGGAGGGCCGAATAGGACGATATTTAGCATGTCAAAGTAAGAATTACGGTTAGCGATAGGTGGGACTCATACTTGCGAATCCCGTAAGGGCTGCTAAAATACACAATATCGAAAGCATTCGAAACTCCTTATTGTTTTTCAAGGAGGTATTCATAGCGGGTATTGCCCGTCTCTTTCCAAAGATGGAGGCTCGCTCCGTCAAGTTGATACGAAAATGTACCGGTGAGGACGAGGTGCATATCAAAGTGAGGCGGCCATACATGCTGGTCCTCAAACTCAATAACATCATCTTTTTGACGGAAAGAACCCGCGCCACCTGCTGGCAATCGGTTGGGGTTTTCAGAGCAGGTAAAACTCTCAGCAGATAGATTAAGTTCTACCTCGCCAGAATTGGTCATTCCAGTACTTACATCTGAAAGCTGAAATACACCCGAATAGGTGCCTGAAATTAAGTCAGGAGAGATACCGGCATCCTGGCAAGCTGAAAAAGCAAGCAAGATGGCGAAAAGGTATAAAGAGAAAGGTTGAAGTTTCATGTGTGATTGTATTACGGAAATATGAATACGCTCAAAAGTCGCGCAAAATTAGATTTTTCCACAATAGTAAACAAGGGATAAATAGGTGCAAGCGTTATATTTCTCCGGATCGGTATCTGATTGAGATTGGACTCGTTGAATG
>CAYGTH010000263.1:0-10062 GCA_964352745.1 uncultured Bacteroidia bacterium
CACACGACATTCTATTTAATACGCATGAAATTATCTCAATTTGTATTCGTATGCATGGGGGCCTGCCTGATGGCCTGTTCTCCTTATTCCAAAGATCGTTATCTCAGTCAATATGATTCCTTTACAGCGGAAACGCAGTCTCATTGCGATACCTATTCGGATAGTGAATGGGAAGATCGAAACGCCGAAATGAAAGAATTTCTGGGGAAAAACTATCGGGAATTTGAAGCAGAATTATCTGAAAAAGAAAAGGCCAGAATCTGGGCCCAGGCATTGGTGTATTACACCTGCCAATACAAAGAGGAGGTAGTCGATCGAATCCGGAATGCGGATGAGGAAGAACTGGAGCAAGTTCGGGAGCATATTAAATTGGTGTCGGAAGCCAGCGATGCGTTTTTGGATGAATTGATTCCTCAGCTCGAAAAACTCGGACCGGAATTGGAAGAGGCAGGCAAGGAGCTTGTTCAGAAACTGGAAAACAGCGGGGTGCTGGAAGACCTGGAAAAGAGCTTACATAAACTTGGAAAAAAGCTGGAAGAAATCGAGATTGAGTGATTTCCTGTTTGTCCGCTAATATCTCTCATCTACGCTTCTACTCTTTATGAGCCAATCTTCTTCCCTGGGCACACAACCCATTTCTAAGCTGTTAATTCAGCAAGCCGTGCCCGCATCGATTGGCATATTGATCATGTCGATTTATGGAATTGTCGATACCATTTTTGTGGGTCGGTTTGTGGGGGCTATGGGGATTGGTGCGATTACGGTGGTAATGCCGATCACCTTTTTGATCTCATCGATCGGAATGGCGATTGGTATTGGCGGGGCATCTGTGATATCGCGAGCGATGGGCGGAGGAGATACAAGCAAAGCCTATCGAACCTTTGGGAATCAGGTGGGTATGACCCTGACCATGGCGGTTTTGGCCATGCTGGGGGGAGTATTTTTCATGGAAGAAGTATTGATGTTGTTTGGGGGGAAGGGCGAAATTCTGGAACCTGCGCGCACCTACTTCTCAATCCTGCTACCGGGTATTCCGTTTCTCGCCTGGGCCATGATGGCCAATAACGTTATCCGGGCAGAAGGCTATCCACGGATTGCCATGGTTGTGATGATTATCCCGGCAATTGTCAACATCATTCTCGATCCGATTTTGATCATAGGCTTTGATATGGGCATGGCAGGAGCCGCATGGGCGACTACCCTTTCCTATATTTCCAGTGCGATATTCACCTGCTGGCATTTCTTTTTTGGGAAGTCGGAACTGAAGATTCGCCTGTCTAATCTGTTGCCACATTGGAAACTGATCAAAGAAATTGTCTCGATTGGATTTGTAACCTTCGCCCGGCAAGGGGCCATCGCGGTTCTGTCTATTGTCTTGAATAATGCGCTGTTCAGTTATGGTGCGGAAGCGGGGGTAGTTATTTATGGAATGATCAGCCGGGTGATGATGTTTGTGAATTTTCCGGTGCTGGGAATGATTCAGGGATTTTTGCCCATTGCAGGGTATAACTTTGGAGCTAAAAACGGGAACCGCGTTCGGTCAGTGATCAAACTGGCAATTATCGCCGGTACAGCCGTTGCCCTTTCCATCTTTCTGGTGGTCATGATTTTTGCAGGGCCAATTCTTTCGATCTTTACAACGGATCAGGAATTGATTGCAGATGGTGCACACGCTCTCCGGATCGTGTTCTTAGCCACCCCGACATTGTGTTTGCAAATGATCGGATCAGCCTACTATCAGGCGATCGGCCGCGCTATGCCCGCTTTATTATTGGCCCTGACCAAACAGGGCTTTTGTCTCATTCCCCTATTGCTCATTTTGCCGGGTATCCTCGGAATCGATGGGGTCTGGTGGGCATTTCCTATTGCGGATTTCCTGAGTGCTGCTCTGTCTGCCGCCTTTTTGACAAAAGGTTACAAGGCAATCCAGGGGCTGGAAGAGCCCAAAGTGGCGTAGGAATCATAGCAGGCAGCTCGCCGGGATTTCAAATCCCGGTGAGCAGCAAGAAAAAGCTTCAGCTTGGCGGGATTTGCAATCCCGCCCCAGCCGCTTCCGGAAATCGCAGCCCTGCCTCGCAGCAGCCCGGAGCCGGGATTTCAAATCCCGGTGAGCAGCAAGGAGTTCCCAGCAGGAAAAATATGCCTAACATCAATCCCTCTCCTTTTTTTATTCCGCTTAAAAAGCCTTTACTTCAGTCGGCGAATCCAGATAGGGATAAGGAGGAAGCAAAATATAGCCTTGCCCACTTAATCAGGGGATATAAGTACGAGTTAGTATGAAAAACGCAGCTTACTTTTTTGTAATAGCGATCTCCGTAATAGCCGCTTTGATTTATGGCCAGAGCCTCATTGTGCCCTTTATCCTGGGCATGCTATTATGGTTCATTATGCGGTCTGTAAAGACGCTGCTAAATAAAATTGACTGGATGGCAAAACGGGTGCCTTCCTGGATCAAAACCCTTCTTTCTTCCGGTTTAATTGCGGGCATTCTGGTGGCCTTGTTTAGTATCCTGTCTCATAATATTACGAACCTGACACAAGCCTATCCGAAATATGAGTCGAATGTAGAAACGGTTGTCGCATCGATCAATGAAACCTTTGACCTGAATATTGTAGAAACCTCCAGGCAGCAAATTGGAGATTTGGATTTCGGGAAGATTCTCTCCTCTGTGTTAAACTCACTTTCGGGCTTGATCGGCAATTCCTTTATGATGATCATTTACGCCCTCTTCATTCTGTTGGAAGAATCTAATTTCACTTCCAAAATGAAGGCCATATTTATGGATTCGGAAGGTTACGATGAGTTTGCAGCATTAATGAATGAGGTGGAAAGCTCTATTGCTGAATATTTCCGACTGAAAGCGCTGATGAGTTTGATTACGGGCGTGTTAAGTTATTTGGTGCTGTGGTGGATCGGTGTTGATTCGCCGGCATTCTGGGCATTCCTGATTTTTGTGCTCAATTTTATCCCGACTGTGGGCTCGTTGGTAGGAACCATTTTTCCTGCAATATTTGCCCTCTTGCAATTTGGCGAACTCTTCCCGTTCATCCTTATCCTCATCATTGTCGGTGCAATCCAGGTGTTAGTAGGAAATGTCCTGGAACCTCGACTGATGGGCAGCTCCATGAACATCAGTCCACTGGTTACGATTTTGGCACTATCGATCTGGGGAGCCATCTGGGGGGTAGTTGGGATGATTTTAAGTGTTCCCATTACAGTCGTTATGATTATCATATTTTCCCGATTTGAAAAAACCCGCGCCATTGCCATTTTGCTCTCCGAAAAGGGGGAGTTGAACCTTGAAAAGTAGATGAACTCTTGAGTCGGGCATAAGTCTAATAGGAAATAATTGGGGGCATGAAGAACGGAATCGTGTTTATCATTTCAGTTGCGGGAATATTAATTGCCGCTTCAATACGGGAGACTCCGAGCGAATGGATAGATGAAAGGGATGGAAGCTCCTACGAAATTGTGGAGATCGGCGACCTTATATGGATGAGGGAAAACCTGAGATACCCAACATCGGAATCAATTTCCGGATCAGCTGCCGAGACTAATTGTGGAGAGTTTTATGAGGTTCATGAAGCGCTTTCTATTTGCCCTGTTGGTTGGCGATTACCAACCCTAAAAGAGGTAGGTGCGCTGGTTAAACAACAAAAAAAGAAAAAGCTGAACATCATAGATACCCTTCAAATCAGCCTGTGCGGGCGAATTGACAATGGCGAGTTAGGAAAAATAGGTTTGCAAAATACGTTTTGGCTGGATGCAGCGCTTGAGGATGGCCACATACAACACTGGCATATGTTTGGGGAAGAATATGAAATTCATTCTCATAATGTCGTGAACGCCAGGCGGCAATTTCCTGTCAGATGCGTGTGTGAAAAAGAAGTTTTACAGCATTGATAATGCTTTCAGATTTTGGATGAATGGGGGGGCATTTGTCGCCTGTAGCCCTACAGATTCAAGTGTACAGCCAGCAGGGCTGGTTACGGATTCCGATCCGTAACCCACATACATTTCATAGAAATGGCTTGCGCGAAATTCCCTTAGAAGGAGCCTGTCCCTGACTCGATCAGGGAAATTCGGCCCCGCGCGAGTTGGGATGAACAACAGGCAAGCGGATCAGAATCCCCAGCACTACGGGCTCAAGTGTACAGCCAGCACAAAAATAATTTCAATAAAAATGCAAACGAACCCGAGTGTTCGTCAGAGGTTTGAATTGCCCAAAAAATCCTATCCGAGGATCAGTAGGCATAGGCACGAATAACCTCATTTGTATGAATAAAATTAGCGGAAAAGTATTGCATCAGGAATCTCGCCTGGGGATTTCCAATCTGGTTGTAGTAGTATATGATTTTGATCCGGAATCCACGGGAACCCTGGAGGAAGCTTTTGGGGCGCCTACGAATACTACGACTAATCCAGGCCAACAAGCAGCAGCTTTCTGGAACCTGTTTCCCGGTGACAGGCTGGGTTCTGTTATTTCAGATGACATGGGAGGCTTTGAACTGGAATTCGAGGATGAGGCTTTTCGCCTGCGGAATCAGCAGGAAATTCGCCCTGATTTATTCCTGATGGTTTTGTCACCTGACAATGCGCTCAATAACGCGAGCCCCCTTGATCAGATAGTATACCGGACCACTGTGCCGATATTCAATGCAGGACAAATGGAGAGTGTGGTGATTCACATCCCTACCTCCATGTTAGAAGCTCGGGGAGTACCCATTCCAGAAGCAGGGGTGAATGGCTCAGTCATCGAAGTGAATAGCCTGACTGCCGCTTATGAGCGGGCCATGAATCGAAGTACAGACCTGACGGGAGGAATAAGAGCTGTGAAGACCCGGTTGATTCAGGAACAGGCTCCTCAAAATTTGGATAGAACCTTACGCGCGCGCCGATTTGCTGCGAATCTCAAAAAAGTTTCAGCGAGCCTGCGGGATGATGCGCTGTTTGTTTCAACTGACTCAGGCTTGCGGGGGGCTAAGAACAGGCAGCTCGAACGGGCTGTATCGCGACAGCAATCCTACGGCAGACATGCACAAGCGCAGATGAATATTGATTTAGGGCAGATTACTGACTTTTTTCCCAACCTGGAACCCGACATTATAGAGCGGCTACGGGATGGTGAGTCCATGAGTCTGGACGTAGAATTGGGGCATTTATGTAAGTTTTTACGTCAGCATTCCAATACTACCGAATTGATCCGTACCCGGTCCGTATGGGATGCCATTGTACAGCGATACAAGGCACAGGATACGGTAGATGAAGTCATGCAAAGTTCGCCCGCAGAAGGAGGAGGGGAACTCCCTGTTGAATCGGAAAGCTTAGGTGACGAAATCCGTCGGATGATTTTCGCTCAGTTGAAGTCCGTTCAGGGAGAGGAGGCTGTTCTTCCGGTTTCAGAAGAAGAGGATCTGGCCCGCCTGGAGCGCAAAGTGAATACCTTCAAACTCAACTCCGGACCTGCTGACACTACCGCGTATCACGATTTCCACACCCTGCAAATTGCCTTCGAACACGTGTGGAAAGAAGCATTTGATGAAAAGCTGAAAGATAAGGTCGCAATGCTCTATGAGCAAGTGGTGAAAGTAAGAGAAGACTCGGGATTGGAAGGCGAAATAGCCTATCGGGACCTGCGCACCATGGAGGATTATACACGCTTTTTGCAAGACATGAGTGCCGATTTAGGCAGTCTGAATGGGGAAGTGATTCCCGAAGAGGTGAAGGAGATCCTACCAGAGATGAGGGTAAGTCAATGGAACCTGCTCAATCCCAGTCAACAAGTACAGATCCTGACCCTGGCAGAAAGGTGGAAGGAGAATAAGGAAGCTTATGGGAGAACAATGCTTAGAGCGCTGGGATTAAATCCGTTAATGCCAAATTATGGGGAATTGAAGGAGGCTATCCTTGACGAGCGGATCCAGTCGGAAGAAGAAATGAATCGAATCAAAGGGGAGATACAAGTCATTGTGGATCATCCGGATAGCGGCCTGACCCGGGTCCAGGAAATGCTGAAGGAACTGGGGGAGATGATCAGCGAGCCCTACGCATTTGATTTATTTCATCCCAATACGGTCAACTTTGGCCTGCTGGCCACTTACCGCCAAAAACGGGAACCCAAAAGTTATCAGGTGGGAGCACTTGTCTCAACCATTCCCCTTGCGCCGGGAGAGTCCAGGAAGTACACCCAAAAAATGGTAGTGAAGCGGAATCGATCCGAGAAGGAAATTCAAAAAACCCTGATCAGCAATACCAGCCAGTCGACTTATACCAATCGGGCCTTGGCTGAAATTACTGAAAAAGCATCTACTGCCACGAATTTTCAGCAAAGCGCTGAAGGAAGTATTCAGTTTGGAATCGGTTCCATGTCTTCCCAGACGAGCTTTGGCCTCAACCAGCAACAGGAATCCGCGAAGGCCAAAAAATCCTTTCGGGAAGCAGTTGTAAAAGCCAGTCAGGAATATAAAAATGAACGCCACATAGAAGTGAATACTTCGAGTGGAGAAGAGATGGATACCACCACTTCTGGTGAAATCAAAAATACAAACAACGAAATTACGACTACCTATTTGTTCTATGAATTGGAGCGACAGTATCGTATTTCAGAACATCTTCATAAGATGACCCCTGTTATTATGGTTGCGCAGGATGTGCCGGCTCCCCATGAAATTGATGAGGACTGGCTACTGGCATATGAGTGGATCTTGCGACGGGTATTGCTGGATGATATGTTTAATGAGGCGCTTGATTATATCTCTGACGGAATAGCGGGAGATGAAATTAGCTTGCAAACGAAAAAACGACTCATGCTTGATCAGCGAGAGCTGGTTAAGAACCTGGAAATCCAATTCGATGAACGACTCGCTACCCGGGATACACTCATGGAAGCCCTGCGAACAACTTCCGCTTCCGAGGAAATGGCCAAAAACCGAAAGAAAAAGCGAAAAATAGGTCGAATTGCTAAAGCCATCTTTACAGGGGGAGCAAGTCTGGTCGTTCCTTCCCCCAGCGAATTTATGACTAGTGGCACCGATGCATCTGCGGAAGTCCTGACAGCAAACCGGGAAGCAATAGAGCGGAGGTTGGAGCTGCTGGAAGGCGATATTCCAGCTACAAAAGAGGAAATGAACAAAGCGATCTCGGCACTGGAGCGCGTTACCAAAGAGTTTACGGACGCAAGTTCCCTGAGCTTTAGAAAACGGACACAAGTGGACCAGTTGCGCATTCATGTTAAGCAAAACATCCTCTATTATATGCAGGCTATCTGGGATCATGAGCCTCCCGATCAGCGGTTCTTCCGGCTTTACAATGTAGAAGCAACCATTCCAGCCCCATTTGGATGGAATGCAGAAGAAGGCGCTGCCAGTACTGTTACCATAGAGGCCAGTCCACGACCTGTTGATGAGGTATTACCCTTTTTGAACCCTGCTTTGTTTGGAATCAGTTTGGTGTTGCCGTTCCTCAATTTCGATCTTCAGCAGAAAAAACTGCACGAAATTGCAGACCTGGATTCGCCCCTGGGGTATAAAGGGAATTATATGATCTTCCCGCTCCGGGAGTGTGTGTATCTGACCGATTTTATGATGCAGGAATATGTCGATGGATATTTGGGATTGAGGGACCCAGATGATGCCTTAGGAGAATTTCCAGATAAGGAAGGCCTCATTCGATTTGCAGAAAATATCTATGACAAGCTCAGTGATAATGAGCAAGTCGCCATGCGTCGGATTTTGCTGCAACGCCTTACTTCCGAGCGGAAAGATGATGAATTGATTGTGGTGCCTACAGGCCAGTTATTCATAGAAGCCCTACCGGGAACCCATCCGTTGTTGGAAGAATTTAAGCAGAAACACCGCAGATTGGATGTCGAAAAAGTTCGTGCAGAAGTCTTGCGTTCTGGCCTGGAAAATCTTCGCTACCTGGAGCGATTGGAAGCAGATATGCTGGAGGATCCGGATACCGAAAAGAAATTGATTATTCGGGAAGGAAATACGGATATAGATATCAGTATTGAGGAATAATGCACGGAGTAAATTGAATTATGTGGCGGGCTTCAATCCGCCACATAATGTGTAACACAACTCATTTCCTCACAACAAGATTCTCACACGATGTCAGCAGATAAACAGCCTAAACCTCGTCCTCGCCATCGCCCTCATCCGGATATTCAACTGTATGATTCCGTGGAGGCAGAGGGGGAAAATGAAGTTATTACTCACCTTGATGGAGCACTAGAATTTCGCGTCAATGGCCGGGTGCAACCGGAAGAAAGAGGAACCGATGCACGTGGGACGCCCCAGGCGCCGAGTGAGACAAGCTTAAGAATCCAGCGGTGGCGCAGGGAAAGAGAGGAGCAACGGGAAGACAATCGGAGGGCGCAAGAAGTCCGGAGGAGAAGACCTTCACGTTGGCTGGTGGGATTTGGAGAAGGAAACCGACTGCTGGAATATGATCGATCCCATAGGAGACGACGATCTCTTTCCTTTCCGCCGGCATCCCGCAGGGCTTATTATCAGGCTGGGGACTTTATCCTGATTGCAACAAATTCCCGAAACCTGATGCAGCGAATCTACCCTGAATTGCGCGCAGATCGGGATGGGTATTCATTTGGGGATATGCTGAGTGATTACGTAGGGATATCCGATAATGAAGTAAAAATTGGATATGAAATCATCTCAATTCAAACACAAAACGCTGAAACCGGTGAAGGGCGAATCACCCTCCGGCCGATGTTGTTCATAGATGCTCAGACAGCTGTGGTGTTTAGCAACCGCCCAAATATTTCGTGGAATCGGGAGGAGCTTCATCGGAGTTTTGATCAGAACTTGAGATGGGGCGCTTTGTCATCGGCTTTGACAGTAGGGGGAGCAGTTGTTGAGGTGGTAACCTTGCCATTAGGTGGTGGAATGCGGGCCTTGGGGACACGGTTAGCCCGTAGGTTGGGACGGAGGTTTCTTGCACGATCTTCTCGGAGATTTCGCAGAGCCGTCTTGCGAATTGTCTTGAGTAAAGTCCGACAGATGCTCACGGCTTTTTTCAGCAGTATGGCAAGATCCGTTGCCAGGGAAGTCATGAGGTTTCGCCGCCTTAACAGAGATCGGCGACAGTTTGGCCTGGAAGAAGTGCCTCTGAACTGGAGCCGGATTATCACAGAGGCTGCTACTAATGCTGCGCTTTCGGTATTGGGAGATGCCTGGGCAAGAAACGCCACAGGCCAGCTCAGGCGATGGCTGAATGCTGATTCTCCTGCTATCCGGGAAGCTTATCCGAGATTAAACCTATCCTCTCCCGGAGAACTCATCAATCACTACATAGCAGAAAAAATAGTCGGGCAAATGATTAGCGCTCAACGTCGCTTCATTCAAGTGCTCAGTCAATCCTTGCTCAACCTGGAGTTTGGGGAGCAAAATCAGCACAATGAACGAAGTTTGAGCGAAGAGTTTGGGCGTGTTTTGCGCAGGAGTCTGAGCGGAGAAGTATCAAATGGTTTTCAAACCGCCTTTGTTGGAGGGATTGGAGAACTTTTTTCAGGGACACAGTTGGAGTAGGGGACAGGCATGCAATTATCCGCGAGTTACGCTCATATAATGATTCAGGTTCAGAATTATTTTCCTATTCCTGTCACATTCTTTTGGAGAAAATTGTTATATTTCAAAACCGATTTTCCCAATTGTATGAGAAAACTGCTTGTTTTTCCCGTTTTATGTGTACTCACATACTGTGTCCAGGCACAAGTTCCTGTTGATGCTTACAATGCTCCCCAGACCTACCAGCTCTATTTGAATGAGATCCTGGAGTCGGTTGAGGAAGTACATTATAATGACGAAATGAGTACGCCCGTCCATTTTGAATTGGGCGATGATAGCGGTACACTCTATCTGCTTGATTATCTGAAGCGGGGATCGGTAACCATCAAAGCCACAGACCAGCAAGGAAATGCTGTGGAAATCCGGAGAAGCTCCTGCTTCATTGATCCGGTTATGCCCTCTTAGTTCAAGACAAGAATCAGTATGAAAGCAAGCCCTTTTTTGATAACTTAGGGCTAAAGAATAAATATGCCT
>CAYGTH010000264.1:0-10037 GCA_964352745.1 uncultured Bacteroidia bacterium
GAAGAGTAGGTGTAGCCCACCTGTCCTACCGAGTAACTCACCGTGCCGCCTGCGCCGGTAGCTTCGCCGCCGGAGGCGCCCACCGCCTGCTGGCTCCATACCCAATAGGGCAGGCATACGGCCAGAAATAGCGCGAAGAACTTTGTAAATGTTTTCATATGCATCAATTGATTATGGGAATTTGCTGTTACAGGCACCCATATTTGCCTTACTTCAACCAACCCGGCTGCGTTTTCAACCCATGCTTGTTGGGGTCGTAGGGGAAACTGTCAATTCCCGACCAAAATCCGGTAAGGGATCATATGTGGACGGTCCTGCCCCTAATCGCTGGCAGAGACACTTTGCCCCATTGGTATCGCAATATTGTTAATATAAGAAATTTCGGGGAATTGGATAACCGCCAAGTTCTTCCTTCTTCCCTAAGGAAAAGGCAAAAACAACTTACCGATTTTAATCGTCATTCCGGACACATCTCGTTGCGTAGCTTCGGGATGTGATCCGGAATCTCCTGCTCCTATTACCTGCTCCTGCTGGTGTGAGTAGGGGATTCCGGGTTATTTTGGGAAGCTGCGCAACCCAAAATCCCCGGAAAGACGCGCTAGGCGTGTAGTCGGAAATGGGTAGGTTAATATTTTCCTTTCCCTAAGGCACTTTCTCTGATTTTTGTTGCTATCAAATTTTTTGGGCCGTCTCTACAGATCAAAGTACCTCGGCCCTGAGATCCCTCATTTCGGAGAGTCCGAATTCGTCCCCCAAGTGTGTACAAGTCAACGGGCAAATTGCGATTTACTGCTAAAAACTGCCCGTAATCGGACATATTCCAGTCTAGGTTTTGTTTTTAGCCGGGAAAAGGATAGCTTTTCGAAGTATCGTGGGAAAACACACCTCTTCCCAAATTTCTTATTAACCAACCCTAGCGATTATGCCCGCTTATACACTTAACATTAACGGACAAAAACAGCAGGTTGACGTGGCCGAAGACACCCCGATCTTGTGGGTACTGCGGGATCATGTCAAGCTGGTAGGCACAAAATTCGGCTGTGGAATGGCCCAATGTGGTGCCTGTACCGTCCACCTCGATGGATCCGCAATCCGCTCCTGCTCTGTCCCGGTCTCTGCCGTGGGCGACAAAGCCCTCACGACGATAGAAGGCCTCTCCGAAAATGGCGACCACCCCTTACAGCAAGCCTGGGTCGAGCATGATGCCCCACAGTGTGGCTATTGCCAGGCCGGTCAGATCATGAGTGCAGCGGCTTTGCTCAATAGCAATCCGAACCCTACCGATGAGGAAATCAATGTGGCTATGAATGGAAACATTTGTCGCTGCGGAACTTACACCCGGATTCATGCTGCTATCAAAACTGCGGCATCGAACATGTCCTAATCCCTCCTGCACGCTCAATACAAATTATTATGACACTCATCAGAACTACATATAACAGAAGATCCTTTTTTAAGGTCTCCGCGCTGGCAGGTGGGGGAATGGTGCTGGGATTCAGTTGGCTGGCCTCTTGCAAGCCTACGCCCGCACAGGTAAAAGCCATGCCCAAAGAATGGTTTGAAATCAATGGATTCCTCAAAATCGGCGACAATGGTCTCGTGACGATCATGTCTCCCAATCCTGAGATCGGCCAAAATGTAAAAACTTCCATGCCCATGATCGTAGCCGAAGAGCTCGACGTGGACTGGGCAGATGTAATCGTGGAACAGGCAGCACTCGATACTGATATTTTCAACGGGCAGATCGCCGGGGGGAGTCAGTCCATCCGCCGAGGCTGGGAAAGTCTCCGCATGGCAGGTGCAACTGCGCGCCACATGCTCCTTGAAGCCGCCGCCGTACAATTAGCGGTTCCCGTCGGGGAATTGACCACAGAAGCAGGCATCATCAAGCATGAAGCGAGCGGTAAGACGCTGGGCTATGGGGAAATCGCAGCAGCAGCCAGCACACAAGCCGTACCTGAAGAAGTGGAATTGAAAGATCCCAAAGATTTTAAGATCATCGGAACCGACCGACTCAATGTCGATACGCCGAATATCGTAACCGGCAAGCCGCTATTTGGGCTGGACGTGGACGAGGAAGGCATGCTCATCGCGATGATCGTACATCCGCCTGCATTTGGCATGAAACTCAAGTCTTTTGATGCAACGGCCGCCAAGGCGATGCCGGGGATCAAAGATGTCATTTCCATTGACGTTTCTGGTCCTAAAGACAAAGAAGACGAAAAGCAGTGGTCTGAGACCAATGCATTTCCACAGCTCGTAGCCGTAGTGGGCAATACGACCTGGGAAGTCATGAAAGCCAAAAAGGCGGTCAAAGTAGAATGGGAAACCGTCAGTGCGCCTGAAAGTAGCGAAGAGCACGAAGCGAAACTCACGGCTCTCCTGGCCAAAGCACCGGAAAAACCTTCCCGCCGGGATGGAAACCCGGAAGCAGCCTTTGCCAGTGCGGCCAAGGTCATCGAGCGCACCTATAGCGCGCCCTTCCTGCCCCACAATACGATGGAGCCGATGAACTTCTTTGCGAATGTAACCGCAGAGAAAGCAGAACTTCTCGGTCCGATTCAGACGCCGGAAGCCCTGAGCAAAACCTGTGCTCGCGTGCTGGAAATGCCACTTGAAAATGTTTCGATCATGATGACCCGCATGGGCGGAGGGTTCGGAAGACGCCTATATGGGAACTTCGGGATCGAAGCTGCGATGATCTCCCAACAGATTCAGGCACCCGTCAAACTGATTTATACCCGCGAAGACGATATGACGCAAGGTTCGTATCGTCCGGCTTATAAAGTAAGCTACCGCGCTGCCCTCAATGAAAACAATGAACTCATTGCCTTTCATGTACGGGGAGCCGGTGCACATGGAAGTCCGATCTTCCCCAACCGCTACCCTGCCGGAACCGTGGATAATTATCTCGCAGAGCAGCATGCAATGGAGTCCAATATTTCCACTGCTGCCTGGCGTGCACCGCGGTCTAATTTCATCGCAGGAGCGGAGCAATCCTTCCTGGACGAAGTGGCCGAAGCAGCGGGCAAAGATCCCATCGACTTCCGCCTCGAACTCTTTGAGCGGGCGATCAACAATCCCGTAGGAGAGAAAAACGACTATGACGCAGAGCGATATGCAGGTGTCCTGAAACTCATTCGCGAAAAGGCTAACTGGGGCACGGAGACACCAGGTGTACATCGCGGCGTTTCTGCCTATTTCTGCCACAACTCCTATGTCGCGCAGGTCGTCGATATCGTCATGGAGAACGACAAACCCAAAGTTAAGAAGGTTTGGAATGCCGTCGATTGCGGGATCGTGATCAATCCTACCGCAGCGCGCAACCTGATGGAAGGCGGCGCAGTAGATGGCATGGGCCACTCGTTGTACAGTGCCATTACCTTCAAGGATGGCAAAGCACAACAGCAGAATTTCGACAAATACCGCATGATTCGCCACGGCGAAGCGCCGGAATCCATCGAAACTTTCTTTGTGGACAATGGCATCGATCCGACAGGCCTGGGTGAGCCCGGTTTGCCACCCGTCATTGGCGCACTCGCCATCGCGATGGGAAAAGCCACCGGAGAGCGGGTTTATGATCAGCCCTTTGCGCAGAAGAAGCAGATTATCGCTTCGCGGTAGGCTTACAGCTATTATATTCAGAACAGCCCGATCTCTTATCCAAGAGGTCGGGATGTTTGTTTTGGGGAGAGAAGCGTATGCCCCGCTTAATTTGGGGATTGAGCGCGATAAAGCGCCCGACACCAAAAAGGAGGGGGCATTATGGCTACAGATATTGTTTCCCGCTGGGAAACAGGGCTTCGCCCAAACGGGAACATCCCTCCACACGAGCCAACCTCCCTTGAAAAAGAGGCCCGCAAGTCTTGTCTCCGACATTGGGGTGTGCGAAAACCCAGCTCATAAAAAAAGCCAGCCGGAGTAGAATCCGGCTGGCAGTAAACGATATATTATTGGACACCCCGCTCACAATCGAGCGGAATAAGTTGTTCTCAAGAGATCAGTCTCGGCCTCCATCTTCCTCACATAACACAACTTGTGCCATTTCCTCCAGAGAAGGTTGGTTTTCAGGATCGTCTCCACAAGCGCTGACATAGGTAAAGTTATTGGTCGGTACGTAATGGAACGTAATTTCAATTTCTTCGCCTACTTGCAGTTCTTTTCCCTGAAGCGTAGCTGTATAAACATCCCCAACTTCATTTCCATTGTCATCCAGCAAAGAGAGGTAATAAAAAGCACTCATCCCGTCATGTCCTTCCCGAAATTGCACAATTGCAAGGGAAAACAAATTACAGGTTTGTATTTCTGTTTTTATTTCAGTTACAGGGAGAATCGGTTCTGTCTCCTGACAAGAGAAAAGCAAGGAGGAAATAATCAATAAAAGCGGTAAAAGAAGTTTCATGGGTTAGCGGATTAAAAAGGTGAAACAGAATCGCTTATCTCTGGGTTTTGGATATGACAACCTACTCAATTTGTGACAGATTTACAAAACAATGAAGTAAAAGCGAACGGATTAAGTCTTAAACAACAGAACTATAGGAAAGGTTTTGGCTAACTCAGGATAAGCCGACGTTTTCCTATCCCGATCACTTTTTAACGGGGAAGCCTGTCCCCTGACGGGTAGTGGCCAGGCGATTTAGATTCGCCTGGCCACTTAATGTAGCTCGAACATATGCGCGCACTAGGTTGTCAATTGATTTCGACCCTTTTCGGCTAACCTGACAAGTTAGCATTAGCTTATGCAAATCGCTTCATATTCACCCCGGAATGCCTGATATGTACTCTTCTCTTCTGGGGCACTCCATCATTGACCAGTACAATCCCAAAGGAAATTACAATGCCCAGTATGCCGCCAATTATGAGTCCCATGCTGATCCAGGACCAGTCATATTGGGTAGTCAAAACCGGAATCAGTGCGCCGATTTTAGCGCCAAAACCACCCCCGAGCATAAATCCGATTACAATAGTTCTTACATTATTCATGTCTTTATGGTTAAGAGTTCAATAAAATAATGGAATAATAAAAGGGAATCCCGATCATTACATTGATGGGAAATGTGATCCCAAGGGCCATCGGTAAATACAAACTGGGATTTGCATCAGGTACCGCATGCTTCATGGCCGCCGGTACTGCGATATAAGATGCACTTGCCCCCAGGATCGCAAACAGCAATTGATTCCCGATGACATCTGTGATTTGCATACTAATCGCCAGGGCAATCATCCCATACAGGAACGGCATCAGGCTTGAGAAGAGAAACGGATAAAACCCCTTTTTCAGGATTGTGGACAAATGCTTCCCGCTCATAATCCCCATATCAAGGAGGAATATTACCAGAAACCCTTTGAAAATATCTGTAGTAAACGGCTTGATTCCCTGCGCCTGCTCAGGGCTTGCCAGGTAGCCTATGACTAAACTCCCCAGGATCAATAGCACACTTGCATTTGTGACAGAATGCCAGAGAATATTTGACATCGGAGAAGACGGGCTGCCATTGTCTCGTTTGAAGTAGTTGATGAGGAGTACCCCAACAATGATCGCTGGTGCTTCCATCAATGCCATCACAGCAATCATGTGTCCGTTGAAATTGACTGCTTCAAAATCTAAAAACGAAGTGGCTGTTACAAAGGTAACCGCACTCACAGACCCGTAGGAGGCAGCGATAGCTCCCGCATTTGCTATACTCAACTTCCGCTTAAGAATAAAGAAGGAAGCAAAAGGGATAGCGGTAGCCAACAATAAGCCGAGTCCCATGCTGGCGACAACCTCAAGGTTCATTCCGCTATGGGAAAGCTCCTGTCCCCCCTTGAATCCGATCGACATTAAGAGATAGATCGAGATAAACTTCGAACTGTTTTCCGGAATTTGCAGATCACTTTTTATCTGGACAGCCAGTATCCCAAAGAGGAAAAAAAGCAGGGCTGGATTAGTGATATTATCAGATAGGGCTTGTATATCCATCGAGATTAATCAGTAACTTTTGGATTAAGCTTGTTCATACAAGGAGTCTCTTAACTCAATGGGAGTCTTCAACTCATCAAACTGTGTAATACTGAAACGCATAGCTAAGAGGCAGGGTAAAACAGGAGGTTTGTACATGGTAATTTTGGTTAAGAGTATCATCTATTCCGGGGCAAATATGCAGCGGCACAATCATAAATTTTTATTTAATTTATTAATTGAATCCATAAATAAAAACTTATGAAACACCCCTTGCCACCAGTTGGAAAACCCTAAAACTCACTGAAAATCAGCGAATTAAATTACACGCACGGGCATTTCATTTCCTCCATACGCCACACAGATTCAGTAAAAAAATTATGCAGATACATTAGAATTCCCTTTATCCGGCACATAGGGGCGCGTAAGTTTGAGCTCCCCATTACAAGAATATTCACCAATAGCTCGCTAAGGCCGAAAACAACCCAATGATCACAATCATGAACAACACTTACTGCTACCTCCTGTTACTCCTTAGCTTTTTCCTCTTTCCTTCCTGCGGGGAAGATCACCTGGAGCTTGCCCGCAATGGGAATTCTGACTACGAAATTGTCCTCCAACATCCTGATGAAGCGACACACCCGGCAGGAGAAGTATTGCAGCACTATTTGAAAGCCATCACAAGTGTCGAGATTCCTATCGTTGAAGCAGCGGGTATGGCCTCCGAGGGACCGAAAATTTTTGTGGGGGTAAACCCTCAGGAAACGGGCTCGCCTGATGGCATTTCCATTCAAACCCGAGGCAACAACCTGCACATCACGGGAGGATCGGCACAAGGCCTTACCTATGCGGTGTACGAATTTCTGGAGCAGTATCTGGGCTGTGCGTGGTATGCGCCCGATGCAGCAAATATTCCTACCCAGGATCGATTGACACTGGCTCCTGTTGACTATCAGTACACTCCGGATATCACGACCCGAACAGCGCATTCGCGACTTTTCTACGAAGATTCTACCTTCGCAGCCCAATTAAAAGTTACTACCGAATCCTTCCCCTACTACGTCCCCAAAGCGCGGGTACATACTTTTCACCGGTTTCTACCAGAAGAGCAGTTTTATCAGGCCCATCCTGAGTACTATGCCTTGCGGGGAGACAAGCGACTCCCTACTCAATTGTGCCTCACCAACCCCAAAGTGCTGGACATCGTCAAGGACTCGGTCTCGGCATTATTTGCTCAATATCCGGATGCGCAGGTCCTTTCTGTCAGTCAGGATGATAACCAGCAGTACTGCACCTGTGATGCCTGTAGCGCAATCCATACAGAAGAAGGCAGTCCTGCGGCAACCATGATCCGATTTGTAAATGCAGTGGCGGCTTATTTCCCGGACAAAACGATCTCTACCCTCGCCTATCAATACACCCGCAAACCCTGTAAAACACCGCCTGCGGACAATGTACTGATCACCTTGTGTTCCATCGAATGCGACCGAAGCGGGCCAATAGCGGAAAAATGTACGGAATTTTCCCAGGACCTGATAGGATGGGGTAAGCTCACCGACAACATCCGAATCTGGGACTATACCACCCAATTCACCAACTTCCTCGCGCCCTTTCCCAACCTCCATACCCTGCAACCCAATGTGCAGCTATTCCGGGACAACCATGCCCGGTGGGTATTTGAGCAGCACAGCAGCCAGCCCAGCGAACTCTTTGAATTGCGCTCATACATGCTGGCCAAACTGCTGTGGAATCCTGATCTCAATGTCGATTCGCTGATGACGGTTTTCACGGATGGGTATTACGAAGAAGCCGGGGTTTATGTCAAGCAATACGTTGACCGAATTCATGCAGAACTCCAACAAGATGAAGGATTTTTCCTGTTCCTCTACGGTGATCCTTCCGAAGCTTTTGATGCCTACCTGAGTGCCGACCTCCTGCAGCAATATTCCGCTTGGTTTGATGCAGCAGAGCAGGCAGTCGCCCATAAACCGGCAGTGTTGAGCCGGGTACAAAAGGCCCGCCTGGGAGTCGATTTTGCCGTATTGGAAGCCTGCCGCAAAAATTTATCAGCCACCTACACCCTGCTGGTCCATGACGATTCGGGTAAGCCGGTTGCAAATCCCATGGTGGGCAATCTCCTGGAATCGTTCTACCAAACCTGCCAGGAACACGACATCACGCTCATGAATGAAATGCGCTTTGCCGTATCGGAATATTACCAAAACTATCAGGCGGCCTTGCAGGTGGCGATGCGGCCCAATATCGCTCGGGGCAAATCCGTAGTCAGCCTGACTCAGCCTAAAAAATACGCGAACGAAGACCCGATGGTCCTCACCGACGGTGCGCTGGGCGGCAGCAGTTTTTACGCCAACTGGTTGGGATACGAAGGGAATGACCTGGAAGTCGTGCTGGATTTGGGAGAAGCCATGGAAACCCATTCTATCTCCATGGCCTACCTGCAGGTTACCAATCATATCGTATTCCTTCCCGAAAAAGTGGAGTATTTCAGTTCACTGGATGGGGAACAGTTTACCCGCCTCGGTACAGTCCCCAGCCCCTTTCCCCTCACCAAAGCAAGCAAAGTCAATGATATCCGGTATTATGACCTGACGTATGCGCCACAACCTATGCGGTACATCAAGGTAAAAGCCCACAATACAGAAACGCCCTACTGGCATCATGCTGCCGGTTTGCCTTCCTGGGTGTTTGCGGATGAGGTAATTGTGGAATGAGGGGGAAATGGATATTGAATTGCTTTGCGCCCCTTGCAATCTCTATTGCGATCCTTGCGGTTTCTTCTTTACAGCAAATTTGACCAACTCCCGGAAATGACAAACTAATTTATTACATTCCAACATACCTTATAAGTATAAAGAATTTTGGATACCCCGAATAATATACAGGCGGAAGCCAAGAATCTGATTGCAAAAGCGGAAACAGCGAAGGCTTTTAATCTCGTTTTAGCATATACGGAAAAGGAAAAGCCCGCACATTTTGATGAGATTCTACTCATATACTCCCGCTACAATGAATTAATGGAGAAATCTCGTTTGAATTTAATTTCAGATGAGGTGCTTTCCCGGGAATTGTCACAGATTAACTATGACTTGCTAAGATCCATTAATCTGTTGACTGTTGCCAATCGGTGGTTGAGGCAAATGAAGAGCAAGTTTGATTACTGGTTTAGATTCCTCGATTTAATCAGAAAAGGTATTGCCTCTTTTGTGATGCTTATTGGCTTGATTATGTTCTTCTTCCGGGGGGACGTCATAAAAACGATGATCCTGGAAAAATCGGTACGACCCATGGAAGATTTGTTTCTTCCCATATTCATCGTCTTCATGGGTGTTTTTATCTTCCTCTATAAACTCAAATAGTATGAAGTATTGTATGTATCTCCGCTACGGTTTGACGATGCTTGTCATTTTCATTTTTGTGCAGTCTGCTCTGGGAAAAACCCTAAAGACGGCAAATAATGTCGGATGGATTGAACTGATCATTGAAAAAGAAAAACATGAAAAATGCAAGCGCCTCATCGCAAATGTAATTTCGAGCTACGATGAGTTAACGACACAATTAACCATTATTGATAGCGCTCAACAATCTTCAGATGTAGCACTTCAGAAAAGCACTGCAAAAGAAGCATTCCAGAAGTTCCAAACATATTCTGATGACCTTTCGGAAGAGTTCAAGCATGTGTATATAAAAGGCCGTGTATCAGATGGAATGAAGAAAGATTTTCGGATTGAAATTTCTGATCATTTTTCGGATTTAGAACGCTTGATTGAGAACGATTTTAGGGACAGGCAATTACTTTCCGATATAATCGGCGTAGGTTCGATTCGCTATAAGTTAGATATGATTTCCAATGCCATTGAGTATGCAAGACTCACCAATGATCAACAAACAGATCAGAAATTAGAAGACATAACGGTTTGGGAGTGGCTTTTTGGTTTCTAATGTGAGGGCATATCCTATGCCTTCCTTCCCTCTATTCCATAACGATTGTACGCAATGGCCCGGCCTTAAATTCCTTTTCTATACCGTTGTAGCTAATGATGATCGGCACTTCATTGTGCAATAGCAGTTTACCCTG
>CAYGTH010000265.1:0-8611 GCA_964352745.1 uncultured Bacteroidia bacterium
TTTGTCTCCCGCAAAGTCGCCAAGGAAGCCCCAGTGCTTTATCACTCAGCCACTCAGTTCACTAAGAAGGCACTCAGCAAGACTAGGTTTCGGAGTTTCCGCTTAGTGTATGCTCTGTGTCCTAAGTGCCTAAGTGGTGAAAATCTCATTTAAAGGAAAGAAAAGCCTTTAATGAAATTTTGAGATTGAACTTGAGCATTGAATTTGAACTTGCCTCTGTGTCTCCGTACCTCTGTGTTCAATTCTCAATCCCCCAGCCGAAGGCATTCTTCACGCTCTGAGTGACCTCCTTACCGTTCATCCTGTCTCAAGAACAGTTGACGCAAAACTGCCCAAAAACGCTGAAAAATGCATATACCGTTCGCGCTGAAAAACAAAGACTCAAGCTGAAAAAAACGACGGTTCAGCCCTTTTTGCTAACGAGACTATATCAGAGGGCGTACCTTTGGGTATGATTCAAGGATAAAACAGAATCAAAAAAATTAACGTCATGCAAGAAAACAGACACATAAATATAGATCGCGCTCACAAGGTTTCTTTTCTCCACATTGTTATGAGAGGAATCGCAGCAGTATTATTCATGATCGCTTTTTATAGCATCACCACTGCACAGACATACACCTTCACTGGCGCAGAAGATGACCGCTACGAAAACCCCGCTAACTGGACACCGGCTTTTCCGGGTACCGAAATCGAAGCAGGGACAGAAGTATTCATCGAAGGGTATGCCATCTCAACTGAAACCCTTACTATCAACGGAACGCTTCACCTCGCAGTAGGCGCAGCACTCGAAGCCCGCGAAAACGCGGTAATCGTCAGCAAGGGCGGTAAACTGATCAACGACGGAGACGTATTCGCAGCCAGCCTGCTCAATAGCGGAACCGTTAACAATAACTTCGCCGGCATCCTGGAACTGGACGAGTATGTATCCGAAGCCGGATCTACCACCAATAACCTGATGGCCGCTGAAATCCTCGTCTCTGGCGATATGATCAACGGCGGGATCTTTAACAACTACAGCACAATCGTTGTCGAAAACGGTTTTGAAAATACGGCTGCATTCAACCAAATGCGGTCAGCAGACTTGCAGGTGAACGGAACCACTCTCGCGGTTTTATCCCTGAACTAGCAAATGAAGAATTGTCTATACATGATGAAAGGGAAAGCGCCTCAGCAATGGGGCGCTTTTTTTGTAGGATAAATAGTCGATTGGAAGAAGTGTTGAGCGAATAATCCACAAAAAATGAAAGGGCCCCGGAAACCCAGGAACCCTTTCTTACACGTAAGCACTTGAGCGTTTTCTGGTGTTAGCCTAATGGATCAGCTAATAAAATGGGTGTGCATTACGTGTAATCCCTAAATAGTTGTCTGCGCTGATACCGGTACGGACTGTTTAATAGCTTCCGTATAGTAGGTTTTCATGAACCGGGTGGCGTTTCCATTTGCTACTCGTTCAATAATTTCGGCGGCACTTACGGAGCGATTCCGTGCCTGGCGGAGTTTCCGCCCTTCTCCTGCGAGGTATTCTGTTGCATGCTGTGTTAAATAAGATGCAAGCATAGGCAAATCTGCATGGGTCCAGAATCCGTTTATCGGGTCGATGATGCCGTCAAAGTCTGATCCGATTGACTGAATGCTCCAGGCGTCCAATCCGTGGAAGTCGAGAACGGATGCGATGTGCTGAATCTGATTCCAGTACATGCGAGACCGGCGATAGAGGCGTTTGTTGCGGTCAAATGCACCCCCTGCGCGCTTGAGTTCCTTTTTGCTGGCTACCCGGCGCTCGTCCATCTGGATACCGAAGATTCCCCCACTCTTAGCGATTTTTACCAATTCGCTGTCATAAAAATTGATATCAGAATCAAGAAAGCGATCTACTGCAAATTCAAAAGCAGGCGTTTGCGTAACGGGATCTGCTTTGCCATTGACAGCACCGTGGCTGACGACGATGGGGATATCCCGACCTGCGTATTCTTCGCGCAACATTCGGAAATATTCCTGGCGAGCTTTGACGCTCATGTGCTTGATATCAAGGAAGATTCTCCGTCCTTTTTTCTCATCGAGCAAGGTGTGAATCACTTGTTTTCCCAACTCGGTCATGCCGGTATCCTGTCCCCGCTTTTGGGTAGTAAAGGCTGCTACCAATCCATTAAGGCTGGCTGCATGACCGCACAATTCATTGTAAAAATGGTGGGCGAATGTGAGGAAAAAAGGAGCGTGTTCCCAGTTTTTGACCTGTATGACCCGGTCGATGACCTGGCTGGGATTTGCTGTATCTTTTTTCGGATCTATTCCCGTGTTGAAAGCGTGTCCGCCTTCTATACTCAATACTACCGAGACAGTGGGGATTTGATCGAGTTCGGCTTCCAGTTGATTCTGGGCGATATCCGAAAAGTTTTTGACAAGGCGATAGCGCATAGGCTGGTCGTCGATGTCGATAATCTTGCCATCAAGCTGGCGGTAAAAATCATATTCAGCTTCGAGTTCTGTGAAATAATCGGTGGTTCCTTGTACCTCATTGATACGCTTTCGGGAAACTCCGACAGCGAGTTGTGAGAGTTTATCAATGATGCGGCCGGTTCCAAATTTGCTGACAAGGAAGCTTTTTTCCATCGGATAAAGGGCGGCACAGATTACCTGCGCTTTTCCTTTGCAGACACTTTGGAAATCTGATTGGCGAAATTTGGTCAGGCCAAAAAACCGGTTGACCATTTTGGTAAGGCGTGAGGGGCCCTGGGCGTGCCATACGCTATTGGAATCTTCGGGGTTGCGGCTGTTTGATCGGTTCGGTAAGTTCTTTCCAAAAGGTTTCAATGCGGGATGACAGTGGAGGTCGATATAAAATGTGGGCTTTTTCATGATTGTTGGCTTATGTTTGAATGGCTATGTCCTCAAATACGATCTTTCTTTACTTGATAGATATGCGCTAGGGGTATCACAACAGGAACAATGGGTAAGTGGCAGGATTAATTCAGCAAGTGGTAGGACCTGGGCAAACCTTCTCTTTAACTTTGGATGATCGTAGATAATATGGATATTGAACATAACGGTTCACCTCTGTAATTCCCTTTTTATGAAATTCCGCCCTGACCATTACACGTTTTCTACTTACCTCCCGAATTGGCTATGGGGTGCATTTTTGCTGGTCTCGCTGATCTCAGGATGTAAATCTCCTGTTCCCATTCCGACAGGCGACCCGGACAACGGTGGTTTGTTTGTGCCCGATGGGTTTGAGGCAATGGTATATGCTGATACGCTGGGCTCCGCTCGTCATCTGGCCGTGCGGGACAATGGAGATGTGTATGTAAAACTCCGGTACGATACCCCAAAAGGGGAGAATGTAGCCCTGCGGGATACGAATCAGAACGGCAGAGCCGATGTGATTGAATACTTTGGGGAATATCCCGGAAGTGGGAAATATGGAACGGGGATGCGCATCCATCAGGGCTATTTGTATTTCAGTACAGCAGGAGAAGTTTATCGATTGAAACTGAATCCGGGGGAACTGGTCCCCAGTGGCGAGGCTGAAATGTTACTCACAGATCCTTACCAGGATGGGGAGTGGGGCTACGAACACATTGCCAAGCCCCTCGCATTTGATAACAAAGGAAATATGTATGTGCCTTTTGGAGCGCCCAGTGATATCTGTCAGGTCGAAAATAGAAGGCCCGGTTCGCCCGGTCAGGATCCCTGCCCGGAATTGGAGTGGCATGGAGGGGTTTGGCAATTTGATGCGAATACAGCAGGCCAAACCCAGGCCGATGGGAAACGATATGCGACCGGAATTCGCAGTATCGTAGCCATGTCCTGGAATTCAACAAATGAAACGCTATATGCCTTGCAGCATGGTCGGGATAATATGACCCGTACCTGGCCTGACCTGTATTCTCCCTGGCAGAGTGCCTTATTGCCTTCTGAGGAGTTTTTGCGAATTCCCGAAGGGACAGATGCCGGTTGGCCCTATTACTACTACGACCACATGCAGGAAAAGAAACTCCTGAATCCCGAATATGGAGGCGATGGGATAAAAACAGGACAAGCAGCAGAATTTACCCAACCCCTGATTGGCTTTCCCGGACACTGGGCACCCAATGATCTGCATTTTTACGAAGGAGATCAGTTTCCGGAACGCTATAAGCATGGCGCTTTTATTGCCTTTCATGGTTCTACCATTCGGGCGCCTTATCCGCAGTCCGGTTATTTTATTGGATTTGTTCCTTTTGAAAACGGCGCGCCTTCCGGCCCCTGGGAAATATTTGCCGATGGATTTGCGGGGGTAGATACGATTGTCAATACCAGCGATGCCATGTACCGACCGATGGGAATAGCGATGGGGCCAGATGGTTCTTTGTACATTAGCGAAAGTGAAAAAGGGCGGATTTGGCGAATTGTGTACAGGGGAGACCGTAATGCTTTTGGTACAACTCAATTGGCAGATATGGAATCGCGTAAGGCATTGCCGCATATCAAGCAACCCGATGCAACAAAAGATGACCTAGATGTAGGCCGGGCAGTAGCCGGTTCTGCACTCTACACAAAATACTGCAGCGCCTGTCATCAGGGGAATGGAAAAGGTGATGGAACCCGTTTTCCCCCTCTGGACGAATCCGAATGGGTGACAGGCGACGTGCGGCGACTGATAAAATTGGTTTTGAATGGGCTGGAAGGCCCCATTACGGTAAAAGGAAAATCCTATCTTGGAATCATGCCCGGGCACGATTACCTCGAAGATGAGGAAATCGCGCAGATCCTGACCTATGTCCGCCGGAGCTTTGGAAACGACGCTGGTCCCATCCGGTTACGAGATGTGGAACGAATGCGCCGGTACCTTGCCCGGGAATCAGAGAAGGAGCCTGAGGAAGAAAATTGATATGCTTACCTGGCTGGTTTTTTTGAAAAACAGCGTTCATGGGCTAAAAAACGGCTTTCGTTGACGAATTCAGGGCATTCGCACCTGCACACTTGTGGCTGGGCGGTAAGGAAACTACCTTCAATATGTTATGTGATACCGCTGCCTTCAGCCAATCACAATACCATAAATATTACAGCCATGATTATTAAGAAGTTCGCCTACAGCACCTCCTCCGGAAATTTATCAGAATATTATGAAGCCGTACAAGGACTGACGACTATGATTCGCCAGGAGCCTGGAATCGAATTCGTGGGACCCATGCCGGATCCCTATGATCCTGCGCGCTTGATGAGTATGCTTATGTATGATTCGGAGCAGGATGAGAAACGCCTCGCCGACTCCGTTGAGTTGCGGGAGTATTTGACTAAGCTGGCCTGCTAAGTCTGCTCCTTATTGTTAGCAGACCCCACTCTGCGACTATTTCTCCAATTCCATATAATCCCTCAACCGTCCTTCGAGGTCATACATCCGAAAGGATAAGTGATCGCCGGATACATAGATCATGCAGTAGTGATGGCCTGCGAATACTTTCTCGGAAAACCAGCTTCGGGTAGGGGCAAAGTCTTCCAGGTTTCCGCCAGCGCCCCCTGCCTGCACATACCAAACGCCTTGTTCCTCATTAAGCTGTTCCTGAGAAATGGGTCCCATCCGACTGTAGGAATGCAAATGCCCAAAAAACACGATGTCCACGCCATATTGCTCGAACAAAGGAACCAGTGGCTTGACTTTCAGGTCGCCCATGTCTGATACCCCTTCCCAACTGTTGCCATAGTCATTTTCATCTGTAGAATAAGGCGCATGATGGAGGGCCACAAAATTCCACTTCGCATCGCTGGTTTTGAGCTGATTTTCAAGCCACGTATATTGTTCCCCTCCCGGCTGAAACTGGTCTGCGCGGCGATTGGAGTTGAGCATGAAAAAACGGGCATTTCCATAGTCAAAGGTATAATAAGCCTCATTTCCCGGCAATACGTGATATTTTTTGTACCAATACAAATCACTTTCCCCATTGCCCGCAACCGGAAAGAGGGGCAATCGACTGTGGAGTTGATTCATCCCTTCAAAGTACTCGTAGTTCCATTGCCATTTGTGATCCTTTTTACCGCCATCAGTCAGGTCGCCGAGGTTGATCGCAAAGTCGGGCCGCTCGCCCCAAACCCGTTTGGCAATCTGGTCATTGATATGAGGGCGGGCCTCTGTATCCCCAAATGCAGCGAAGGCAAATGACTCCTCCTCATGGACTGCCGTTTGAAAGGAAAAAACCCCCGAAGAGATCGCTTCTCCCTCATAAGAAGTGAGGCGCACTTCATAGAAATATTTGGTGTGAGTCTCCAGATTCGTCAGGCTCACTTCATGGATATAGGCTTCGTAACCGGGCTCGGACTTTTCGGAAAGTACAGGAGCAGGGGCTTGTTGCGTCAGGGGCAATTCGGTGCCGTACCAGACTGCTGCCTGAGCAGGAACATTCGCTTCCCATACCAAATTGACGGAGGACTGTGTCGCGAAATTGAGGTAAGGCCCCGCATTAATATGAAACATGCCCGGATAAAGAATCCCATGATTTACCTGATCTCGAGCCGCTTCAAACCGCTTCTGTACGACAGTTTCAGAGAGGGCTTCCGGGTATAGGTTGAGGCTGCGAACCACATTTCCCAATTGCATATAGGGCTCTGCTGCGAGGTATGCGGCGACATGGAGATCGAGTTCAGCTCTGGTTTGATGCCCTGCAAATTCACTGCTCCCCATGGGTTTGCCATTGACGTAACAGGTCGCAGATTTGCCATCATAGGTGACAATTACATGAAACCAGTACTGTTGAAAACGTGGGGCATCAGATATAATAAGAGGGTGTGTTAGTCCTTTTTGCCCCATCCCGAAGGTGAATTCGGCGGGGGTATTGTCATCTCGCTCATTGGCAAAGGTGAGTAGGATTTCAGGCTGAGATTCGCCGGGATTCATGGCATAGATAGCCGCTGATATGGGCTGGTTGACATGGTGATAGAGCAGTATTTCCAGACTGAATGCCTCGCTTGGAAATGAACCCGCCAGCAAATTATGTCGGACGTCAGTAGGCGTTTCGCCCTGAAACAGGAACCCTTGTTGTGCTTGTTGAAAACGTTCAAATCGGGAGGGGGCCGCTGAATTCCTGGGCCCCGGATATTGCCCCGCATTTGCAGGCAGGAGATACGAAGGTCTAAAATCCAATTGATAGAGCGGCTGTGGAATTTCCTGTGCTGCGACAAATGAGTAGGGAAGGAGGAAAAAGGTAAGAAGGAGGGTGAATTGTTTCATGGAAATAGCTTGTGAGCGGAATTTCGGATAAATAATTTGATTCGAGATTATCGCAGTATAAAACCTGTAATACTTTTTGAGAAAATCAGGTTACGTTTTGACCGGAATAAGATACTGATAGATGCAATCCGGCCTTCCGCCATAAAACATAGCCTTAACAATGAATTACCTATCTTCTTCTGTTTCGCTCTCATTTGTCATTCTCCTTTTCTCCCAAACCCTGTTTGCGCAGGTCCAAAAACAAAAAATATCCATTTATCCCTTTTCCCAGGCTGCTTCTGTGGAGGTTGATCTTTCCGAGGCCGTAAGCAGGTATGCTTATCAGGGAATATTGGACGCGGATCGGCTGGAAATGGTCGATTTGAGTCATGAAGAAATTCGGGCCGCCTTTCCCAATGGAGAATTGGGAGGCGGATTAATACAAAGCAGGGCTACTCCTTCTCCGGGACTGGTACTGACTGGAACCATCCTGACACTGAAGATATCCGAAAAGGAAAAGACCAACAATGAGACGGGAGAGATATCCATGAGCTACGAAGCTGATATGACTTTCAGTGTAAAGGTACTGGACTTACAAACCCGTCAAATCATGGCTTCTGACCAGTTTTCGGTCGGAGATGACCTCTTAAAGAGTGGGAGTTTTGGTTCATTACTCAAGACGGCGAAAACGCCGGAGGCTGCTGTCGAAAATGCCTTGAAAGGGGTTCAGGCTAAGGTGAAGAAATTCATCCTGAAAAATTTTAAGTTAGAAGTACACCTCGTCGAAATTCTCTCAAAGAATGGGAGTGAAGCACAGTCCATCCTTGTATCTGGTGGTAGCAATGCGGGATTCAAGAAAAATCAAAAGCTCTCCGTGAAGCTCCGCACGCCCAAAACTCTTCCCAATGGGAATGTGCTCATGCGTACCCAGGAAATTGGAGTCGTGAAGATCAGCAATGTGGAGGATGAAAACTTCTCTGTGTGTACGGTCCTGAAAGGCGGACGTGAGATGACATCAGCATTGAAAGATGGTAAGACCCTGATTTGTATGACGGAAAAGTAGGTGCCCTGCTAAATTGACGCCCAGCCAACAATTCCACGATCTTTCAGGTTGTATGTTTGGTCAGAATCATTAATTGAAAAAACCATGAAAGCTATCTGGAATGGAACTGTAATCGCCGAAAGCGATGACACCGTAATCATTGAAGGGAATCACTATTTTCCACCTGAATCCATCAAACAGGAATATTTCAAAGGCTCCGAAACCCACAGCATGTGTCCGTGGAAAGGAAAAGCCTCCTATTACTCACTGGAAGTCGATGGCGCAACCAACGCGGATGCGGCCTGGTATTATCCGGAAGTGATAACGGAAATGGCCAAGCCGGTCTTAGGCCGTGTCGCCTTTTGGAAAGGGGTGGAGGTGGTGAA
>CAYGTH010000265.1:8711-9981 GCA_964352745.1 uncultured Bacteroidia bacterium
AATACTTCTTGTAACAGATCAGCGTAGGTTTCGATATCCGGGACCTGCGCTGATGTGTCTTTGGCGAGGTCGTCCCAGCTTCGGAGCAGCAATGCCGCTTCAAAATAGGGATGTTGCTGAAAGGCTTCCACCTCTGTCTCATTCATCATGCCGCCCTGCAATACAAAGCTGGTTTGAGAAGCGGGAGAAAGTTCCTCAAAATAGGCCGGTTGGGTTGTGCAAAGAAAGCGTTTGGCGGGTACATGCAGGCGAATCGGCTCCGTAACCGAAGGGGGATAAAAGGCCGCCAGAAAATCTGCTCCTACTTCTTCATGAATCAGGTCTTCTTCCCGGCTGGCATCCTCTTCAAACAGATGCCCGACATCGTGCAGGAGGGCCGCTACGATCAGTTCTGGATTATTCGTATCTGTCGCAAAATGGGCCGCTTGCATCGCATGCTGGTATTGCGTTACAAATTCATCGTAATGCCCCTGCCCCCGACCGCGAAACAGGTCGATTAACAATTGAGCCTTTTGCGGTGCGTCTGCGTTCTGAAATTGGGTGCGGAATTCGGTTTGAAGCATGTTCCTATTCTGCTTTGATTTTCCACTGCCATGCATCGACAATCTTGTGGAAAATTTCATTGTTTTCATATACCCCCGTAAAGGCTTCTGCACCGGGGCCGTAAGCAAATACGGGAACCAGGGTTGCGGTATGGCCACCGGTTGAGAAAGTGCCGGTAAGTTCGTCGTAATCAGATACCATGTTATCAGGTGAATCTCCCTTGGGCGTAGAAGAAAGCGCAAAGCCTCCGGTTTCATGATCTGCTGTAACGACAACCAGGGTATTGCCATCTTTTTCGGCAAAATCCAGGGCTGCACCGAGTGCACGGTCAAAATCCAGTAATTCGTCTACCAAATAATCAGCATCATTTGCATGGCCGCCCCAGTCCACCTGAGAGCCTTCGACCATCAGGAAAAACCCTTTGTCGGACTGATCGAGATAGTCGATGGCCATGTTAGTGGATTCGGTGAGGAATTCTCCCCGCCCTTCTGAAATCTTGGGCATGCCATCGGGGGAGAGCAGCCAGCCGTATTTTTGTTTGATATCCAATGTTTTGGGAGCAAGTGCAGTGGTATCGATTTCATAGCCACGTCCGGCCATGGAGTCGAGGAGATTCAGGCCATCTTCCCGGTTGGAAAAATAGTCCAGTCCGCCACCTGCAAAAAAATCTACACAGGAGATACTGAGTTCCAGAGCGATTTCATCCGCCATATTGCGGGAAGGAACA
>CAYGTH010000266.1:0-9948 GCA_964352745.1 uncultured Bacteroidia bacterium
CGCTGAAAGCGCAGCTTTGCGTTTGTCAGGGGTGTTGCGGGATTACAAATCCCGCTAAGCATTAGCTTGTTTGCCTAGAGGCTCAATTCAATATTGGGATCCCAATAATGTTTGTCAAAATCGACAATCTCAAAATCCTTAATCACGACTCCCTCAGCCATCAGGAGGGCTTCCATCGGTCGGTCGGGAGGGAAGTGATGACGTCCGGTAAGCTGGCCATTTCGGTTGACAACGCGATGAGCAGGCACATCGTGTAATTCAAAGCTGGAATTCATGGCGTAGCCGACCATTCGGGCACTACGGGCAGCGCCCAGATATCGGGCAACCGCTCCATAGGAAGTGACCCGGCCGTGAGGAATAAGCCGAACGACTTCATATACATCATCAAAAAAGCTTTCTCCGCTGTAGGTTCTGGCCATCGAATCGGGGATAATAAAGGAATAGCAGGATGCTTACTCAGACCTGATACCTCGCTAATCTAATCGCTTCTTTACAAAGAATCAATTTTCCCCGGTGTCAGGGTATTGGGCAGGAGAATCTCCAATGATTCCTGGACAATTTCGATTTGGATATCAGCGCCTGCGCGAATGGGTTCTCCATCTATTTGGGCAGTTCCTTCGGTTTCGCGATGAATATCAATCCGTTTTGCCTGCAATACTTCGACATACCGAGACTGTTTGATTTTCCCATTAAAAAGTCGTCGGACGATCGATGCCGCATCGATTATGGGGAATTTTTTGACAATAATGACATCAAGTAAGCCATCCCGCAGGCTGGCATGAGGCGATATTTTGGCATCGTAGCCCCATTGTGTGCCATTGGCAATGGCAATTCCCATAATATCCTCTCTCACATACGAAACGCCATCCAGCAACATCTGATAAGATTCCGGTTCGTAGGACAGCAGACTTTTCGTAGAGCTTTTGGCATAAGGAACAAAGCCCCGGTTTTTCCCCATAGAAAAATGGTGGGCAACTTCTGCATCCAGTCCTACTCCTGCCACATTCAGGAAAGGCATCCCGTTAAAGGTGGCGGTATCTACCCGAATCGACCAGGCGGAGAGGGACTGCGAAATCGCAAGCCGTGGATTCGTCGAAAAACCCAGATTACGCGCATAACCATTTCCCGAACCATTGGGGATAACGCCAAATTTTGCGGATTTGCCGATCAGTCTTGTACCAATTGCATTAACCGTACCATCGCCCCCCACAGCAAAAATATGATCAAGTCCCCGGTCGATTGCCTGTTGGAGGTCAGCGTCGAGTCGGGCAAAATCGATAAACTGTGTTTCGACAGGTATCCCAGCTTCCCTATATACTTCACGGATAATCCGCTCAACAGCTTCTGCATTCTGTTTTCGGCCGGAGTGCGGGTTAATGAAGAAAAGGGTACGCATAGGCGAAAACGAGAGCAAGCAAGCCTGGATTATACCGAGGTCGCGTAAGTGAATGACTGAACCGTCTCTACAAAAGTTTTGACATGCTCACGCGGCAAATCAGGATAGATACCATGTCCCAGATTGGCGATCAGCTTGCCTGCGGGAAATGCCCGAAGCATTTTAAGGGCGGCTTGTTCCACAGCTTCCGGCCCCGCATACAAGGCACAAGGATCGAGATTTCCCTGAAAGGCACGATCTGCAATCCGTTCCATCGCAAAAGCTGGTTCTGTTTGCCAATCGAGACCGATTACCTGACAATTGAGGGAGCCGATTTCTGAGAGGGCAAAGAATGCCCCCTTCGCAAACACAATCTTGGGGACTTCCGTAATCGCATCACAAATCTGCTCCAGATAAGGCAGCGCAAATCGGATGTACAGGTCATGATTTAATACACCGGCCCAGGAATCAAATAATTGTACGATATCTACCCCTGCTACAATTTGTTGTTTCAGATATAAGATGGTAGCATCTGTAATCATTTGCAGGAGTTGGTGCGCAAAAGCAGGATCGCGGTACAGCAGCGATTTGGCTACCGAAAAAGTTTTGGAACCTTGTCCTTCTGTCATATAGCAGAAGATGGTCCAGGGTGCGCCAGCAAAACCAATCAGCGGCACACGACCTGCCAAAGCGGTTTTCACCTGACGAATGGCTTCATAGGTATGGTCGAGGTTACTCGTATCATCTGGCAAATGCAAGGGGGCAAGTGCCTGTTTATTTCGTACCGTTTCAGCAAAAAAGGGTCCCTTACCCGGAATCATATCATAGGGAAGCCCCATCGCCTCGGGAATGACCAGAATGTCCGAAAAAATGATCGCAGCATCTACGCCGATCAAATCTACCGGCTGTAGCGTAACTTCTGCTGCATATTCCGGCTGTGCTATCATCGTCCGAAAACTTCCTGCACGTGCCCGTACTGCGCGATATTCAGATAAAAACCGACCCGCCTGACGCATTAACCAAACAGGAGGACGCTCTACAGGCTCTCCCTTTGCAACACGGATCAATAAATCATTTTTCAACGTCATTTCTGCCATAATCGTGATGAGACGCAATTTACAGCCTCTTAAGCGTCTGTACAAACAAAAATAAGCCTAATTGAGTAAGCCAAAAAATGCTGAAAGGTAGTAAGCAGACAGACTTCAGGATAAAGATGTAAGTCTGTATTTCTGTAAGGATAAACAGCCACAGTCTGACCTATTCTGCTATCGCTTCCTGAGCATCTTTATCCCTATTCTATCCATTTTTTTAAGGGAGGTTAGGTTTGCGATTTATTAGTGCGGGAAAACTTATAACTCTAGCTGAAATTTACAGGGACTAAAATTTAATACTGAATCCTTGCTTTCGAATCCCAGATTACCTGTCGCATCTTAGCTCCGGAGGTTGCACCGGATACCAGATTGGGCACGTACACATGAAATATAAAACGACACTTACTCCTCAAACCGCTCTTAGCTTACGAGATAAAGCCATTGCCACCCTGGTGGTCAGTGGATTCTTAACTGCCGTCTTATCCTTAACTGCACTTCTTCAAATGCAACCTGAATCAGAGAGAATCTCTGAAGAAACTCCTGTTGATACTGTAATTGAAACCCAACAACTGATTCCCGCTACTCCGGCTATGGACACGGGCAGGATGGATCAATTGGTACGACCGTAGCCACCTGAAAATCGCGCGCATAATTTTCTATCTTTGTGCCGTGGCTACTAAACGACTTACGATAAAGCGCCCGACCGATCGGTCTTTTCCGATGGTTGCGCAAACGCAGCACGGGCTGGAACCGGTGCTCGCAGCAGAATTGAGGGAACTGGGTGCCGAGTCTGTAGACTTCCGACCCGGGAGCCGAGCTGTTAATTTTCGCGGGACGCTTGCGACCTTGTACGAAGCAAACTTGTGGCTGCGTACCGCTTTACGGATATTAAAGCCCATTCGCACAGCTCAAACCCGCGATGAATCAGAACTCTACCAACGTGTTCAGGAAATTGACTGGTCTCGTTACATGGATGTACGGGAAACGCTTGCGATCCAGTCAATTGTCCATTCTCCCCACTTCAACCATACTAAATATGTCGCTCTTAAATCCAAGGATGCGATTGTAGATCAATTTCGCAATAATTTCGGACGCCGCCCCTCGGTCGATACGGAAAACCCCAACTTGCGGATCATCATTTATATTTCCGGAGACCAATGTACGATTTCCCTGGATAGCTCAGGAGAATCGTTGCATCGAAGAGGGTATCGACTCGCACGGGATATCGCCCCTCTCAATGAAGTACTTGCAGCAGGCATGATCCTGCGCAGTGGCTGGAAGGGAGATACGCCCTTTGTGGACCCTATGTGCGGCTCGGGAACCCTACCGATCGAAGCAGGGATGATTGCTGCCCGGATTGCCCCCGGACTGAGACGGGAATCATTTGGCTTTATGCAATGGAGAGACTTTGACCGCGCTATGTGGACGCGCCTCTACCGAAAAGCAGAGAATGCGCGGACTGCTATCAACGTTCCGATTTTAGGCAGTGATATTTCAGAAGCAGCCGTAAAGGTATCTCAAAACAACCTGCGCAGGACAATGCTGGGCAGATCGGTTGTCATAAAACAAGGAGATTTTGCAGAACTGACGCCTCCTCCCGCTCCCGGTATGCTGATCGTCAATCCCCCGTATGGGGAGCGAATCCGGCCTGATGATCTCATAGAACTCTACAGTCAAATCGGAGATACCCTCAAGCAGCGATTTACAGGCTACGATGCCTGGATTCTCAGCAGCAATCCGGAGGCCATGAAACGGGTAGGCTTACGGGCTTCCTCCAAGGAGATTCTCATGAATGGCCCTCTGGAATGCCGGTATCAGCATTATGAATTGTATCGGGGAACGAAGGGGTAAAAATAGTGGCCAGTCGATTCTGACATATATCAAACTCCCATTTCTCCTTCTTCCACAAATTCCGTAGATTAGTTATATGGAGCTAATTAGCAAGCATAAGGATCGAATTATTTACCTTTGCAAAAAGTATACAGTCAAAACACTTTGTGCATTTGGCTCGGTTCTCACCTCCAAATTCACCCCGCAAAGTGATGTGGACTTAGTGGTTGAATTCCTTTCGATTGACCTACTTGCCTATTTTGATAATTATTTCAACTTTAAATTTGAATTAGAAAAACTCTTACAAAGAGACATAGATCTCCTTGAGGCCCAGGCAATTCGGAACCCCATCCTCAAAGAGTCGATTGATCAGACCAAAATCCTCATTTATGACCAGGGAAGTCAAGGCTTGGCTGCATGATATTCAAAAAGCAATTGCAGAAATTGAAACATTTCTTCCGGCAGAACGAAACTTTTTAGCGTTTCAGTCTGATATCAAAACCAAACGAGCAATCGATAGAAATCATTGGGGAAGCTATGAATCGAATATTAACCGTAGCACCTGATATATCGATTTCTGACCCAAAGAAAATCATCGGAGCCAGAAACAGGATCATTCATGGATATGATACTATATCGGATCAAATCCTCTGGGGAATTGTGAATAAGAGTATTCCTACGTTAAAGGAAGAGATTCAGATTTTGATGAATAAAAAGTGAGCCAATTCTCCTACTTCTGCCCCCAATACGACGCCCACATTCAGGCCAGTCGCCCCATTCTACCAGCAAGCCCCAACGATCGGCTGGATTATAACGCAAGCCGAAGACGGGAGAGCAGGGAAACTGGCTGGACGTAAGGAATATCTCATGCGGGGAAATGGAAAAACCAGTGGTCAGGCGATTTCGAAATCGCCTGACCACTGTGCTTCTCTACCCAAGTCTCCTCACACGAGTACTTTGGGTTGCTCACTTAGAACTTCATCTTTATACACCTGGAAATTATCTTTACAATGGCTGATGTCATACAAGCCATCTCCAATCATCAACGGCAAGACCGGATGCGTATCCCGGCGCATCGCATACTTCACATCTTCCTGCAGGTTGAGGTGAACTAAACGCTTGAAGTGCGAAGAGTTCCGGAAGAAATAGCGCTTCCGCACATTGGCAGATTGAAATAAAGTCTCTGCAACCAGCGTAGTATCCTGAAATCTGCGAAAATTGTTCCGCAATTTCCGGGCAACTGCTCCCGCAAAAATCGTATCTTCAAGGGTTACATTGTCTCTCCATCCTGCACAAAGCAGACAAACATGTTGGTTTTGCTCAACCAGCCAGCGCGTCAAAACGCTGATATTGGCAAATGATCCTACCACAATTTCACGAGCATTCCGCAGCTGAGCAGCTTTAATTGCCCGGGTTCCATTAGTCGTCGTGATGGCGATCCGCTTGCCTGATATGGCTTCAGGCGTGTAAGATAAAGGAGAGTTGCCAAAGTCAAAGCCTTCCAGTTTCTCACCACTCCGCTCACCTGCAATCAAGAATCCTTTGTCGCGAAAGGCCTCACATTCTTCTATATGCTCTACCGGCACCATCAGTTCTGCACCGTTGTCAAAGGCAACACACATCGAAGTGGTGGCCCGTAATACGTCAATTACGACTACAATGGCCTCTGAGATTTCAAATTGATCAATCAGAGCAGGGGTCATGCAGACGTGAATAAATTTCTGTTTTGACTTCATAAGTCTCAGCATTAGGGAAATGAGTTTGCAGAATTACTTGGTAATAAATGGAGTCTTTACGATGCTTGCTTTGACGGGTTTATTTCTAATCAGGATATCTATTTCCTGGCCTGTTTTTGCGAGAGATACCGGCACGTAGCCCAGCCCAATTCCTTTATTCATCAAAGGAGACATGGTGCCTGAGGTTACCGTTCCGACTACCTGTCCTTCGTGGGCAATTTCATAGCCACTGCGGGGAATGCCTCTTTCCAAGACCTCAAACCCTACCAGTTTGCGGCTTAATCCGGCTTCTTTTACTTTTTTGATGGCTTCTGCCCCGTTGAATGGCCCTTTGTTCAACTTGGTAATCCAACCTAACCCCGCTTCTAAAGGTGAAGTGGTGTCATTGATGTCATTGCCATAGAGCATATATCCCATTTCCAGTCGAAGCGTATCCCGAGCACCCAGGCCTGTAGGAATGATCTCAAATTCAGCACCGGCTTCCATGATATCGGTCCACATTCTTTTAGCGTGCCGTTTATACACAAACACTTCAAAAGTGCGCTCGCCCGTATAACCGGTTGTAGCAATCAAGGACTTTTCCGCTCCGTTAAAGGTGCCCTTAAAGCAAAAGTAAGTACCCATCTGAGACAGATCAACATCTGTCAATTTTTGAAGAATAGCTTCTGCTTTGGGGCCGGAAACAGCCAAAAGTGCAGTCTCTTCAGACACATCTATCATTTCAGCACCCATGGTATTGGAAGCGCTGATCCAGTTCCAATCCTTTTCAATATTGGAAGCGTTGACCACCAGCATATACTGGTCATCGCGAATGTGATAAACAATCAGGTCATCCACGATGCCGCCTTCATGATTCGGCAGGCAGGAGTACTGCGCTTTGCCAGGCACAAGTTTGGATGCGTCATTTGAGGTTACTTGCTGAATCAATTCCAGTGCTTTGGGGCCTCGGATAATGAACTCGCCCATGTGAGACACATCAAACAAACCCGCCGCATTGCGAACGGCAAGATGTTCGGCGCGATCACCGGAATAACGGACGGGCATATCATACCCTGCAAATGGGATGAGTTTGGCGCCAAGCGCCTGATGGATGGGGAAAAGTTCAGTTTGTTTCGTCATGACTGTGAGTCGCCGGTTCATCTCTCATGCAATAGGGCAATCGACAAACCGCGGATACTTGCTTTTCTTTGCGGTGGCAAGATACGAATTTCTTCTGATTCGATAATCCCAAATTTGGATTAGCTTCCTGTAAGGAAAGAGACGAGGTTGGAACAGCCAGGATCAAGCAGCGTCAAAATTTTCTTTCCGTTCTCATATTCCTTTCCATTAGAATCATATCGAAAATCGGATGGAAAGTTGACTAAATCCAAGGGATCCAGAACTTTGCTTACGTACAGGACGTTGGGATCCATACTCCAAATCGAAATAAAATATCAACCGTTCCTGTTTACCTTGACAAAATAGAGCGCTGGCAAGGACAATTCCTGAATTCCTGCGTATTTTTGTACCCAGGATCATTGAAGCCAGGAATATGGATCTTTTTCACCAAAATTCACACTTACCTCCTTTGGCAGAACGCGTTCGGCCCGAATCACTCGACGAAGTGATTGGGCAGAAGCAATTGATCTATGCAGAGAGTCCTTTCCTCAAGGCTGTGAAGAGTAATCGTATTCCCTCCATGATTTTTTGGGGGCCTCCGGGAGTCGGAAAAACAACACTCGCCCAAATCATTGCCCGTTCTGCCAAGCGCCCTTTTCGGCAACTTAGCGCCGTACAGTCCGGCGTGAAAGAGGTACGCGAAGTCTTACGATTCGCAGAAGGTCGTCCCGGTACCATCTTATTCATAGATGAGATTCATCGATTCAATAAATCACAGCAGGACAGCCTGCTCGGCGCGGTAGAAAAAGGCCTGGTAACCCTGATCGGTGCAACAACGGAAAATCCATCCTTTGAAGTCATCTCAGCATTGCTCTCCCGGAGCCAGGTCTATGTGCTTCAGGCATTGGATCAGGAGGAAACCCGGGAACTGTTAACCTATGCGATCCAGCGGGATGAAGTCTTATCCCAACTCGATATTGAAGTCAAAGAAACCGACGCAATTTATGCGATCGCCGGAGGAGATGCGCGCAAAAGTCTGACCTTATTGGAGATTTTTGTAAATGTCCAGGATGAAGACAAACCGATTGTGGTGACGGACGAAGGCATCATGGAATGCGCACAGAAAAATGTAGCGCTCTATGACAAAGGCGGGGAATTGCATTATGACATCATCTCTGCATTTATCAAATCGATACGGGGAGGCGACCCGGATGCAGCGGTATATTACCTTGCACGGATGCTGGAAGGGGGTGAGGACATCAAGTTTATCGCCCGACGCCTGATCATTCTTGCCTCAGAAGATATCGGTAATGCCAACCCCAATGCCTTGTTGATTGCCAATGCCTGCTTTCAGTCAGTAACTGTTATCGGTATGCCCGAAGCGCGAATTATTCTTTCACAGGCCGCGACTTATCTGGCGACCTCCGAAAAGAGTAATGCGTCCTACATGGCAATCAATCAGGCACTGCAATTCGTCAAAAACTCACCGCCCCACTCCGTCCCTCTCCATCTTCGAAATGCTCCTACCAAGCTGATGAAGAAGATGAACTACGGCAAGGATTACAAATATTCCCACAATTACGATGGAGCCGAAGGGAATCAGCAGTATCTGCCTGAGGAAATTGCGGGCATGCGCTTTTACCAGCCCAAACCTATCGGTTCGGAAATCAAGATTCTTCGCTTCCTACATGATAAATGGAATCGGGGGAAGAAAGAGGAATAACACTATTTTGCCTCTGTGTTTCGCATTTCGACTCCGCAATGGGACTGATCGATTGTTTTTCTCTGTGCCTCTCCGTCTCTGCGTTCAATTCCTCTTTACCTCTGGGTTTTGACTCAGGTATGGCGAAGCAATCATCCTGCTCTGTGCCTCGGTGTCTCTGTGTTCAATTCCGGAGTTATCCCCCTGCAAATGAGCCTGGGGGATTTTAACTGAATCTGGGGCTGGATTACTGAACGGTTACTTTCCGCACCAGCGTCGCATTTCCCTGCTGAATCCGTACCAGATACATGCCCGGTGCCCAGCTATGGGAAAGGTTGATTTCATTTGACTGTGCATAAGAACCTGCAAACCGGACTTGTCCCGTCAGGCTATAAACAGTCAGGGTAACGGGATCTATTTGATTGTCCAGCTCCATGCGAATCTGAATTACTGATGGGTGGGAAACAATCGCCAACGATCGGGGAGCGAGTTGCCCTGCTATGCTCACGGGCATTTGGCTGTCTTCATACACCACTGCATATCCCTGTGTGCCGCCTGCCAGATTTGCACCGATCCCAAATCGGTTCCCTTCCTGATTAATGGCAATGCTTTTACCCAGGTTGTCAAATTGCGCTTGTCCAAGGATCGGACTGTATTGCTCCGTCCAGGTTCCATTATCAAATTGAAACACATTGGCTCTGCCGGAAGACAGGGCATTCTCATCCGCTGATTTGGTGCCGATAGCGATAACGGTTCCATCCCCATTGATACTCACCGCCTCTCCAAACCCTTCCGAACTGGAAGTACCCCGAATATCGCTACCGATTTGCGTCCAGGCATTATTGGTCCAGGTATACACGCGTACAGAACCAAATCCGCTGCCATGATCATGGAGGGGGGCGGTAGTTGCCAGCGTTTCGCCATCATCACTCAGGCTGACACTTAAACCGAAGCCTTCATTCGCGTTTTGTCCATCGATATCGGAGCCAATCTGTACCCAATCCCCGTTTTGGAGTTGGAAGACACGTACATGGCCGGCACCGGCGGCGGCATCTGAATTCTCCGTAGATCCAGCTGCAATGATGCTCCCATCAGCGCTGATGCTTACCGTAATTC
>CAYGTH010000267.1:0-9907 GCA_964352745.1 uncultured Bacteroidia bacterium
CCTTAGACCCTTACAGTCCTGATTTAATTCCTACGATTGTAATATGAGCAACATTTACCGATAGCAATTGTTTTTCCGCCTCTCAAAAAGAGGGGAAATAAGCGGATGGAGTACGAATGAAATAGATTGTGCTATTTTGTTAGCGGGCGCAATTGTTGTCGAATTTGTCGTTTTAGCTTTTTTCGCGTGCTCCGGTTGTGGATAGCCGCTTCATGAAAGCCCAGGATAAAGGTCATTTTTTCCTGCAACAGCGGATTCGCTCCTTCTTCCCTTCCAAATCCAAACACAATCATCCCATCGCGGGAGCGAATACCATCTGAGGAATTTCCGAGGTAGGAAAAGGTATCGGCCAGGGTATCTTTTTGGGATTGTGCTACATACAGCACCCGATCTACGTTCCGGTGCCCAAAATAAGCCCATTGCGTTTGGAAGAATCGTTTATCTCCGGCAAAATAGTCCGGCTGATCATACTGGACCCCTTTGCGATCTATTCCGTAATATTGATACTGCGGCTCAAATACCCCTCCTGGCATTCCTTCATATAAAAACCAATAGGGCACTTCAGGATCGGTTTGCAGCATCGTTACCTGGGAATAGTCATCAAAAAATTCCCATTTCCATTTCCATTTTGTACTCAGGGAGGTACTGATGAGGGTATGTTCATTAAGTTGCTCAGTCGTGCACTTTTCATGACCGGGATGCCCTGCTCCTCCGTCTGGTCCCCGAAATACAAAATTGGGAATTCCCCGAAAAGAAGAAGCTGCTGCCTCCGGATAGTTATTCCAGGGCTCCCGGTGAAAGGCGATCCAATCCAATCCTGCCGGGTCGATCATCCGGGAAAGGCCGCCCCCCGCCTTATCATAATAATACGTTGCAGCTGGCGTACTGATGATAAAATGATCTACGCCTTCATATTCCCCTTCTGCGATGTGTACAGAAGAGGTTTGAGCCCATAATTCTCCTATCAACCCCCAGCAAAGTACCAGGGCAATTCCGAAGAACAACCTGCACCAGCCTGAAAGGATCCGCTTACTTTTTCTCATTCAGCCAGATATTGATCAATGGTGCTTTCCAGTTATAGGGTTTTCCCAACACGTCAAGGTCGCCATCGCCATCGAGATCAATTATTCTGCCTTCATGCACCCCAAACCCACGGGCGACTACATGCTTACTGAAATTCCCTTTCCCATCTCCCAGTAAAATCCGGACTTCGGAATCGGGATTTCCGTCGCCAAAACGCATTTCTGCATTAAAAATATCGAGATGTCCGTCGCCATTGAAATCGAGTAAGTCCAGGGTATGGCCATTGTCAACCCCTTCTATCAGGACTTTGCTTTTCCAAAATCCTTCCTGCCATTCGTAAAGCATGAGTGGGCCAATGCCATCGCCTACCACCATGACAACTTCAGGTCTGCCGCCTTCTACTATTTGGCCCGCTACAGAGCGGGTAAAGGTATAGGCCGGATCAATCAGGTGCTCCACAAAAGCTCCCGCTTTATATTCAAACCAGCGCCCCCCTCCTACGATGTCATCAGTTCCATCTCCGTTCATATCACAGGCAAAGAGGCCTTCATGCTCATGGGTTCTGCGCCAACCGGGATAGGAGCTACGGGGCTCCGCTTCCCCATCACTTGAATAGGCATACACCGGCTGAATATCCCATTCTTCTACGGTTTTAGGGTCGGAAGGAATCTCTGCGCAAAAAAGGCCATTGGCTCCCTGATTCCAGAAAACCAATTCATTTTCCCCGTCTCCATCATAGTCGATGAATCCCTGATCGTGGTGTTTATTTTCGCCACTCTTTTTAATTGTATAGCGATTCCAGGGCACTTTTGGGTCGAGGTTGGGGTAGGGATTTTCCCACCACCAGATTTCATTACTCTGCGACTCTCCTCCAAATACGATATCCAGATCCCCATCCTCATCTATGTCCTGAGCGGCAGAACCAGCTTCTATCCGGAGGGCCGTGGTATCGATGAGGTGCCGAACCCATTTCCCATTCTCATGGATCAATCCGATCACCGAGGGCGTGACACTCCGATCTGTAATGAAAATATCCGCAGCTCCATCCTGGTTGACATCCGCAACCAAAGAAGCTGTTTGCTGACTGCCCCCATTGGTTGGCGGGAGATCGCCAGTTGTGCTACTGAGGTGTTTCCAGGTAAACCGATTATCGATCCGATCATTTCGCCAAAGGTGCATAAATTGATACTGATCCCATCCGGCTCCTACCATATCCAGATCGCCATCGCCATCGAGGTCTGCTAACTGGGTACCGAGGTGGTTTTCTTTTCCAGAATCAATCACATGTTTGGAAAACACCCCCTTTCCATCATTTTCCCACATTTGGAGTTCCAGATTTTCACCTTTATGTTCAGCGGTAACCAGATCCATATCTCCATCTTCATCCAAATCCCGGACATCAAGGTTATTCATCGAGTATTGGGTTACGACTCCGTGCCGGTTCCAATTTCCGGGGAGGGCTGCAGGTTGTTCATACCAAAATAAGTTCCCATCGGCTTCCAATCCCGGATACCGCTCTTCTGACACGACCACATCTGCTTTTTGATCCCCATTGAGGTCAGCGACTTCTACCCGGTCTATTGGATGATTAGTGGTGCCTATTTCCATATCCCGCCATTTGGGAGTGTCTGAACCTGGATTTTCAAACCACACTACCACAAGCGGCTCTTCTGCTCCCTCTGGTCGTCGGCCCGCAGCAACATCGATATCTCCGTCTCCATCTATGTCTCCATAGCCAATCCCTTCATCTGAGGTATTTGCTGCAATCAAATTGATGTGCCAGTCATCAGTAGCGGGCTTATCTGGAATTCGAATACAGTATATGTTTCCATTTCCGGCAATGAGGAATTCTTCTTTTCCTCCGGCCACTATCTGGGCTCGTTCAAATCCCTGGCTATTGACATGACTGGTCGCAGGGATTTCCCCAATCAGCAATTCCCGCCAACTGGTTCCTTGTTTGTTCATCGCCTCCCACCAAAACACATTGGGTAGGGCCTGAGCAATCAAATCCGGATATTCATCCCCATCTACATCAGTAATAAAGAGGCCATCTACATTTCGGGGTAAAGTAGCCCGAACCCATTTACCTGTCATATCTCCTCCCGGATTAAAATAGAGGTACTTACCCGAAAGGATTTCCATAAATCCATCACCATTGATATCTCCCATATCCAAACCAAAGTAACGAAGCCACTTCGGTTCATTTTCATCCCCCCACTTACCTTTTTTGGCATCAATCTGAATATAGTGCCAATCCCGGACAGATTGAGCCGGCGCGGCAAAGACAATCAACATTAGTATTAATAGATATAGTCCTGACTTGACTCCATTCAAATAAGTAAATCTGTTCATGTTACTGAGCTATGTTTAAGTAAAGAGGGAAGATAACTGCTATTTTTATAATTTGCATTCTTGGCTGTACCGAATATACCAAAAGAGATTGGTTCGCAGGTGACCGCATGATGCTTTTGTTTCTATATTCAGAAATATTGAGGATATTTAGTCTGCCTACTTTTACTTCTATGGAATTTCATATCATTGATATCCTGATCATTGCGGTGTATCTGTTGGGCACCATTTTTATCGGGTTTTACATCTCAAAACGGGCCTCTACCAATCTGGAAGCCTATTTTCTCGGAGGTAACACCCTTCCCTGGTATGTACTTGGTCTCTCCAATGCATCGGGTATGTTTGATATCACCGGGACCATGTGGCTGGTGTATCTGCTTTTTGTGTATGGACTCAAAAGCGTGTGGATTCCCTGGTTGTGGCCAGTATTCAATCAAATTTTCCTCATGGTTTTTCTTTCGGTATGGCTTCGAAGGTCGAATGTCATGACTGGAGCCGAATGGATTCGAACCCGGTTTGGAGACGGCAAGGGTGCCCGACTTGCACATATCATTGTGGTCATATTTGCACTGGTAAGTGTGATCGGATTCCTGGCTTATGGGTTCAAGGGAATTGGTAAGTTCTCCTCTACTTTCCTGCCCTGGAATCTCGCAGACATATTTTACAATTTTATGTCATGGCCCATTCCAACTAATCTGGCTGATGTGGAAGCCTTAGGGGCATTCGCGGCTACAAATGTCAATCTCTACGCCCTGCTTTTTATGGGCATTACGACGCTCTATGTGGTGAAAGGCGGGATGTTTAGTGTGGTATTTACGGAAGTGCTTCAATTCTTCATCATGACGGTTGCCTCGGTGGCAGTCGGTATTATTGCGATGAATTTAGTTTCACCGGAGATGCTCGCAGCTCATGTGCCGGATGGCTGGGGGGATCTGTTTTTTGGGTGGGAATTGAACATGGACTGGACGGGCATTCTGGATTCGGTGAATACCAAAATCGGGGAAGATGGCTATTCCTTATTTGGCATATTTTTCATGATGATGCTCTTTAAAGGCTTGCTGATCAGTGTTGCGGGCCCAGCTCCTAATTATGATATGCAGCGAATTTTGGCAACCAAAAGCCCTGCCGATGCTGCCAAAATGAGCGGGTTCGTGAATGTGGTCCTCTTCCTGCCTCGCTATATGTTGATCGCGGGACTGGCAGTCCTGGCGCTGGTGTTCTTTAGCGATGAAATGGGCAAAATGGGCCCGGATATCGACTTTGAGCTGATCCTGCCCTATGCCATGCAAAACTTTGTTCCGGTCGGCTTGCTCGGCATTCTGATAGCAGGCTTACTCTCGGCCTTTATGTCCACTTTCGCGGCTACGGTCAATGCAGCGCCTGCCTACATCGTGAATGACCTCTATAAGCGATACATCAATCCAAATGCACCGGATTCCCGCTATATCTTCCTCAGTTATGTGTGTTCGCTCGGGGTGGTGGTAGTCGGAATCTTCTTTGGGTTTATTGTCGAATCCATAGATGAAGCCCTGAAATGGATCGTGAGTGCTTTATGGGGGGGCTACACCGCTGCCAATATCCTCAAATGGTACTGGTGGCGATTTAATGGCTATGGATACTTTTGGGGCATGATGATTGGTATCATCGCTTCCCTCGCCGTCCCTTTACTCTTGCCGGAAGTATCGGCGCTGGAAAGTTTCCCCATTATTCTGGGCGTTTCGCTGGTAGGTTGTATCGCTGGCAGTTTGCTGACGGATCCCGATGAGGACGAAGTCTTAGAGAAATTTTATAAGCAGGTCCGGCCCTGGGGATTTTGGAAACCCGTACATGACAAAGTCGTAGCTAAAGACCCTGAATTTCTCGGTAACCGCGATTTTTGGCGAGACATGGGGAACATAGCCGTAGGTATGGTCTGGCAAACCTCTATGGTCACAGCGGGAATCTATATGGTCATTGAAGAATGGCCCAAAATGGGAATCTCATTTGTCGTGCTTGCCATCACCTCGGTCATTCTCAAATACAGCTGGTGGGATAAACTCGATCAAGAAGCACCGGTTAAATCTAATAATTGATTCTTATGAAACTGAAGTTCGTAGCGCTGATTGCTATTTGTCTCCTGACGATGTATGCTTGTTCCGAAAAGGGAACTCAATCAACTCATACTACTCCGGAAGTTCCGGCAGCAGATACCCGGTATCCGGTCATTCTCGACTCCGATGCGAATAATGAATTGGACGATCAACATGCCATAGCCTATATGTTGTTCAACAGCGACATATTCGATATCAAAGGGATCACAGTTAACCGTACCCGGAGTGGCGGCGAGGTAGATCAGCATCTGGCGGAAGCAAATCGGGTGGTGCAGCTTTGTGGCATGGCAGAAAAAACGCCCGTACTTACAGGTGCAAATGGCAATTTTCCGGAAATCAGAACTACCCTCAAAGAGCCTGCATACGATGGCGCTGAAGCCGTGGATTTCATCATCAAGCATGCCCGTGCACAACAAGAAGGGAAATTGATCCTCATTCCGATCGGGAAACTGACGAATATCGCATTGGCACTGGCAAAGGCACCAGATATCGCCTCCAGGATCCGGATCGTATGGCTGGGCTCCAATTATCCGGAACCGGGCGAATACAACCAGGACAATGACACCGCCTCCATGAGCTATGTGTTGCAACAAGATGTCCCGTTTGAAATGGTTACAGTTCGGTATGGTAAAGATTCCGGAAGTGATGCCGTTCGAATTTCTCCGGAAGAGGTAGAACAGCATATGAAAGGGAAAGGCCCCGTTTCATCCCAAGCCGTTGAAGGGCGACATGGAGGCACTTTTACTAATTTTGGCGACTATGCCTATGATTTATTTAGCCATATCGACCTGCATGGTGATCCTCCTTCCCGGGCTTTATTCGACGTAGTGGCTGTAGCTGTTATCAAAAATCCGAATTGGGGTCAGGCGAGTGAAATTCCCTGTCCCCGACTTGTTGATAATGAATGGATCGAGCAGCCTGATAATCCACGCAAGATAACCCTGTGGGAAAACTTCGATAGTGGTGGCATCATCCGGGATTTTTATGACCGAATGGAACATTATCAGCTTGATTAAGCGGAAGAAAAATAGACGTTAGAGTAAAGATATTAGATAAGCCCTTAACCAAATATTCATGAACGCGTGTAAACTCTTAGGCATTTTTCTACTCGGTCTGTTATTCTCCTGCAATCCTCCCAGCACTACGGATCAGGATACTGCCCTCACAGTAGATAAAATCGACAATGCAAACCCCCGAAATGTGATTTTCATCCTGAGTGATGATCACCGCTATGATTTCATGGGGTTTACGGGCAAAGTACCCTGGCTTCAAACGCCCAATATGGACAAACTCGCAGCTGAGGGTGCCTATTTCCCCAATACCTTTGTAACAACTTCTTTATGTTCTCCGAGTCGGGCTTCGATTCTGACGGGCTTATTTACGCACAGCCATACGGTTGTGGACAATCAGGCCCCTACGCCAGAGGGATTGGTCTATTTCCCTCAATACCTCCAGGCGGCAGGTTATGAAACGGCCTTCTTTGGCAAGTGGCATATGGGCGACGGCGATGACCGCCCCCGCCCCGGATTTGACCACTGGGAAAGCTTCAAAGGGCAGGGGAATTATTATGCGCCCAACCTCAATATCAATGGCGAAAATGTGCAATATGACAGCAGCACGTATATCACGGATCTGCTGACGGAACATGCCCTGGAATGGATGAAAAATCGCCAGGATGCGGGCAAGCCTTTTTTTCTGTACCTCTCCCACAAGGCAGTGCATGCCCGTTTTGCTCCCGCCGAACGCCATAAAGACAGCTACGAAACAGAAGAGATTTTCTTTCCCCCTTCCTTTGAAACTTCCACCCCTCAGGTTCGAGGCAAAAACCCCGGAAAAGAACCCTATAAAACGGACACCTATTATGGCGAAGGTCGTACGCCCGATTGGCAAAAGATGCAGCGCGAAGGCTGGCATGGAGTGGATTACATGTATCATGGAGACATGAATTTTGAGACCTTCTTCAAACGCTATTGCGAAACGGTTCGCGGCGTAGATGAAAGCATCGGGCAGGTGATGAATTATCTCACAGAAGCCGGACTGGACCAATCCACCATGGTAATGTACATGGGCGACAATGGGTTTTCTTTTGGAGAACACGGCCTGATCGACAAGCGTCAGTTTTATGAAGAGTCTGTAAAAGTTCCTTTCCTCGTTCGCTGCCCGGAGATATTAGAAGGAGGGCAAGTGCGGGATGAAATGATTCAGAATATTGACATTGGGCCGACAAGCCTGGAACTGATGGGACTCGCGACACCTGCGCATATGCATGGAAAATCCTTCCTCCCGCTACTTGAAGGGCGCGAAGTGGAATGGCGCGACAAGGTTTTCTACGAATACTACTGGGAGTATGATTTCCCACATACCCCGACGATGCACGGCGTTCGGACGGATCGGTATAAGTACATCCGCTACCACGGAATCTGGGATACCAATGAATTTTATGATCTCCAGGAAGACCCCAATGAAATGAATAACCTCATTGCGAGTCCTGAACACCAGGCACTGATCAAAAGCCTCGCCGGCGAGATTTATGATTGGCTGGAAAGCACAGATGGGATGCAGATTCCCCTCAAACGCACGATCAAACACCGCTGGGGAGACCACCGGAATGCAGGGGTGTATTGAGAAGAAGAAAGATAAAAGATAGCAAATTAGCCCCGTAAGGGCTATTGGCGGATTCCGGTCCGCCAATCCTATTCGCCAAATGTTAATTTATTTTCTCAGGCTTTATGAATCATACTATTTCCCTTTTCTGTTTCATCGCTCTGTCATGTTTGGGAATCAGCTGCCAACAACCAGCAGCATCCGCGGATGACTCGCCCCCCAACATCATCCTCATCTTCGCCGATGACCTCGGCTATGGGGATCTGAGTTGTTACGGGCACCCCACCATTCACACGCCCCGATTGGATCAAATGGCCCGGGAAGGGATCAAAATGACCTCCTTTTATGCGGCTGCCTCAGTATGTACGCCTTCCCGCGCAGCCCTGATGACGGGACGGTATCCCATGCATGTCGGCCTCCCGGGCAACCTGGGACCGGAATCCGAAGGGGGACTCTCACAGGAAGAACGAACCCTGGCCGAAGCTCTCAAGGAACTGGGATACCGAACCGCAGCATACGGGAAATGGCACCTGGGTGCAGTCCCAGGATATATGCCAACCGATCGCGGATTTGATGAATACCTGGGCCTGCTTTACAGCAATGACATGATGCCACCCTGGGTCAATACAGATCGCCCTTTGCAGCTCTATCGCAATGACCAGCCCCGCGACGAACAACCCGTAGATCAGACTACCCTGACCCAACGCTATACAGATGCCGCGATTGAGTTCATTCGAGGCTCAAAGGGGCAGCCATTTTTCGTGTACCTCCCCCACTCTATGCCGCACTTGCCGGTGTATGCTTCGGAGGCTTTTTCGGGAAAATCAGCCGGAGGCCGCTATGGAGATGTGATTGAGGAAATTGATGCCAATGTTGGTCGGTTACTCGACGTGCTTAAAGAAGAAGGGCTGGATGAAAACACGCTCGTCGTATTCACCAGTGACAATGGTCCCTGGCGGAATATGCCCCCGCGGATGTACACGACTGAACCTGTCGAAAAGTGGCATGGCGGCACAACAGGACCTCTTTTCGGAGCCAAGGCGACCTCTTACGAAGGCGGCTATCGCGTACCGGCTATCATCCGCTGGCCCGGGAAAATCCCTGGCCGTCAGGTCAGTGCACAACTCGCTACAACCATGGATATCCATGCCACAATCCTCGAAGTGGCAGGCGCAACAGCCCCTAGCAAAAAACTGGATGGCACCAATATTTGGCCCTTACTTGCTGAAGGTGAAAACTCTCCGCATGAGCACTATTATTATTTCACGGGTCGCCGACTCGATGGGGTTCGCGGAAAGAAATGGAAATTGCGTATCGCCCCGCCTGCTGATGGCTGGAATTCACCGGAATTACACACAGGCAAAGAACCGGTAGAATTGACCTTGTTTAACCTGATGGATGATCCCTTTGAGCAGTTTAATCTGGCCGAAGATCATCCGGAAATTGTAGCTACTCTTCAGGCTAAGATGGTAGCATTTGCAGCAGAAACCGGGGCGAAACTGGCTTTTGAGCCGTGAGCTTGAAAAGCGCAAGTTCAACAATCACATGCAAATTCAACTCACCCCTCCGATCCACCAAAGTTGTATTCGCTAAGCGAAGCCGTGTTTGGTATTTCTTTTCAGGCCGAAGGCCCAGTCGCTTAGCGGCTCGGGATTACAAATCCCGAAGAGCAACAAGAAAAAAGCAATAGCTTAGCGGGATTTGTAACCCGCTACAGGCTTTCAAAAATAAGATCGGACGTCATTGACGCCCCAGAGTAGCTTGAATTTGAACTTGAAATCGGGAGTTTGAGAATTCGGGACGGAAACAATGTCTAAATCCCGAATTACATTCGCGGCGTG
>CAYGTH010000268.1:0-9900 GCA_964352745.1 uncultured Bacteroidia bacterium
ACTTTACCTCAACGGGAGATGCAAATGTAGATACTTACGAATGGAACTTTGGAAGCGGGGCAAATCCCGGCACCAGTACGGCTGCCAGCCCTCCAGCGGTTTCATATATTGATCCTGGGCTTAAAACAGTTTCCCTTGTCGTTACCCGGGATGGATGTGAAAGCGATAGTGCAACAATAAGCTTTGAAGTGGTTGAAGAGCCAGAAGCTAATTTTAGTACCAGTACTGCTTCTATTTGTTCGGATAGCTGTATCACATTTACCTATACAGGGGTGCCGCTCGGTTCAGGTCAGACCTACCTTTGGGATTTTGGGCCCAATGCGGTTCCCCAAACCTCAAGTCTTCCTAACCCCGGTTGTATTACTTTTCCGGGAGGCAATGGAATGGAAACCGTTACGCTGACAGTAAGTCGGCAAAGCTGTACGGACGTTTCCATTCAGCAAATCCAGGTACATGCAGTTCCTCAGGTTTCTGCGGGGGCCGATGTGAGTTTCTGTGAAGGAAGTGGAGGGGCTCAATTAGATGCTTCCGTTACTGCTGGAGCATCAAGCCAACTCTTTTATGAGTGGACCTGTGATAATCCCCCAAATTGTGGCATAAGTAATGCCTTTGTTGAGGACCCTGTCGTCTTGCCAACCGTATCCGGGGCCTTGCCTCAACTGGTAACCTATTACTTCCAGGTATTTGATCAAGACGGATGTAGCAGCAGCATTGATTCCGTAGAGGTGGAGGTGAAAGCCAAACCGAAGATGGATGCAGGAGCAGATGTGTTTATATGTGAAGATGGGCCCGGAGCATTTCTGGCTGGCGGAGTAGCTGCGAATAATGAAGCCCCTTTGCCGATTCAATATGAATGGTTCCCCGCCGAAGGCCTGAGTGATGTCTCTGTTGCAAATCCATTCGCCCGCCCGGATACAACAACGATTTATACCCTGATTGGAGCCTCCATAAATGGCTGCTCAAGCGTTGCCAATACGCTTGATACATTGAGTACGGTGACCGTTCATGTACAAGAACTTCCAATTGCGAATGCAGGATCCGATACTGCAATGTGTTTGGGTGATACCATTCAATTACAAGGATTTGGAAATGGCTCAAATGGGCAATACGCCTATTTCTGGACACCCACTCCGAATTTTATCAGCAATCCCGGTTCGGCAACTCCTTTGGTGAGTCCTCCAGCTACCACGACTTTCTTCCTGGTCGTTCGTGCCCAGGGCTGCGATAGCTATGCGGACTCTGTTACCGTGATTGTGGATACGAAGCCTACGCTTTCTCCGGGAGAAGATAAGACCATTTGCCTGGGGGATACAGTTCAATTGGATGGCCGTGCCTCGGGAGATCCCGCAGGCGCGCAGTACAGTTATTCATGGAGCCCGTCCATTGGGCTGAATGACCCTGCAGTTGGGCAGCCTTTGGCCAGTCCGGAGCTTACGACTACCTATCAGATTGTTGCAACTTCTGAGTACGGATGTAGTTCAGAGATGGGAGAGGTATGGGTTACAGTAGAATCTACGCCAATAGTTGAGGCCCTGAGTGCCGACACCGTGATTTGTGAAGGAACCGAGCTCGAATTAGCCGCAACACACAGCTTTACGACGACAAGCCCCGCGAGTCCGGTAACGTATCGCTGGTTACCTCAGGCATCCGTGATTGGGAGTAATAGTTTGCCAGTAGTAAGTGTCAGCCCTGAGAGTACTACACGCTATATCGTTGAAGCAAGTATTGCCGGGGATTGCCCGACAACAGATGAAGTTTTGGTGACGGTAGCCCCGGCCGTTTTTGCTGAAATCAAAGCAGATACGACTCGGATTTGTAAAGGCGAAAGTACCCAGCTCTATGGAGTGGGCGGCTTGGGGAATGCAAGCTTTGAGTGGAGTCCTTCCGCGGGACTTGATAATGCGAATGCGCAAAATCCCGTTGCCCGCCCGGATACAAGCCTTACCTATTCACTGATAGTGAGAGAAGGGGTTTGTGCAGATACGGTAAGCCTGAATATTGAGGTAAACAAAACACCTGAAGCTGCCTATTTTGCCAGCCAGGCTACGGGTTGTGAGGGGCTGGAAGTGAGTTTTATGGATAATAGCACAGATGCAATTGCCTTCAGATGGGACTTCGGGGACGGAAGCGAAGTGAACAATGAGCGAAACCCACATTATGTGTATGCGGAAGCAGGGACTTATCCGGTTACTCTGACAGTTACAGGAGAAGGGGGCTGTGAAAGCAGTATTTCCAGTACAGTTGTCCAAACCAGTGATGCCTCATTCGCAGACTTTGGTTCTGATCCCGGACCGGGTGAGGTGCAGCCCTTGCCAGGTGCTGTGGTACGATTTACGAATTTGGCGTCCGGCGGCGTGAACTGGTTGTGGGACTTTGGGGATGGACGTTCTTCAACTGATGAGAATCCGATTCACACCTATCAGGATGCGGGTTCCTATGAAGTTACCCTGACCGTTACAGATGAAAATGGATGTGTAAGCGCTGTTACCTACGGAGCATTTGAAGTGGTGGAGCCTAATCTCCTGATTCCGAATTTGATAACACCTAATGGCGATGGAATCAATGATACATTCGAAGTGATGTACACGGGGAAAGAACGATTCTTCCTGAAGGTGTATGACCGCTGGGGGAAGGAGCATTTTGTTTCCAATAACCCCAATGAAGGTTGGGATGGCGACGCAAAAGAAGGCGTTTATTTCTATCGGCTGGAAATTGGGGAGAAAGCCTATACAGGGCATATTACCCTTATGCGGTAGGGAAAGAATAGCTGGAATTTGTATATTCAGGAGACTAAATCTGTATAAGAATGGCTGCTCCTGCTCAGTGCAGGAAGAGGCCTCCAGCGAGGATTAAAAGGACGCTTAATCAATAGGCTATGGAAGCATATGCTACGGCACTCACTTTTGCCATTCCCGGATTTTTTGTATTGATCATAATCGAATCTCTTGCGGCAAGATTAATGGGAGTACAAGTCAATCAGGGCATGGATACAGTTTCCAGTTTGAGTTCTGGAATGACTAACACCATCAAAAGCATTTTGGGCTTGTCAATCGTAATCATTAGTTACGATTGGCTGGTTTCCCATTTGGCGATTTTTGAAATTCAGTCAACAGTGTGGTTATACGTCCTCGCATTTATCGGAATTGACTTTGCAAGCTATTGGTCGCACCGTTTCAACCATGAGATTAATGTATTGTGGAATCGGCATATCGTTCATCACAGTAGTGAAGAGTTCAATCTTTCCTGTGCCCTTCGCCAGACCATTTCAGACTTTGTAGGGGTGTATTTTTTCCTCTATATCCCGATGGCATTGATTGGGATCCCTACACAGATCGTGGGGATTATGGCTCCGCTACATTTGTTTGCGCAGTTTTGGTATCACACGCGGCTGATTAAGCGAATGGGGTTTCTGGAGCACCTCATCGTAACCCCAGCTCATCATCGCGTGCACCATGCGATTAATGCCGAATATCTCGACAAAAACTATGCTGCCATCTTTATCTTGTGGGACAAATGGTTTGGCACCTTTCAGGACGAAATCACAGATGTGCCTCCGGTATATGGAACAAAGCGCCCGGCAGGAACCTGGAACCCCGTACTGATCAACTTTATGCACATTTGGACCCTCATGCAAGATGCATGGCATACTCAAAGCGGGTGGGACAAGCTCAGGGTATGGTTCATGCCAACGGGTTGGCGACCTGCCGATGTGCAGGAAAAGTACCCGGTTAGCAGTGTGGAAGACGTATATGCCCGAGAGAAATACAACCCCTATAACCCGACGCTCATGAAGCTATGGGCCTGGTTTCAATTGACAATCAATACCCTTTTGCTCTACTATATCCTCTTGCGGTTTGGGGATTTTCCCTTTGTCGAAATTGCTCTCTATTGTTTGTTCCTGTTTATTTCCATCTTCTCCTATACCACGCTGATGGATCGGCATAAGTTGGCAATTCCGATGGAACTTTTGCGAACGGGCCTGGCGCTGGGGTTGACCTATCAAAGCGGGAATTGGTATGGAATGGATAGCTTTTTGTTTTCGGGCGCGACAATGGTTTTTATAGCTTATCTGATCCTTTCGGCAGGCATGACGCTATATGGGACATTGGTTATTTCCCATGAATCGGCCTTGGAGCAAGAGTCCCGGGTGTAGGCCAAAATTCCGTAAAGAGAAACCGCAAAGGGCGCAGTAGGACTCGCAAGGGGCGCAAAGTATATCTGCAAGCTCTTCTTCCTTGCGTTCGTAGCGTTTTTTGTTGCGAACCTTGCGGTTATTCTTCGCTTTATGGAAAACTGGCCTACACCCAGAGTCCCAAACGCTTGAGATAGATTGATATTAATTCTTATGAGAAGAGACAAAGGCTATGGCTGCACTAAAAATCTTCCTGTTAACAACCCTTTTTCCAATTGAATACTAAGCAGATACAGACCGGGAGATAATGTCTTTGTCGAAAGGTCTTCTAGTCGATCGCCTGCATTTCCCTCCAGTCTTTGAGATATTATCCGTTTGCCAACTGCATCAAAAACAGCAAGTCTTAAGGGCTTGCTGCTCGCCTCAAATTCCAATCGTAATACTTCTCCTCGTTTTATTGGATTGGGGTAAATATGAGAAATGAGTTCGCCCTGAGAAGGTTCAATACCCAGGAGATTCGAATCTGGTTGAATGTCAATGTGAAATACATCCAGCTGAGACTGTGGCGAAAAACTGTTTCCAATCAAATCCGTTATAGACCCTGCGATATGGATATCAATATCCAGTAAATTGCTGATTGTATCAAGCACATCATACGTAGCCCGGTAAATTGAATCTGAAACCCACCCACTTGCGCCGGTATTTTCGACGAGACAACATGCAAGGGGATTTTCTGCGGGGAAGGTAATCAGGGGGTGTATGGCTGGGTTGATTTTTTCAGAGAAACTTAAGGTCAGCTCGAAAGTGCCCATTCCAATATCGGCATATTGAATGGTGTCTGTACCGGCAACCAACGAAAGGAGATCTGGGTTTTGGGTGTCAATCGAGAGTTCATTGGTGCCGAAATAAGGAGTCTGCACATTCCCATATACATCTTTAGCCGACTCAACTACAATACCAATTTCCGGCAAAGTCTCATCTGCGTCCAGCAGGTCATATACGACAACATAGGTCTGAGGATCTTGCCAGCGGGTACTATCGGGGCGAATCAGAAAACTCTGCAAGAGTGGATTGGCTCCCGGAAAGGAAACCTGTGGAGCTACTAGCGTATCCATTTCCTCATCAAATCGGACCTGAAACCGGAATGCTGTCGGCCCTGCATTTTCATCTGCGAGCATGGTTCTGTTGGGGATCAACATATCCACAGTAGGAGCCTGCATCTCGATCGCAAATTGATCTCTCCCATCAAATGTCGCCTGAGCCTGCCCTTCTGTATTCAATGCGCCAGCAACTCGCACATCAATGCTATCGAGCAATTCCCCGGAATGAAGGACATCATATCGTGCTTCGTAGGTGTAGCTATTGAGCCAGGAGCTACTATCCGGATTGAAAACCAAGCTAATGGCAGTCGGGTCTTCAACTGGAAAAGTCAGGCTAGGGACACTGCTTGTGTCCATGCTATTGTCAAAGGTAACGGTCAGCCCAAAGTTAGCGATGCCAGTATCCGGACTCGCGATTATCAGAATTGACGGACTGATACTTGCCACATCCGTTTGTCCATTTGGATCGAAATAGCTTTCCGCCTGAGCAAATGCATCGTTGCCAATTGTAATGCCGATCAGTCGTCCGGGAATATCATCTGCTGGCGGGTGGATGCCTCCCCATATTCGGGACAGGCTACATTGATCCGAGGCGTCTCTGTAAGTCGCCCATTGCAACACAATATCCTGGCTGGGCCCTTCTTCAAATACCAGGAAATCGTCTTGTGGAGCAATGAATTCTCCCATACCTCCTGGGAAAAAAGGATCTCCTGTGAGGTGAGTCATGACTTCTGCTGCTGCACGGGAAAAGGTCGAGTGGCCGGAAATATACCCCGCAAAAGGTGGCGTAACAAAAGAAGGACGCTGGTAGGGCCACCAGTTTTCGGCCAAAATCCAATCTACACCAGCCATGTCAGATGCCGGATTATTAATATAATCAGGGCCTTTCCAGCAGTTGATTTTAAGCTTGCCAACATGCTCATCCAAAAGACCGGATAAGGCGTCAGTACTATCCACTACTTCAATCAATCCCGAGATCAGTGGCAGGCCAAGTGGAGAATAATTAGCCAGAGCCGTATCACTGCTTTGCCCTTGGTCTGCCATGTACCTGATTGCAGATACTGGCCGGATATAATCGTACCAACCCTTAATACCCCAGGCGGCAATTGCCGCATCGTGAACAGCGCCGCCCATCGATAGATAGGCTTTTACATCCCATTCCAGTGGGGCAAGCACAGGGCCGTCCCCTTCCCATCGTTTTTCAAACTGAGGATGATCATTGACATAATTCAGTAGGGTAAACCAATGTCCGGGTGGGGTTTCTGAATCAGGCCCATCTGCCCAGAATTCGGCAAGTACCCGGGCGTAGTCTGCACGCGGAACCACTTGAGGGGTATAGGGCTGACCCGTATGGGGATTCAGCGTATGGCCTGTTCCATAATCGCCTCCTTCAGTAAAATTATAGAAAGTGGGCAAGCTATCTATCTCAGTAGGGTAGTCCTGAATGTTGCCAATGCTTGCCGGAGAAATATCCCACATGACACTATCGGCAGGATCCAGGTGCGAGGACCAGGCCGCAACCAGTGAGAATCCCCATTGGTAGGCTTCCGTGCCCCCAACTGCATTTGCGGTGTCAATGAGGGGCGGGCCTCCCGGATCATGAGATACCCAGTAGGAATTTCCATCTCGGAAATACTGACTCCGGTTACTGTCGGGAATAGCAAAGGCGGGAACTTGCCCCCACTCCGGACTCAAAAACAAGGGCGTATTAATCGGAAACACATTTCCACTTTGATCAATGAATACATTCAGGGTAAGGGGCTGCCATAGATTGGGGTCGCTGATGGTGGGATTGCCGGGCAACATGGGCAAAAGCGTAGGGTTGGTAGGCGAATAATGAATATTCCCATAATCATTGATTTCATTGGATCCATCCTGAAAGCCAAACCCAATCATGCAGTCCGCAATATAATTCCCCAACTCTGCAGGGCTATTTGCATAGTTCATGTTGAAGTTTGTAGGATCATATCCCATAGCCACGAAGAGCGAATCAAATAAAGCGAGGCTTGTAGTTCCCCCGGGAGAGTTTTGAAAGCGATGCTGTAGTAATCTGTATGCTGCATAACTAACAGCTTCCTCCTGTGCCGCAGCGATATCAGATGGGGTAGAAACGCCAGTAAACGGACATGAGAATCCATTCAATGTATCGCCTAAAAAATAAGGCTGTGCCTGATCGTCATAAACAGCCCAGGCATCGTACATCACAATAGATGCATGAAACAGATTTCGGGCATGTACGGTCGGTCGGGCAAAGTCCTTCCGGATAGCAAACAGCAAAGCTTCATTCCATTCCCGGGCGGCAGAATGCTGTGCATCGACCTGAAATGCGTGAGTAGAAAAGATGAATAATAGAAAAGAAGTAAGGAGAAATCGTAGGGGGGGGTGAAAGGGAGAAGAAAAATTGTGGTTCATATAACACTCGGGGTTTGGGAAAGGCCAGCTAATAAATATACAAAATTATAGAGCTAATGGGGCTGGAACTTGCCGAACGGGGCCCGGGAGATTCGGAATCAGGATTTTTCTAATCTGACCCGAATTCCCCCAAATACATTCGTCCCTGCTGCGCCTTCGTAGAACCTGCCTCCAAATGCGTTGATCCGCACGTTTCCGGAATATTGCTGATTGAGTAGATTGTTAACACCAGCAAAGGGTTCCACAATTCCCCAGGGTAGTTCAAGGGCCCACGCTGCGCGAAAATTTACCAGCGTAAAGGGATCTGTCTCAACTGTATTCTGGTCATTTGCAAACATGCTCCCTGTATGCCGGGTCCAGATTCTGGTAAAAAAACCATTGGGATGTTGATAGCGAATACCAGCGTAGGCCATGTGTTTCGGGATTCCCGGGAGGAAATTTCCATCAAAACGATCCCCATTGGATTCGTAATCCCGATATGAGAAATCACCATAGGTATAACTGGCGCTTGCATCGATGTGTCGGGTCAATTGTGTCTGAACAGCCAGTTCTGCGCCTGCACGTCCGGATTGGCCCGCATTTCGATAAAACTCCCGATCCGGAAAAGCGGCTAGTTCATAAGGTACCAATTCGTCAAATACAGTTATATAAAACAGCGCAAGCGTATATTGAAACTGACGACCTGAATTCCCCTTAATACCGATTTCATAGTTCACTGCTTTTTGGGCTTCTAATTCTGGGTTAAATCCCCCTCCGCCATCCGGATTGGCAGAAAGCTCACTCAGGGTTGGGGTTTCAAAACTGGAAGCCACATTGCTATAGAGAGAGAGCCGATCCAGGGGAGCATATACGATGCCTAATGAAGGGTTGAGTTGGTCAAAACTCAGGTTTCCGCTCTCGTCTCCGTCTCCCAGGAAACGATCTGTTGCTTCCAGCCGCAAGGCATCAAATCGGAGCGCAAGATTGACGTTGATCTGAGGCGTCAGGTAGAGTTCCTGAATAGCAAAGGTGCCGATACTCAGGAAGCTTTCCCGTTGGTCAAAGGTGAGATCACCGAGAACCCCTTCATTGTTCATAAACCGGGTGCGATCATCCGCCTGATTATCAATATCCATTCCTACCTGAAGCCGATAGGGCATACTGCCGATTAGGCTGGAATATTGGTAGCTAATACCTCCGCCTGCATAATTTCGATTGATATTTACCGCCCCACCAAATGCGAAGGGTAACTTATTCTCAAAGTCCCGATTGAGGAAATAGCCCCGCACCTGCAAGCTGGATTTTGCGGAGAATTGGTGTTTTCCAATCAACGCAATACGTCCTTGTCGGACACTTTCGCCTGCATCAAAGTCCCTGTTTCTATCTCGTGGTTGGCGAGGCTCATCAGTAAACAGGGTGGAATCTACCCCTCCAGGATCATTGGCAATAGGGCTGTCTACATAATTGAGTAGCAGGGAAATGCGGGTTGATGAATCAGGTGTGTATTCAAACCTCCCATTGAGGAGGGTATTTTCAACTTCGCTGTGTTCCCGATACCCGTCCATGCGCGTATGAGCACCATAGATGAGTGCATTCAATTTCCCTGATCGAAAACCGGTTTTAAACTGGTATCGCTGAAGGTTGTAGGAACCAAATGTGATTCGCCCCTCAGCCATCGATCGTTCAGGTGCTTGCTCGCTTTGGAGCAGTAAGACGCCCCCGGCAGCATTGCCATATAGCCCTGCGGCAGGCCCCCGGATCACCTGAATGTTTTGAATGACCCCCATATCGATATTATCTACCTGTGCCTGTCCGTCGGGGGTTGATTCCGGAATACCATCAACCAGAATCTTCACGCCCCGGATGCCAAAGGCGGCACGGGCCCCAAATCCGCGAATGGAAATGCGTAAGTCCTGCGCAAAATTCTCCTGATTAAGCGCAACCAAACCCGGAACCGGATCAAGTGACTCAAGAATACTCAATTGCTGATTTCCTTGTTGGATCAGAGATTGGTCAATGATCGATATGGCCATAGGAGTTCGAGCTTCCGTACTCTCCATGCGAATTGCGTCGATACGCACGGGCTTGAGAGAAAGAGAGGTGGTATCCTTGTTGGGACTGCCAGGTTGCGCCAGGCTGAGAATCGGAAGGCTTATGCCGAGTCCGAATAGGAGAGTCGAAAGAATATGAGAAGAGAAGCGTTTCATCCAGGGAAAATTCAGAGTTGTGAATGGGATATCTATTGAAGATCAATATTACAATAATTATCAATTCTTG
>CAYGTH010000269.1:0-9867 GCA_964352745.1 uncultured Bacteroidia bacterium
CTCCGGCTGTTACGGAAGTCTCTGATCCATCTGATTCGGGTAGGCTAATGTCATTGTCAGCACCCGTCTCGTCGGTATAGGTCAGCGTACTCCCTGAGATAGTCAGACTGGTATTGGTTTCAGAAAAAGAAATCGTATAGGTCCCGCTTCCATCATCTGACACACTGATATCGCCTCCTCCCTGAATATCCTGAACAGGCGCGATACTCAAAATGGGCACACTTACCTGAGCTCCTGTATTCGCATTAGTTACGACGTTGAAGATGTCAAAAACCAGATTCCCACCAGAAACGGCAGGATTGGTCAGACGCGTATCGGTATTGGTAAAACTTCCTACCGATACCCCGTCCCACTGGTTTACTCCAATGGTGCCAGAGGGATTGAAAAAATATACGATTTGATTGGTAGGATCAAAACAGATATTACTTTCATGGATATCCACTCCCTGGGTCAGCGTTATGTCATCAGGATCGCCAACGACATGGGTGATCCCTGCGCCACCGGTAATGGACTGTCCAATCAAACTAAGACTTGAAAAGGAAAAAAGAGCAAGAATAATTAGCTTATTTCTCATGAGTGAAAGTGCGTCTAATTCATTCCGGGTAATAAAGTAATGATGCAACCGCTGCATCCCATCACACCCTCAGGGTGTGCATAAAAAGAATCGCCATCATCCAGACCAGCTGAACGGGCATGTCCAATTGATTTAAAGGTTCCTTTTGGCAATTTATCAGCTAAAGCATCAATTGCCTCCTGAACAGATAATTCGGGCGTTCCATTATCGTTCAGGTCAGAAGGTTCATCCAGTGATACTTCTGTTGCATCCTGGATTTCATTTGATGGGTCTGCATCAGCATCCTCCACATGATCTATGTTATCTGCAAAACCAGGGGGTTTTTGGGTAACTCCAAACCAACTTGTACTGCCATTGGATTGCAGGTTTTGACGAAGAGAGTCAATATGAATCAATCGAAGTACCCCCAATGCAGGATCAACCACCACAAGCATCGAATCTGATGTCGGCAGATAATCCTGTAAATTTTCAATCCGTATCGGATTTTTTTCGGGGTTTGATTCCATAGGTTTCACGTGCAGTGTATGAGTAGGATTGGGTGTACCTACTCCAGAATTCTGTGCATAAACAACATGAAGGCTTAAATAGCAAAGCATGAACAAAAAAAGACGATTCGTAATGAGTATCAATTGGCTCATAACGCTTGTATTTGTTCTTTGAGCAGGCAAATTAGTTCGTCTTAAAGAAATTTTCTTTGGTAAAATTATTTTCATATTACACAAAATAGTCTCTGTAAGAAATATCTAGCCAGCGATAGGATTTTTATCCTGTCTATCGAATGATCAACAGCTTTTTTGTTTTGGAAATATCTCCATTTGAGATCAGGACATAATAGGGTCCGGTCGCCCATTTATCGACATACATCTGCAATTGTTCCCCACTGCTAATCATGCCACTATGTACCGCTTGTCCATTGATACTCATTATCTTAAGCTCAAATGGAGTGGGTTCGGTAGACTTAAATCGGATATTTACTTCTGAATAAGCAGGGTTGGGAAAAACCGTAAATTCGATGACGGGTGCCTGCTCTTTCACTTCCAACTCGACGATATGAGAGTAGCTAAATTGGCCATCGAGATTTACCTGTTTGAGGCGATAGAAAAATACCGGTATACCCATCAAGGCGATTCCTTCATCCAAAAAATCGTACTCCCTGGGATCATCTGACATCCCTGCCGCTGGAATTTCTGCGATTTTTTGAAAGACCCGGGAGTCGATCGATCGTTCCAGAACAAAATAATCGGAATTGATTTCGCGATTTGTTAACCAGCTAAGGAGGCCGTCATTCATCTGCCACTCTCCCCGGAAAGTCAATAACTGAATGCCAAACTCGGAAGGGGTATTTTTCCCAAAGGTATACACCTGATATTCTCCTGCATCCAGCATATCTGAGGTCACACTTCCCTGATCTATATCTCCGCTGGCAAAAGCATTGCCGAGGTTGGTCCATTCTTGCCCATTCCACCCCACGACAACGAGGGAATCAATCCTTCCCACAAAACCGCTCAGGTCATCGCTTTGATTCCAAAACAAGGTAATGGAAGCTGGTCCTTCTCCCTCCACCGCCCAATAGCCTTTATCATGTATCCCTGTGAGTAAATCCGGATCGAAAGCGGATCGGCTAAAATTGCCCCCTCCCGGAATAGTCGCTTGTTCAGGATCTCCCCTGAAATACGCCACCTTTACAAAATCATCTGGCACATAAGAGCTGATTTGTACCGGATGAAGCGCATTCCCATCTCCAACCGGAAATACAAATTCTCCATCACCAGTCCTGCCTGCATATCCATTTATATGTCGCTCATCCGTGGTCCCATCATAAATGGCGGATTCTCTAAAATGCACAAAGTGGCTGGGCCTGTTGCGATCTGTCCGCACAACGCCATCCCGAAAGGAGAAGCTATTGATGATACTCAATTCATTCTTAAGCGCCACCCCACTGTGATTATCTAATATGGCATCATACCATTGAATCGGCTGAGTTCCATCGACCGACTGAAGGCGGTCTTGCTGATCATTGAGATAGTTTGAGCCCGTTTCACAGTTCCCACAGGTCATATTACCGAGATTGTGAATATCACCCTGGTAGTAGGTCTGGCCTTCGTTGTGGAATCCGGCTCCAGTCGTATTGGTAAGGTCTCCGCCGAGGAAGCGGATTTCATTTTCTTTGATTACGATCAAGCCTTCATTGGTATGATCCAATCCAAAGTTCATGACACCAAGTACCCCTGCCAATATCAAGGCACCTCCGGCGCCTGCCCAGAAAAGTTTTTGTTTCAGACTTGTTTGATGACGGGGACCCATCCCCATTCCAGTTCGCTGTCTCATGAATACGCTGACCTTACAGGTGTATCAGGAGGACCAGGAATCAGAGCATTCCGAATAAAATGGGAGAAACGTTTGTGAATGATACAAAATACGTATTTCAGCATCTCAGATACCTTATTATCTGACGCATAATCTTACGCCCTTTCAGGTTTCTAGCAGAAATACCGCATATGGGTGATGGATCGAGGGAGGCAGGGTTTCTAATTTTGTGTCACCGGAATTCGCCCCATTTGGTATTCCACTCACAATTATCTGAATATTAATTACTCAACTGAACCCAATGAACAATCACAAATCAACTGCACTTGCCCTCTTTTTTTTCGGATTTCTGCTGTGCTTCTCCCAATCAGGCCATGCTCAAAAGGTAATGATTACCTCTACGGTCGAGAATTTTGAACTGACATTATTCAACTATGGCTGTCCCAGCTACGGCGGAGATGCTGCATTTGCAGGCTCTATCGAAAAGTTAGACCTTACGGATGAAGAAGGGGACCGTCTCCTGGAATTGGTAGGAGAATTTGAATATGAAAATGGTATCCGCATTCGCAGCAAGACCGAAACCCGGGATTTTCAGGTCGTAAAAGACAAAATTAAAACAAGTGCAACAGGCCCCTTAACGGGTTCCGGAAAAGAATTGTGCGATTTCCTAAAATCCGTTATGTGATGCTTGATGCTTTTCCAGAAGGGGAATACATCAGCTTCAGAAGTAACATGAGTCACCCCGAATTTTGGGAAAATAATAACAAGACGTCAGTCATTCCGGGGGCTTGAGGTTACGTAGCTTCCGAAAGCAACCCGGAATCTCCTGCTAACACATCAAAGCCTGATACCAGCGGTGGAAGATTCCGGATCGAATTTCAAAGCTATGCAATGAAATTCGTCCGGAATGACAAATTGACGGTTTGGGGGGATATAAAATCCGGGGTGACTCATGTTTTGCTATCGCCAACCGGGATTATGTCTTACTGCGGTTGAGCCATTTTTCAACATTCGGGGGCTGATACTGTTCCATTTGATCCAACAAGGCTGCGTAATTGGAGTTGGCAAGCACCATATTTCTATTTTCCTGATGGAGGAATTGTTCCTTGACCATCTGATCAAAAAAGTGGATGAGTGGCTGATAATATCCGGCAGCATTCAGGAGGCCAAAAGGTTTTTGATGGAGGCCCAGCTGCGCCCACGTCAGGATTTCGCACAGTTCTTCCATCGTGCCCATTCCACCGGGCATGGCAATGAATCCGTCAGAGAGGTCTGCCATTTTTTGCTTACGCTCGTGCATCGTCTCTACCACTTCCATACGCGTCAGGCCCATATGTCCGACTTCTTTTTGGAGAAGAAAATCCGGAATGACACCAATCACCTGTCCGCCTGCTTCGAGGGCAGCATCTGCGATGACGCCCATGAGGCCTACTTTCCCACCGCCATACACCAGGGTGATTCTTTTTTCAGCCAGTAACCTTCCCAATTCCTTTGCTCCTTGCTCATAGGCAGGATGGGCTCCCACATTGGAACCACAAAACACACATATACTTTTCATGATAGATTTTAGATTTCAGCTGTGAGGGTGAATTTACGCTTAAAAACCTCATTTCCTCTCCTGATCTTCAAAGAAACAACTCTTCCGGCTTTTTTGTCCAACCCATTGTACATGTTATTAAGGTCCAGATTGGAAGTGGAAAACCCATTCAGAGAAAGAATTTCATCCCTGGCTTGTAAGCCTGCGGCGGCCGCAGGAGAATTGGGTCGTACGTAGCTGATCATAAATTCATTGTATTCATCCCCTATTGCGATCAATTCCAGGCCGCTGATATTGTACCGAAAAGGTTTCCGGTATTTAGGTCCCTTTTTGAGGATTAATCGTTTGCCCGGATAATCAAAAATCACGTGAAAGCGGGAAAGAACCGCAGATCCCATATTTCCGTACCAGGAAATTTCATTTGGCAATAAACTCAAGGATGCAGAGTCAGGATATCCGGCAATCACATCTTCGAGGAAAAAATTGCCAATTTCCAGCCCTATTACCCGCCCTAATTTTCCATGCACATCCCCGCCCAGTCCTATTCCAACGAAAGCAACGATGGATTGAGCAGGGGCTTCCAAATCCCGGCTAAACATAGAAAGCGCCTGACTTGCTCCGGTATCCACCAACCAGCGGGCTCTTATTTTCTGTCCATCTGATTGCAATACGGTGGCTGCCACATAGGGCTTTGATTTTTGAATATCGATGGGAATCTGTATGCCTTTGCCCCGATAGGTAAATCGATTGGGGTCCGAAAGGCGAATATATTTGTGGTGGTAATCAATCTCTACTACAAACTGCCCGAATATTTCGTATCCAATGATCCCATAGACAGGCTTTCCAAACATCCCGGAATAGGAAATAACTCCACTCGGCAATACGATTAAGTTAATTCCTGCTCCCGTAACGCCAGGTATCGACATCCGAACATTACGAGCCAATGCCGCATTGATAACAGTACCGGAGCCTAATCCCCGAACCCGGATACGATCTACCCGATCCAGGTCCAAAAAACTGGCTATGACAGGCTCGGTAAGGATCGTTGTTCTGACGCCTGTATCCAGGATAAAATTCATCTCAAATGATCCATTAATCTGAATGGGGATCAAAATGATATTATTCTGAATTTCAATGGGAATCTTGACGGACTTCGCGTTTCCATTCAGGATGAATCCAGTTGTCCGGGCTCCAATAAAACCGGGAGTTCCAAGCAATAACCCAATCAGCAAATGAAGTAGTATGATTCTTCTCATGAATATCTAAGATTGACGTATTTCCTATACGGAAAGCGGTACGCAGGCTGTTCTAGTTAGTACAAAAATCCGCAAAACAGCCTCACATATATATGTAGGTTAGTATGCAAAAGTCGACCATCAAGCCTTTCAACACAGGACTACACATTCCAGCAAGCAAAGGTTGTACATTTTGGCGCTATTCAATTTACAATATATCCCGGAATAAGGAAAGGCAGGCTTCCTTTAGTTCCTGTCGTGATTCAACCATCCTGCCACCAAAATAGTTCAGAGTTAAACATGAGTTAGATTTTCATTTTTATCGAACAATTCAATAAGCGGTGTTTCTATACTTTCACACCATGAATACGACTAATTCTTTGGGCGGCACCTATCTGGTCAGTACGACACGGTATCGCCTCTTGTTAGTGCTAGCCACCCTGATTACCCTGATTTCAGGGCTCATCAGCCATGCCATTCAGCCCTATTATATTGACCCAATTTGGGGACGTCTTGCTTTAGGATTCAGTTTTATCCTCCTACTAATAGGAGACTATTATCAGGATCCGGATCATCGGGTCCGCAATATTTTCCTCCAAATCAGTTTTTATCTCCTGACTTCCTATACACTTGGAATTGCCCTCATCAATGGGTTTGCCCCCATCCACCTGATTCTGGCAGTCCTGACGGTGTCCTGGGTTGCGTTTAGCTATGAGCGATTTTCTGACTTAATCGTATTTCAACTCATCTTTCTGACAGGTATCGGAATTGCGCTTACCTACGTTCCAGATCGAACCCTCATGGAGCGAATGGCTACGGGAGGGATTTTCTTAGTCGGAGCACTCATCCCGGTTGGCCTCCGCTGGGTGACTGAAAAAACAAATCAACAAGGAGACTCAGAGTTGCGCTTTTTTCAGGAATTACTAACCAAAGGGCCTGATTCAGTATTTCTTACCGATGCACAAGGAGTCATCCAATGGGTAAATCCCAGTGCGATGCGCCTCTGTGATGCGCCAGATTCCCATGCATTGATCGGCAAGCGAATGGCGGAATTATATGTCATGCCTGACAAAGTGCGGGAATTATCCTACCTGCTAAGAACGCCACAACAACAGATAAAAATCCGATCTTGCAGCAACCGGATCTTTGAGGCTCAAATAAGTGTGCACGCCATTTCTGCATACAAAGGTGCGACTTATGCTTTCCACCTGAGTGACATCCAATATCTGAGTCAGGCTGTAGCACATGCGACGCAAAGTCAACAGTATAAAAAGGCTCTCCTGGACAGTCATGCGGATTTACAATGGCTGGCTGACGAACAGGGAAAGGCAATTGCGTGGAATCAAGCATTTGAAGACTACGTGCTCAGCCATTCCGAGATCAATCTGGCAGAAGAAACCGACCTTGTTTACAACTACTTACTAGAATTAACAGGGTCAGAAAACTGGGATGCCTATCATCAAGATGCCCTGCAAGGAAATCCCATCACCATCGAAACCAAACTGGAAGCAGGTAGCTATAGGGTTCACTTTAAACCCGCCTGGTCAGGAGATATTCCCCTTGGTGTTTCCATTTCCGCACATGCGATAGACCAGGTATCCAATCCTGAAATTTCAGAACTGGGAGATGCTCACTACACGACTTTTTTACAGGCTTCGGACGACGGCTTATTCTATTGGAACCTCCCTAACAACACCTGGTACTTTTCGCCTCAGTTTAAGCGAATGTTAGGATATGAAGAAGACGCCATCCCGGAAAATCATATTTGGCGAGCCCGGATTCATCCCACTGACCTTGCACCTACTTTCCTCGCCCTTAAGCAATACCTGAGAGGTGCTTCCACCGTTTTTCGGGAAGAGTTCCGGGTGCGACATAAAAAAGGATATTATATCTGGGTGTATGTCCGCGCAAAAATTCTTCGCGATCGAACCGGCAGCCCTGTTAGGCTTACGGGTTCTTGTGTAAATATTACCTACCAGAAGAAATCAACAGAACTCCTTTACGGCACTTTTGAAAAGGCTGCGAGTGGCATGATCGCTGCTCGTCCCATCCGGAACAGAGACCGGGAAATCATTGACTTTGAACTCCTGCTCTGCAATCGAAAAGCGGTTGCCCTCTTCGCTTCTGACCTTAACGACTTGACGGGATATCGCCTGCTTTTCCTCCTTCCACAATGCGAAGAAAATGGCTTGTTGGATCTCTTTCGGGAAGTCATTCTAACAGAAAAACCCATTGATGTAGAACGAAAATTCCGAATGGGATATCTCCATACTGTTTGGTTCCATATTCGAGCTGAAAAACTGGGGGATGGACTGGCTATTACCCTCGAAGATATCACGGCACGAAAATCGAAAATTTCAGGACTGGTACCCTCTCCTAAACCGACCAGCAGTGCTCAGACAAAAGCGGATTTTCTGGCACAGATGAGTCATGAAATCCGGACTCCCATGAATGCGCTTCTGGGCATGACCGGACTCCTCAGTGAAACCTCCCTTTCGCAGGAACAACGGTCCTACCTCGAAACCATTCAGGTAAGCGGGGATAATCTTATGAATATCATCGGAGAAATTCTGGATTATTCTCAAATAGACTCTGGCAAACTGGGCCTGGAACATCAGTCTTTTAACCTGGTCGATTGTGTCGAATCTGTGTATGAACAACTCTCACCGGTTGCAGATGAAAAACAGTTAGAACTGATCTATTACGTAGATGCGGAAGCCCCCACCTGGATCATTTCAGATCCCAATCGCCTCCGTCAAATCCTCAACACGCTGATAGCCAATGCTATCCGATTTACCGAAACAGGAGAGATTTACACCTCAATCCGGCAACTTTCCAAGAATAATCTGACCTCCACTTTGGAGATCGCCGTTCGAGACACCGGAATTGGAATCCCTCCCGATCAGCTGGATCAGGTATTTCAGCCGTTTACCCAAAAAGGTTCCCGAAAAACCCCAAAATACAATCAATCCGGCCTCGGTCTGGCCATCGCTAAAAAACTCGCCCAACTGATGGGAGGAGATATTTGGATCGAAAGCCAGCAATGGAAAGGCTCTACCTTTTATGTCACCCTTCAGGTACAGGTAGATCCTTCCACTCCGCCTCTTCACGAATCTCTGCGGGATGATAATATGCGTGGAGCGCGGGTATTGATCGTGGATGACAATGAAACCAACCTCAGTATCCTCCGCCTTAGGTGCAGAAAATGGGGCATGGAAGTCCTGGATTTCAACAATCCGCTGGAGGCATTGGAATTAATTGTCGGATACCAGGAAGAAGACGACATCCTTCCTCCAGTAGATTTTGCCATTATTGATATGCTCATGCCTCAAATGGATGGGAATGATCTGGCGCGTTCTATTCGTGCTTTTTATAGTCGGGAAGAACTCCCCATCATCATGCTGACATCTTTGGCAAGTCCTCCGACCGAAGAGGAAAAGCGGCTATATACAGCCTATATGGCAAAACCGGTAAAGCAAATCCCTTTTTTAGAGAATATTCGATTTGTACTCAATACCCGATCATACCGGGTGGGACGTAATGTCCATCTCACTGAAGATTCCATCAGTAAGCCGCTCAAGCTGCAGCCAGGGCTTCGCATTTTATTAGCAGAAGACAACCTGATCAATCAACAAGTAGGGATTCAGCTTTTACAGCGAATTGGTTACCGGGTAGATATTGCAGGAAATGGCCTCGAAGTACTACGAGCCGTGGAAACCAAGGAATATGACCTGATTTTCATGGATGTCCAGATGCCTGATATGGATGGATTAACCGCTACACAAGAGGTTAAGCAACTTTTTAGGGGCCGATCCAACAGTCCCATTATTATTGCCATGACCGCAAATGCGATGAAAGGAGATATGGAAGCTTGTATTGCAGCCGGAATGGACGATTATATCAGCAAACCAGTTCAGGTATTTGATATTGAGACTGCGATCTCTAAATGGTTTCCGGCACGAGCGTTTGAAGAGGAAGTCTGATCGCCCTCCGCTTTGTCAAGACTACTTTGTCAGCTTGCCTTTTCCGACAGTCCTGTCAGGCAGGTGCGGATGTCCCAAAGGAACTATTGGCGGATTCAGATAATACAGGGTTCGCTACGCGAAAAACATGCATAGCCGGAACGGAATCCGGCTATAGCGAGAGGCACGCCTGCCTTATCGCCAACAAAAGGATCTGCGCGAAAGCGAGTGGTCTATTTTTTTGCAGAAATC
>CAYGTH010000270.1:0-9833 GCA_964352745.1 uncultured Bacteroidia bacterium
TGGTTGCTTAGTGTCCTAAGTGCCTGAGTGGTTTCTCTTTGTGGATTTTTGGCCTGCACCCGGGGGAAGAAGGTCAGCTCAGTTTTCCATGAAGCGAAAAACAACCGCAAGGCTCGCAAAGAAAAACGCTACGAACGCAAAGAAAGAAGAGTTTGCAGATACCCTTTGGGGCAGAAACATTTGATTACGGTAGCCTAATCTGTTGTTCAGGATGTTCACACATCCAGCACTTTCCCCGGATTGAGAATATTGCGAGGGTCGAGGCTGCGTTTTAGCGTTTTCATCAGGGCAATTTCTTCAGGATTTCGGGAAAGAGACAGGTAGGCTTTTTTGTGCATCCCAATCCCATGTTCTGCTGAGACTGAACCTCCAATTTCCTGAAGAGGCGCGTAGATTATCTGATTGATTTGTTTGATCAATTCATCGCTTTCTTCCCTTTTTCCGATGACAAAATGAATGTTGCCATCCGCAGCATGTCCAAAGGGGAACACCTGCGTTACCTCAGGGATTTTCCATAACTCTTCTACAAATTGATTGACGAGCGGACCGATCAGGGGAATGGGCAGGCTGATATCAAAATGCTGATCATTGGGGCAGCGGACTACAATATTGTCGACCTCTTCTCGGATTTTCCAAAACCACTCCCGGTCTGAACCCGACTGAGCGGGCGCAGCATCGAGGATCATCCCTGTTTCCAAAGCGGATTCTAATAAAGCAATCAACCGTTCCTGATCTTGCTCCTGATCACTGCCGAGGCTTTCCAGCAGGACATAATAGGGATAGTCGGCAGGAAGCGGTGGAGGCGATGTTGCAGGTGGACGAGTGAGTGCCTCGTAAGAGACCTTCCAAAACAGTTCAAAGGCGCTGAGCGTACCGGCCAGGCCGCGATCCATGTATTTCAAGAAATCCATTACCTGATTATAGTGCTCAAACGCCACAAAAGCGCAGGTTCGACTTTTTGGGGCTTCTACCAGCTTTAACACTGCTCGGGTAACTATGCCAAGTGTTCCTTCCGAGCCGATGAATAGCTGTTTTACATCATATGCAGAATTGTCCTTAATGAGTTTTTTCATCGAGGAAATGATCGTCCCATCTGCCATGACTGCTTCCACGCCCAGCACCAGATTTCGCGTCATGCCATAGCGGAATACCCGCATGCCGCCCGCATTGGTGGAGATTACCCCCCCCATCTGAGCGGAGCCCTTTGCCCCAAAATTAAGGGGAAAGAGCAGGTCTTTTTCACGAGCTGCATCCTGTACATGCTCCAATATAACTCCAGCCTGAACCGTCATGGTTCGGCTTTGCTCATCCACTTCCTCTATCACATTCATCTTCTCCAGGGAAATGACAACTTCTCCTGCCTGGGTCTCAGTGCTGCCGACCATATTGCTACGACCTCCGTGGATAGATATGGGTTGATGATGAGCATGGCAAATTTTCAATACTTCCGATACGTCTTCGGTCGAATGAGGAAGGACGACTGCCCGGGCTTGCAGGCCCTTTTCCATGTGCCAGATGTGATAATAGCGTTCCTGAACGGATTCATGTGTCAGGACTTTGTCGGGGCCAAGGGAGGCTTGTAATTCGGAGATGAGAGAATTGGACATAATAAATAGAGTAGAAGATCAAAGACCAAAAATACTCAAACTTAAATCTGGACATCTATTGATGCCAGTATAAATGTACATAATCATCGGAAAGTGAGGGTTGGATTGGGCCTTTGTTTCTTTTGGTGATATTTTTTACCGGATAAAGGGCAGGGGAGTGAAATATTCCATGCGCATAAGTACAATGGCAAGATATTGCGTTTGCGGGAATCCGAAGATTTTGATTTTTCGAATTTATGATATATAAGATTGTGGAATATTGAACAAAAACGTATCTTACAGTAGAAATAAGGGGAGTTTACACGCAAGCCTAATCCGATACACCTATTCACAGCTGTAAGTACAGCTGTGTGGCAGCGCATTTTTTAATTAAATCACATCATGAGACACCTTTTGTCAGACAAAATCCTATTCTTATTCCTGTTTAGCTGTTCATTTTTTTCGCTTACTGCTCAAGCGCCCAAAACCAACTTCAAAGAAATAGCGGAGCAATTGCAAATGACTGAGTATGCCGCAGATACGGCGGCGGCAGCGGTGATTCTCAGCGATTATGGAGAGGCCTCTATTGAGGAAAGATCCGGAGGACTGATACTTCAGTATACGATGTACCGGCGTGTAAAAATTTTCAATGAATCCGCATTTGACCTGACCGAGGTAGAAATTCAGCACCATGCTTCTGGCGGACAAAAGGTGACCAATGTCAAAGGAGAAACCTTTTATATGGAAGGAAATAAGCTCAAAAGTGTCAAACTATCGAAAAAAGACGTCCTGCATGAAAAGTTGGAAGATGGAGTTGAAGTAGTCAAATTTACGCTACCCCAGGTAAAGGAAGGAGCTGTATTTGAGTACTCTTACATGCTGTCCTCAGAGAGTTATAGCCATATCCGGCCCTGGTATTTCCAGAAATATTACCCGGTAGCGCACAGTGAATACATAACCCGTATCCCGGAGTGGTTCCGATTTTTACCACTCTTTAAAGGCGGAATGCCCCTGACCAGTAATGAAAGCTCCAGCTATAAAGGAAACATCAATATTATCTCCCGAAGTGACAGAACCAAGCCGGGGTTGAGAAATTCCGGGGGCCAAAGTACGGTGACAACCCAAAGCCTCTCCTACCAGGGACAAGAAACAACCTATATCATGGAACAGGTACCGGGCTTTGTAAAAGAACCATTCATGACCACAGCCAGTGATCACATTGCCTCCCTGGAGTTCCAACTACAGACTGTGCAGTTCCCGCAGCGCCCTGTAGAATCCGTTTTAAGTAGCTGGGAAAACCTGGCGAAGCAATATCTTGAATGGACCTCTTTTGGCGATCGCCTCAAGGACGGGAAAATCAAACGCCTTGTAAAAGACCTTCCGTTAGCAGGGAAATCGACAGATGAGCAGGTAGTGTTGATCTACGAATTTGTCAGGGGTTCGATGACCTGGGATGGAGACTATTCGGATGTCGTCAGTGAACCGCTGCATACAGCCTGGGAACAGAAAATTGGGAGTAGTGGCGCTATTAATCTGATTCTTCTGACCATGCTCAGGGAGGCAGGCGTTGAAGCCTTTCCGGTGATTACCAGTACCCGTAACCATGGAAAGGTACAACGTCTCTATCCACTTGCCAGTCAGTTCAACCATGTTATCGTGTTAGCAGCCATGTCAGAAGGGGAGGTGCTGCTCGATGGTACCAGTGATTATACCGCCTTTGGCATGCTTCCGCAAAATGTCCTCAATGGCCAGGGATTTTTGGTAGATGACAAACAGCCGGACTGGGTCAGTCTGCAAGCGCGCCATAAGCAGGACATGACCATTATGGCCAACCTGAGCCTGGATGCCGAAGGGAATCTGGTAGGTAAATTTTCACACTCCTGCAAAGGCTATCATGCAGCGGATTCCCGGTACAGGCTCAATAAGTTGGAAAAAGATGAGAAGGAATTTGCCAACACCTACATGATGAATGACTGGGCCGATGCACAAATAGAGTCGGTAGAGGTAAAGCATTACGAGGAGCGAAATTCGCCGATTGTGATTGCCTGTGAATTTACCAGTAGTGATTATGTAAATGCAGTGGGAGATTTTATCTACATTCAACCCATGCTGTCTGCCGCTCAGTCAGAAAATCCATTCAAATTGAAAGAACGCAGCTATCCGGTTGATTTTGCCGCTCCTATTCACGAGCAATATATCTTTAACCTTGCTCTTCCGGAAGGATATGTCGTGGATGAACTCCCCGAAGCCACCCGGATTGCCCTGCCCAATAAAGGGGGTACTTTTTCCTATCAGGTACAATCTATGGGAAATATGCTGCAATTGGTGAGCGATCTTTCCATCACACAGCAGGTGTTTTCACCACAGGAATATGGGAATATAAAGGCATTTTTTGAGTACATAGTAGGCAAGCATGCTGAGCAGATTGTCTTGAAAAAAAGTGAATAGGACATGAATAAAATAATTGTTTCCCATCCGATCCTGATATGTGTGTTATGGGGGTTGATCTCGGGTTTAGTTGGGGGTTCCACTGCTTATGCACAGGGGTTTCGGACAGACCTGATCCCCAAAGAGCTGAAGGAAGACGCCAATGCCGTCGTGCGTTCTCACAAAATTTCTATTGAGGTCAGAGATGAAAAACGGGCTACGATCTATGTAGAAAAGGTGATTACCTGTTTGAACAGGCAGGCCGCTCAGGACCATGCTACCCTGGCTGTGTTCTATGATGATTTTGACCAAATCGAATCCATTGAAGGCGAAATCTTTGACGCCACCGGAAAAAGTGTCCGTCGGCTTAAGGCCAAGGAAATCAGGGATATCAGCGCGTCTGGAAGTAGTTTTGCAACTGACAGTCGGGTGAAGGTTGCTACCCTCAATTACGACAGGTTCCCCTATACAGTCTTATTCCGCTATCGACAACGCATCAAAGGTCTCTTTGCTTTTCCCGCCTGGGTACCGCAGGATGAAGAGCGGTTGGCGGTAGAATTTGCGCGCCTCGACGTCTTTACCCAACCCGGCCAACCGATCAAATACAAAAGCCTCAATATCAATGAGAAGCCGGAAATGGGTACGGAGAATGGTATGCAGCGATACCGCTGGGAAGTGGAGGACTTACCGGCAATTGAAAGCGAAGTGAACGGGCCACCCTGGCGGGAATATACGCCTGTGGTCTACCTGGCACCGCTTAATTTTGAAATTGACGGTTATAAGGGGAGCAATGAGTCCTGGAAAGACTTCGGTGTATTCTTTTTTACCCTTAATAAGGGGCGGCAGACCTTGCCGAAAGACCTGCAACAGCAAGTGTGGGCCATGACTGAAAACCTGGAATCCACTTCGGCTAAAATCGATACGTTGTACCGGTATATGCAGGACAACACCCGATATGTGAGCATCCAGTTAGGGATTGGGGGTTGGCAGACCTTTGATCCGGAGTATGTGTATGAGAATGGATATGGCGATTGTAAAGCCTTGAGTAACTATGTGCAGAGCATGTTATCTGCTGCGGGGATACCTGCCTATCCCGTACTGATCCGGGCAGGCGACGATGCCCGTGATATTATGCCGGACTTTTCTGCCAATCAATTCAACCACGTCATTCTTTGTGTACCAACGGAAACCGATACGACCTGGCTGGAATGTACCGCCAGTCATTTGCCACCGGGATACCTGGGCCGCTTTACGGAAGATCGGTATGGCCTGATGACCTTGCCGGAAGGCGGAGTGCTGGTGCGTACGCCCAGCAGCCCACCATCTGCCAATCAGCAGATTCGCCGTGCGGAGGTAGTCCTTGACAAAAAGGGAAATGCGGAGGTGCAGGTAGAAATGGTGGCTACGGGTTACCAGCAGGATGACCTGGTAGAGGGAATCGACCAACTCTCAGAACCAGAAAAGGAAAAGTGGCTGCGAAGTACAATCGACGCGAAAAGCTTTGAATTGACAAACTACTCATTTGACGGAACGCAGGCTGCTGATGTACCCACTTACCAATATTCCTATGCCCTCAAGGCCACCAATTGGGCATCGGCTTCCGGTTCACGGTTTTTTCTGGCCCCCAATCAGCTACAACGCTACAGCAATGTGCCCGAAAAGATGGAAGACCGCACCCAGCCTGTTCTGACAAAATATCCCTATCTCGATACAGATACGATCACTTATACCCTCCCGGAAGGCTTTGTAATCGAGGCGATGCCGGATATGCCCCTGAAAATCGAAAGTGAATTTGGCACCTATACCGCCGACATAGACTTCCGGCCCGAGACGGGTACGATGACTTACATTCGAAGCTTGCGCATGCGCAAAACCCGCCAGCCCGCATCCGCTTATGACAACTACCGGCAGTTTATGCGCGACATCGTCAAGGCGGATAAGGTGCAGATTGTCTTGTCGGGGAAGTCGTAGGGGCAAGGGGAGAAAGAAGAGAGAAGAAAGAAGACGGAAGCCAGAAGACATGATGTTTCAAAGGCTCTCCGCCCGGTCAGGTTGAGCGGTCGAAACCGGGACAACGAACCATGAATTACGGAGTCCATGCCCCCCATTTGTGCAAAGCAATTCGCACAGATGGAAAAATCCCGCTATTCTTCTATCTTGTCTGTTCGGACGCCTTAACTATTCGCTAATTATGAAATCTTTTCTATTCTTACTCCTACTGATCGCTGTTGCATTTGCAGCTTGCGAATCGTCAAATTCAACGACTGCTCCCGATCATAACGAGATGTCCGAAGCTGCAACTACTGCCACTTCTCAAATCAAAGTCGCCCATCTGGCATCTGGCGATACCGAAGCATTTGAAAACCTCCGGACAATCTTTGCCAAACGCAATCCCGGCTACGACATGGCCTGGTTTTCTGAGGTTACGGAATTACCAGCAATTGAGGGCTCACAGGTTGTATTTGTGCAATCCGGCGGCGGAACCGCAACGCTAAGTTCCGGTTTGGCATCCAAAGTCTCGGTTGGAGATATTGTCATGTTGAAAGGCGGGGAAGGTTTTACTGCGGATAGTGCGCTGGGCCTCTTGAGTTTCTATGTTCCCGAAACGCCATCGGATACCTTGCCGACTTTTATTCGGCCGGACTGGGATCCCAATATCACAGATGTGGTAGGCGGCTGTGCTACGGAAACGGGTGCGTATCGACGCATATTACTGACCTGGCTAGGGAAAGTCGGTCCATATCTCTATCATTCCCTGAATGCACATCGTGTGCGGATCATGGATTCCTTTACGCACTATCATCCGGTAGAGGGGGGCTTTGACGAATTTTACCTGGTGCAAATGGCCATGCCCGGTGCCCAACTCATTACCAGTGAGCAAGTCGATCTGGTGGAGGCTCCTGCCAACGTGACACCTGAGCAGGCTGCAAATCTTCTGCAAAAAACCGATCTGTCCGTAGGCGATTTGATCTACTTGCCACGCGGCACCATCCACCGTGGGGTAGGGGGCGTACTTGCGCAGGTCATTACCGTGCCCGGATTTATTCCCAAATCAGAAATTGGGGTGGACCATCATCTGCGCGCTATCAACGAACGTCTGGGCTTGGTAGGAGAACATCAACTTCCCTATAACAAAGCAGCTTCTCTGGAAGAGGTAGTAAAATAAGGATAGGTGAAATCCCGTGAGAAGCACATGGATATAATCTCTGATCAGATGTGTGGGTTAGATTATATTCCGGTTTCTTTATAAATTCCCTTTATGGAAAAACCTTGCTCTTTCAGGAAGCCATTTAGCCTGTTATTCCTCATTAGCCTGATCTGCGGAGTAGGGGTTGCACAGCCGGATACCCTCCTGGTAAGTGGACGAATTGATGAGCATAATCTGGCTCCATATTTCGAAATGCTGGCCGACAGTCAGCAGATGTCTTTGACAGATGTCAGGCTTGCCGGAGGCTACCTTCCATTGGACAGTTTTGATATGCCGCTTCCCTTGAACCACCGAATTTGGGCCAGGGCCTGGGTGTTGAATGAGACAAGTCAGGAGCAGGTTGCCATGATGAAAATGGGTGATTCCGACTCTGTAGTCGTGTATCTTTTCAACTCACAAGGGCAAACACAGGTTCAAACCGGAAACTATGTTCCGCCTGCTGCCAGAAGTCTGCCTTTGGGCGTAGATGGGGCCAAACTAAGCTTTCCCCCCGGAGAATTGACGGAAGTGTATGTCCGTATGGAAGAAAAGTCGGGAATCGGCCCAGAGTTCAATCCTAACTGGACCGACTACTGGCAGGGAATATATACCTACCTGGATGAGGTTTTCTGGATTGCCATCTGGATGAGTCTTTTTTGCGGAGGGATTATGATTACCCTGATCTACAACCTGATTGTATCTGTCAGCCTGCGGTCCCGCGCCTATTTGTACTACAGCCTGTATCTGTTGTCTATCCTGGTGACCACTTACTTTGCAGTTGCGCAGGAGTTGGTGCCAATCATAGGCTTTCCCTTTGCCAAATGGAATTCTATATGGCTTCAGATAGGCTTGAGTGGCATGATTCTGTTCTATTTGCTCTTTGGCCGAAGTTTTCTGGAAACTGCACAAAATCTGCCCCGGTGGGACCGGGTACTCCGTATCCTGATCGGTGTTCGCCTTTCAATCATCTTCATTACCTTTTTTCTGACAGTGTTGCCAACTGGAATTACGGATATCATTTCTATCATTGTAGTAGGGTGGTATGTGGTTGAAATGCTTGTGGTGCTGGTGTACCTGATTCGACTGATCCGATTGCGATCGACTGTCGCCTGGTTTTTTATCATTGGTTCAGGATTCGTATTCGGAGGAGGAATTGCGCCCCTCATTCTCAATGCATTGTTGGATGTTGTTCCAGATACAGGACTATTTCTCTTCGGTTCTCTGGCCTTAGAAATTATCGTTTTTTCACTGGGTCTGGGGTATAAGGTACGGCAACAAGAACGGAAACGACTCGCAGCAGAACAGGCGCTCAACCAGGAATTGACAAAAATCAATACTGCTTTTGGCCGGTTTGTCCCGCATGCTTTCCTTCAATCTCTGGGGCATGAGTCTGTATTAGACGTAAAACTTGGAGATCAGGTAGAAAAAGAGGTAACCGTGCTGTTCTCCGATATTCGGGCATACACCACCCTTTCGGAGGAAATGACCCCTCAGGAAAACTTTGATTTCCTCAATGCTTACCTCGGACGTATGGGGCCTGTTATTCAGCAACATCATGGTTTTGTGAACCAATATTATGGAGATGGAATCATGGCGCTGTTTATGAATGAACCGGCAGATGCTTTGCGTGCAGCAATTGTCATGCAGCAGGAATTAGCTCGCTATAATACCTATCGAATAGAGAAAGGGCGCAGACCCATCGAGATTGGAATAGGGATTCATACCGGCCCCCTTATGATGGGTATCATCGGCGATACCCTGCGACTGGAGGCAAGTGTTGTGTCGGATACCGTGAATACAGCTGCTCGCATGGAAGGCTTGACCAAACATTTTGGGGTTCGTACCCTGATTAGCGAAACAACCGAATCTCAGATTGAGGAGAGGGGAGGTTTTGGCTTACGGTTGCTCGGCAAAGTACAGGTAAAAGGCCGGAAACAACCCTTGAAGATTTTTCATTCATTTGACGGAGAATCGGATAGTTTCCGCAAAAGCCAGAAAATACTGTTGGCACCTTTCGAAGCAGGAATGAATGCCTACTTCCAGGGAGATTTGGCAGATGCGCTCTCGAATTGGGAGCAGGCTGCTTCATTGGCTCCGCAGGACCGTCCGACCCAACACTACCTCCAACGAACACGCCATTATATCGAGAAAGGTATTCCCGAGCACTGGGAAGGGGTTGAGGTTATGTCAACGAAATAGGGTAACCATCTTTTGTAGGTTTTTATATCAAACACACACATCCATCCATGCGCCTGCTATTGCTTTGTTGTACTGTTGCTTTTATCGCTTGTCAGCCGGGTTCAAAAGAGGCTCAAACCCGTCCCAATATCCTGTTTGTCGCGGTGGATGATCTCCGTCCTGAATTGGCGGTATATGGCGCGCAACACATCCTTTCTCCCGAAATGGATCGATTGGCCGGATCGGGTGCCTTTTTTACCCGCGCCTATTGCAATGTCCCGGTGTGTGGTGCCTCTCGCGCCAGTTTGCTGAGTGGCTTGCGGCCTACTCGAAATCGTTTTTGGGATTATGATACGCGCCTGGATGAAGATGCTCCGGATATCACTACGCTGCCGCAGCATTTTAAGACCATGTTTGGGACAGAAAATTTGTTAGCGAAAATGCTGAATTTAGGG
>CAYGTH010000271.1:0-3593 GCA_964352745.1 uncultured Bacteroidia bacterium
TGTGAGTGGCTCAGCAGGCGATTGGGTTTGGATTGTCGGCTCGGTTATCGTTCGGGTGTTTGAGACCTATCTCCTCGAATGGCAGGAAGGAATCGAAGACCTGACGCCCTGGAATCCGATCCTGAGCGATCAGATTTATCAGGTGATAGACGATACCCTCGGCATGTGGGACCTGAGCGACATTCCGGAAGGCGAATATACCCTCCGGATACGCGTGGAAAAATCAGACGGATTTACTGCTGAGGATCGCATCCGGTTTATCCGCGACCTGACGCCTCCTGAGATTGAGATCCGCCAGTCTTCCGGTGCCTGGGACAACCAGGAGCGAAAGCACCTGATTATTTTTCGGAGTTCGGATCAGGGTCTCCATACCCTCAATCTACGACGGGTAGGCGATCCGGAGTTTCAACAAATACCTTTTGACCGGACGACCCGAAATGGCGACTACTTGCTAGGTCCGGAATCTATTGCTTCAGGCGACTGGGAATTTTTTATTCAAAGCACCAACCTGTCCGGACTTAGGGGTCAATCTGTACTTCAGCCTTTCAGTTTTCAAAATGAGTTTGTTGATCGGTCGGGATTCAATCTCCTCGATTACACAATCCCAATGGGCCGATATTTGCCGGAAACCTATGATTTTGACCAGGATGGCCTCAAAGAGGTCGTGTTGAATGAATATGCCCCCAGTCTCGCTTCAGGTAAATTGAAGATCCTGGAATTCAATGGTGGGTTTTTTACGGAAGTGGATTCGATTTCGAGCCCCCCCGTTCTCCTGCCCAAGGATGTTGCTGACGCTGATCAGGATGGCCTGCTCGAACTGCTCGCTTCGGTCAATGATTCTACTTTTTTGTATGAACAAGCGACTCCCACTTCCTTCCCAACCGGAGAGCCCATTTTCACCATGGCTGGCGATACCCTCTTCCCGGCACGCTTTGGCGATGTAGATGGCGATGGGGACCTGGAGTTGATCACCAAAAACTTCCGGGACTATGTCCTGTTGGAACGGAGCGGATCCGAATATCAGGAGTCCACACGTTTGAAAGATGTAACTCCAAATTATCAGGGGTCTATCGCGCCGCGTGCCCTCGTCAATGACTTTGACGGAGATGGCAAACAGGAAGTGATTTACGGGGACTTTGATGGTGATCTCCTGATCTACGAACATACAGGAGGCACCCAATTTGAATTGACTTACAGCGACACCACCAATCTCACCAAATCCGGGGTATACTTGAATGAAGGAGATTTTGATGGAGATGGCAAGCCGGAATTTTTTATGGCGGCCCATACTACTTCGCTACGGAATGGAGATTTTGAATACAACACTCCGCACTGGATGCTGCGTATCTATAAAAGCACAGACAACGATATTTATGAGGTCGTTTGGCAGGATATCCTGTACGACATTGATCAGGAAAACTTCAATGCTGCCACAGCCGGAAATGTTGACACCGACCCTGCAGATGAATTGATTTTCACGACCTTTCCCCGGACCTATCTCATCGATTATGATGGCATGAACTACGGCATGGCCTGGTATCGCTATGGTGACCTGGCGACGCATCATTTGATTGCGGATTTTAATGGCAATGGGGTCAATGAAATCGCCATCGGGCGCGGGGATACCGCTTTTTTCTACGAACAAAATTTTCTTTACACCGGTCCCAGGACCGTTACGTCTCTGACTGGTAAAGTGCTCGGCCCTACCGAAGTGCAACTCAACTGGCAGGCCTCTTCCAATGCCACGAGTTATGATATTCTCCGCGTTCAAGACCCGGATAGTGCTTCTGCCGGCATCCTGATTTCCGGCGTAACAGGCACTACTTTTATCGATAATAATGCTCCAGCCGGAAGTGAATTCCTCTATGTATTAAGATCCCGTAATCCGGGCTTATCGCCTGATAGCAGTGGATTTGGGAATTTCGTAGTCCTCCGTCCACATCCCTTGCCCAGGGTTGACAGCGTAGTAGCCGTCAGTGCCCGGCAGGTAGAAGTATATTTCACAGAAACAGTCATCGACAGGCAGGAGGATAAAGGCAAATTCAGGCTCAATGACGAATTCCCAGCGATTGCACTCAGTAAAACGGGGAATCCCGGTAAGCGACTCGTCCTCTCATTTGCCAAATCTTTTACAGAAGGCTGGAACCAACTTGTGATTGATACGACCTTTCAGGATGCCGATTTTGCATGTCTCGATCCGGGGAGCCAATCCCAATCATTTTTCTACGAACAACCAGAAGAAGAAGCCCTCTATCTCAATCGATGGGAAGCCGTGAGTGATCAGGAGGCGATCCTTTATTTCAATTTGCCACTGGAGGAGGTTTCCGCATTGGATTCTACGAATTATTCGGTTTTACCCATCGGCGCTGCCACTGGTGTCGAATGGGCCAGTGATGACATGGACGCGGTCAAAGTAACCATCGATCCGGCCCGAATCGGTGCCCTGGGCTATGCAGTATCCATCACCGCTACCGATGTCTGCGCGATCAATGATGTGTGCGTTTCGGAAGAGGGAAGTACTGCCACCTTTTCGTCCCACAAAGCCGACCTCTCCGAAGTATTTGCCTATCCCAATCCCGCGATTCGACATGAGCAGTTTGACGGAATTCGATTTGCCAATCTCACCCAGCAAGCTACGATCAAAGTCTATAATGTCTCTGGCCGCTATGTCAATACTATCGAAGAAAAAGATGGCGACGGCGGAGTAGAATGGGACCTCCGTGATGTAGAACGAAAACGCCTCAAGCCGGGGATTTATATCTATCATGTCACAACCGAGGCAGAAGGGGTGGAGGAGTTTGTAGGGAAATTGTCAGTGGTGGAGTAGGGAACAGTTCCTCCTCTTCTTCAGGTTTATTGTGGTCTTGGGTCTTGATTCCTAAAGCGAGGAACATCCTTTCACGCTGCCCCCATTTCCTTCAAAGGAAATGCGCGCGCACCGCGATGGCCAATTGTATTCAACCAACGGGCGGGATTTTTAAGCGAATGGAGGAATAGGTGAGATATTTATTTCAGAGAACGCTAAACAAAAAATAAATCTTTACGAAAACCCTATTAAATTCTCTGGTATCTGAATATTAAATATCTACTACTATTGTAGGCACCCTAAAATAGACAGGCAATGAGTGCAGAAGGTATATTAGCTAAAATCACAATATCGAAGATATTTTCTGTGTTAGGGAAATACTCTTATACCGAATTAAGAAAGAAAGAAACTTTTTTTAAGATTCTAAAAGATCTTAGGATTGAATATCCAAAGAACGACTTTGATTCGCTCTATTATCATACAGTATTCTTGTTTGCAAGAGAATCCAAATACCAAGAATTAATAATACTTCTAAAGTTGGAGGATTCGAAGAATGCCTTCAAGCAAGAAATTAAAAATAGACATAAAGGAGCTTTAAAGCAATCACTAGATCCAAGTCTTCATACTAATCGTCAAATCCGAGAGATCAAGAAATGGAATGAAATACCGCAAAAATATATCGATAAATTTTTATCAATTTATGAAGACTTGGTAGCAGAAGTTACGAATCCTGTCGAGACAAAATTCTTGAACAATCTGCATAAAACGAGCGAGTCGATTGATAAAA
>CAYGTH010000271.1:3603-9827 GCA_964352745.1 uncultured Bacteroidia bacterium
GTGAGTGAACAGCAGGCCCTTCTGACAAGAATGGTAAGTAATACTATTGATCACCTAGTTCACTCAAACTCACAGGAAGAATCAAAGCTGCAAAAAGAATACGAACGACAAATATTAGCCATTAATAATAATTTCTTTGAGAAGCACCAAATACAAGTAGCACTTGAGCAATTGCTAGGCCTTAAACAAGCAATATGGGATGAGGCAAACAATACTATCAAATTTAAAGTCCTTACTAATATTGGAGTATGCTATAATTCGCTTGGAGATAATATTAATGCAGCTGATTATATTATCAAAGCCTTCGAATTTGATCCAGGTTCCGAAGCTGCACACAATAATATCATCAATGCCTACATTTCAACGGGAAATTTAGATAATGCGCGTAGCTATCTTCAAAAATACCTGACCAAATATCCTAATTCTATTGGGGCATATTCTATTTTTATTAGGCTTCGGTCCGAAGAAGAATCATTTGAAGAAATCCGACAAGAAATCCCTAGTTTAATAGTTGAAGATGAAAAGATTCTTTTTGCATTTAGTGTTTTGGCGCGTAAACGGAAGAAATACGATAGTGCCATTGAATACATAAGAAAGGCAATATGCAAGAATCCAGCAAATATCATATTTGAAGAGTACTTACTAGATACCATACTTGAAAAACATAGTGCCAATTTCACGGTGATCAACTTGGGTCAAATTGATCTTGCCACTAACGGAGAAATGGACGAAGCTCTTATTTTGCTTGAGAAGTATATCGATTTCTATAAATCAAGTGATCTTAAAAATGTCAAAGTTCGTTTATATTTCAACAAGAGTTTTATTCTACATTTATTAGGAAAAACCGATGAAGCGATCACTGAAATAGATAATGCTTTGCGAATTAGAAACGACGACTATGAATGTTTGAAAAACAAAGCGCTTTATTTGTTATTTAGTGGGGAGAAATTAACCGCAATCGAAGTTCTTGAAACAATTAAGGATAAGCTGAAACTCTCTGAAGGCAATTTGTTTTTGGCCGAATTATATTCGTTGAGTGGAAGAGAAAATGAAGCCATTGAAATATTAGAAGAGTTTATTCTAGCCGAGGTTACCAGTGAGTTTAATGATCGCGCGGTAGAAATCTTATTACATATCTTCATAGAATTAAACGCGGTAGAAAAAATAAGAGATATTCTTGATCGAGGGATTGGACTAAGCTCAATAGGTGGATTATTTACCAAAGTGAAAGCTTTGATGTTCCTTGATGAAATTGAGAATTCTACCTTAGTATTAGATGAATTAAAATCGTTAACCTCTTCAGAATCGCTCTCTAAAAAAGAAATATATCTTTCGGCAGAAGGGTTTGTCGAATTAGGGGAAGTCCATTTCGCAGTTGGGCTTTTTGAAAGAATAATAAATCCCAAATTTGATAACAAGTTAACCATTCGACTAGCGCAACTATATTATGATATTGGGGAGAAAGCCAAATGTTTAAATATATTCCAAAATTTAAGAACGAATTACGGTGTATTGTCTCATGTCACTCCTCATGAAGTTTCAATTTATCAAGAATATGGCGATTATGAGCGAGCCAAATCGGTTGCTGAAGAATATCTAAAGCTTTTCCCGAAAGACTTTTCAATGAAACTACGGCTTTCTGGGATTAACTTTCGACTGGAAGATTTTAATGCAATTGACCACTTCTTAAGACAGGAGTACGATATATTTGAACTAGATTTCGAACAACTAAAAGTTTATTTGGGGCAGTTATTTGCCAGGCCTCTTTTCAGAAAAAAAGGCCTACGTATTGCCTATGAATATAGAAGAAGAGAGCGAAATCAGCGTGCAAATATTCTATATGTACAAATTATTACTTCATTTCAAGTAGGTGATGATGAGTATGGCAGACCAGAATCAGTAAATGATACATCTACAATTAAACTAACTAGCAAAATTGGTACTAGTATTATCATTACCATTGAGGAAGAATCCAATTCGGATCAAAAAGAAAGGGAGATAAATAACAAAGGTCCTAATTATCTAAACCTGAAGGGAAAAATTATAGGTGACATTTTCAAGTTTAAAAACTCAGATACAGAATGGGAAATTGTTGAAATCACGAGTAAATACCTGCATGCGTTTAGAGATAGTCTCGCATTTTGTGAGACTATTGACAGTAATGAAAATCCATTCTTTTTTGGAAACACAGAGGATATAGCTGGTTTTTTAGAAAGATTCAGTACCAAGGAAAATACGTGGAAAGAAAAATATGATGATGCGGGAATACAATACCGGGCTAGAAAAGTTCCACTAGGAACGATTGCCTCTTCATTTAAGCAAAACCCAATTCTGCTTTGGGAAGAATATAATCAGCAAAATACAATTGGGATTCAGTCGGCTTGGGGAACGACAAAATCATGGGAGGAAACATTGGGAATATTAGATTCGAAAACATCATTATGTGCAGATATCACTGCACTTTTGACCATTTTTGAATTAAATCTAGGGGATTACATATTAGACTGTTTGGGAAAACTAAATATTGCCACCACTACATTCGATTTACTTTACAAACTTCAACTCCAAGAGGGGCCATTTCGGGCTGGGAACTATTCGAATACCCCAGGTAAAATTGAACTATTTAAAGAATTCGTTAAAAGAATTGCAAATGATCGTGTTCCTCCTTCAAAATACCAGATGAATAGCATTGAAAAAACAAAACTTGATAATATATATGGAGAATCATTTGCAGACACATTGCTTATTGCAAAAGATTTAAGGCTTCCAATTTTCAGCGATGACGTCTTATTCCGAGATTTAGTAAAAAATGAATATCAGATTCAAGGGACTTGGACACAGGCAATTATGAAATTCATGCTGAGTAAGGGGTGTTTACCTGAATCAGAATATAAAAACAAAACAATCCAGTTGATGCAATTAAATTATTACCATACATCAATTGATTCAAGTATGCTAAGATTAGCTGCTGATCTCTCGAATTATGAATTTTTGCCACCATTCAGCAATTCCATAAACCATTTAACTGGTTCTATCAGTTCTGAAAACTCATCTCTACTGGTCGCTTTCGATCTACTATCCCAAATTTGGTCAGATAATTCAATTCAAAATGAAAACAAGGAAGAACTTACACTCAATGTTATTACTTCCCTATGCACAGAAAGAAGTATTTTACCAGTTCTTGATAAACTCTCTTATTTGGCAAAAATAAATTCTGTGAAAGATGGGCAGTTTTCAGATCGATGGATAGTATATTATTGGATAGATAGAGAAATTAATAAGTTTAAAAAGTACTACGCAATAGATGAGAAGCAAAGCATTCTGTAGTTTCAAATCAAGGTTTGATAAAAGATGGTTACATCTTCATTCTCCCCGCATCCCGAGCCACATCAAATACCCAATCTGCACCACAGAAACACAGGCTACGCCTGCCCCGAAGAGCGTAATCGTCGCCAGTTCGGTTAAATAGGCACCGCCGTACCAGAGGGTAATGCCACTTACGAGAAACAATCCCAGGTTGAAATAGAGGAAGACAGGCAATTTTCGGAGGACATCGGTCAGGAAGGAAAGGGGCATCCCAATGATTAATAAATAGGCCCAGGGAGCCAATCGCTGGGCATATACCCCGGCAGGAATCCATTTTTCGCCCAATACAAATCCGAAGAGCCAGGGGCCTGCTGTGAGCATCACGATGAGTAAAGGCAATCCAATGATTGCCATTTGCCAAAAAGTACGCCGGGTGAGTTGGGCCAATGCGCGACCTTTTGCCTGATGGGCGCGGGTCGCATGCTCGTAAAAGACGCTACTGACTGACATACCGATCAAGGCAACGGGCAGAAACAATACTTTCTCTGCATGGCTGTAATATCCGGAAATATCTTCGCTAAAGTAAGCGACAAGCAGAAAGAAAGGCAACTGCTTTGCCAGGGTATTCAGCCAGGTACTCAGGATAGCATAACGCGGAAAATCGCTGTAGGAACGCGCTACGGCGCTCAATTTACCGGAAGAAAACAAGGCCTGCCGGTTCGAAACAGTAGTTCCCAGAATCAACACAATAGCGGAGCTGATTTGCCCGCTTAAGAATCCAACAATCAAGCCTTGAAAGCCCCATCCCGCAAGGGCAAGCCCTATGCTTAGCCCTACTTGAAAAACGGATCTGATAATCCGGCTGATGGACAATAATCGATAATGTCGTTGGCGATTGAGTAAGGTTCGGAGGGGTTGTCGAATGCCTTCCAGCATCAAACTCAGGGGAATCAGCAGATGCCAGGGGCTTAATGCTTCTGAATGATTGAGGCCCAATAGCCATTCCCCTGCTACGCCCGATACTGCCAATAGTCCTACACTCCCCAGCAGGGCTATCCGCACAGAGATTCGTACTAAATTCAGCGCATCTTCCTGTTGCTCAGGCAGCATGATCGCTGTTTCGTAGCCTCCATTGATCACCACGGCAAATACGATCACCGTAGCAAAAAAGACCGCCGCTATCCCAAATTCTCCCGGCTCATAGAGACGACTCAGAACCGGCACCGCAGCTATTAACAAGCCTTGTGCGATTAACGAGCCGCTAAACAAGGTCATGACCTGCTGCCAAAAGGCGGTTTGAAGACGGGATATAAGACGCTGAATCATGAATTGATACTATACTTCTTGCCTCACGCAAAGTCGCCAAGCCGCCAAGAAAGAAAAGACTTTAATCGGGGTTCTATTTACCAAGTGCAAAAATGAATTTCTCTGTGTCTCCGTGCCTCCTTGTTCAATTTTCACTCCAACAATATCTTCGCCTTTTTCAACTTCGGTACGAGAGACTGATCGATGGGGAAGGTAAAATCCTCAGGTTTCATCTCTGTCAGGGAAATCCAGCGAAATATCTGTGCCCCTTCTTCTTCCTCCTCAAAATACAGCGGACGGTCCGAAAAAGGAACCGCTAAGGGGGCCAAGGCGCGTACCCAAAAATAAATCCCCATCACTTCTTCTTCGTCTGAGAAGGCCGATATTTGCAGAAATGGATTCACATAAAAGACTTCTCCTACTTCAATCTCAACCTGCAATTCCTCCTGCCACTCCCGCTTCAGCCCTGCTTCCAGCCCTTCGCCAAACTCTAATCCCCCGCCCGGCAGTTTGGTCATTTTTATTCCAAAATTAATCTCATCAGCTACCAATAATCGTCCCTCCTCTATCAGAAGGCCATAAACACGAATATTAAATCGTTTCATGATTCAAAGCTAGTGTTTTTTTAGGTAGAAGAGTCATGGAAAGCCAGGAGGGATGCAGGCAATTCTGCCCATAAACTTGAAAGATGAAATCTGAAACCCTTAACTTGCACCACCAATTCACCATGCATATGAAAAGCTTATTGTCGATTATACTCATAGGGTTACTTGCTTTTGGGCATATCTATGGCCAAAAGGTCACGGAGATCGAAACAGACTCAACCACGCTATCTATTGAAGACGAAGATTTCCGCACAGAATTGCCGGTAGATCGGGCCAGTAATTTCTCCCTGATTTTCCAACGAGGTTTTATGTTGGTAACTGAAAAAGTCGATAGTGTAAATTTTAACGGGGGCCTTTCGGGTTCCTTTACCCTTGCTACCAGTTTCAAAATCAATTTATTTAAGCATACTGTCGGCTTGCGCTTACAACCCGGTATTACCTGGGTCAAGGCCGATTACGCTCAAACCAATGCCAACACCTTTCCCTCTGTGCCCGATTCTCTCCCAAGTAGCTGGATTGTAAGTTCAGAAAAACATCGCTTTACCTATCTGGAAATGCCCATCGGGATTTATGCCAATCTATCCAAAGATGAGGATGGAGACACCAAAGCCTTTATTGAAGCCGGAGGTTATTTTGGGTACAAAATGGGTGGGGCTTATAAGCTCAAATACGACGATACGGCTGTAGATGAGATCGTAACGGTCAAGAGAACTGGTATCCGGGATTTGGAAGACCTTCGCTATGGCATCTACGGCAGAGTGGGCTACAAATGGATCGCCTTGTATTATTCCTACCGCCTTACCGATGTCTTTCAGGAATTTCGTACCGATGCTGAAACAGGCGCAGCGACTTCCTTCAGATACCCCAAATATCCCGAGATGGAGCTGGGAATCACGATTTTTCTGTAATCAGAGAGTGGGGGATTTTGAGCGTTGGGGAGTGCGGGATACAGACAATCGAACTTACTAACCCTCAAACTTTTTCAAACAAAAACATCGAGTCTCGACA
>CAYGTH010000272.1:0-9812 GCA_964352745.1 uncultured Bacteroidia bacterium
GAATAACTGATGCTGCCATCACAGCAGAAATCGCTTCTCAACAGGAAATGATGACGATGTACAATGAGAATACGCCATTTCGATTAGGAATTACCTTCCTGGAAATATTTCCGGTGGGGTTGTTGATTTCCCTGATCAGTGCAGGGTTGTTTGCATTTGCTCTCAAGCAGAAAGATCAATCTGCATAGACCATAGGCCTTCCTTTCTCTTCTGTTTCATTGCCCTCATTCGAAAAACAAGACGCCTCCTGTTGGAGGCGTCAAGGGGTTTTAAATAACCCCACCCTAATAATTGTCTCACCTAACATGTAGGATTGTTGGTAGCTACGCCGTGAGTGAGGCTACCTGATGTAACAAGACATCTCCTACTTATTAAGCAAATAGAGACACAAATAAATCGTAATAAAGAACTGTTTAATTGATTGGAGAAAATCATCTCCTATGCGATGCGATGGCTCAATGATTTACAAATGCCTCCATATCTCCAGACATCTGCTGATCAATCAGCCGCCCGTCGCAGCTAAAAATAGATTCAATCCTATATCCAGGATGACAAGTTTAATGATGACAAAATGGATATAGTGAGATAAACGGAATCCAAAAATAATAGTTTAACTTTTTTGAAAAGTATTTCAACTACCATTTAAAATAGCATTACTATTATATCTTATATCCCTAATAAGCACGTATAGGGCGGGTATGAAAACCTAAATAAGCGAGCAGATCAGTTGAGATCAGACAAATCCTTCTGTTAATAACAGTATTGAGCCGCTATTCTCCCTTCTTACCTTTACCCTGCTTCCTCCCCCCTTATCTTGAATTATTTATCAACATTTCCAAACAATAGATGCAATACATCGTATTAATATTGCAAAACTATATATAATAATAGCTTTACTATATTAAAATAAATTCATCCTTAACCACAATAGATAATGCAGGCTCAAACCCTTAATGCCCCTAACCAACACCTATCACATGATCCAATTCGCGTTACGGTAGCGCACGGTGATGGAATAGGCCGAGACATTATGGACGCTACGCTCTCGATTCTTGAAGCGGCAGGCGCAAAGCTAACCTACGACCCAATCACCATAGGTAAGGAAATGTATATCAGTGGGCATAAGTCTGGAATCGCACCGGAGGCCTGGGAAACCCTTCGCAGCAATCCGGTCTTCCTAAAAGGCCCCATTACAACTCCTCAAGGAGGAGGGTATAAGAGTCTGAATGTTACCATCCGTAAATCGATGGGGCTTTATGCAAATATTCGACCTGTGCGTACCTATACGCCATTTGTTGAAAGTCATTTCCCACAAATGGATGTGGTCGTGGTTCGGGAAAATGAAGAAGACCTTTATGCGGGAATTGAACATCAGCAAACCCCAGAGGTCGTACAGTGCCTAAAGCTGGTATCTCGTACAGGTTGCGAGCGCATCGTCCGGTATGCATTTGAGTATGCACGCGTAAATGGTCGTAAAAAAGTTACCTGCATGACCAAAGACAACATCATGAAGCATACCGATGGGTTATTTCATGATGTGTTTAAGGAGGTCGCAGCAGAATATCCTAATATTGAGTCGGATCACTACATCATCGATATTGGAACGGCAAAACTCGCAGCCAATCCGGAACACTTCGATGTGATTGTAACCCTCAATTTGTATGGAGACATTATTTCTGATGTTACAGCAGAGATCGCAGGATCAGTAGGACTGGGAGGCTCGGCAAATATTGGAGATTCTATTGCGATGTTTGAGGCCATCCATGGATCAGCTCCAGACATTGCCGATCAGGGAATTGCCAATCCCTCCGGCCTGATTCAGGCTGCTTGTATGATGCTTACGCACCTTGGACAGGGCAACATCGCTCAACGTATCACCAATGCACTGCTCAAAACGCTGGAAGATGGAATTCATACCGCAGACCTGTATAGCGATTCCTATACTAAAAAGCGGGCGGCTACTCACGAATTCGCACAAGCTGTGATCGAACGTCTGGGGCAAAAGCCCGGCTTGCTAAAAGCCGAACAGGATGAAAAAATCCTTGAGCCGATACAAGTCATTCTGAAACCTGCTCCCCGAGCTAAAAAGAAAATGGTTGGCGTCGATATATTCCTGGATTGGGATGCTTCCGACCGAAACCCAGAGGTCCTGGGAAAAGCGCTGGAAGAATTGGCGCCTCCCCATTTCAAACTCAAAATGATCACAAACCGAGGGGTCAAGGTATATCCACAAGGGTTTCCGGAAACCTATTGTACAGATCATTGGCGTTGTCGCTTTGTTTCTTACCAATCCAAGATTGCAGGAGGAAACGAGGGCATGTCAAAAAGTGTCTTTGTAAACCATGAAGAAATCATCTCGCTCCTGTATCGACTGGCAAATGAAGGCTTTGACTGTATCAAAACTGAAAACCTGTACGAAATTGACGGAAAGCGTGCCTATTCCCTCGGACAAGGCGAATAAAGTATAATAGCTTCTTTCGATAAAGTGTGTAGTGTTGAAGGCGGAAATATTTCCGCCTTTTTTGGGTTCCCGACAGGTGCTAAGCAGGTTCGTCAAATAACATCTCCGCCCATTGTTGCCATAATTTGAGGCCACGCGTTGAAATAGCAGCATATTCTCCTAAGGGTAGGTAAACGGAGAGTTTGATGAATTTTCGCGCTGCAAATGCCGTCTGTATGTCTGCTTCGCCCATTCCAGAAAATGGCAACTGTTCATTCTCACCGGGCAACCAGTGCCAGGGGATCTCTGCCTGAGAAAGAAAGCAATCTGAGGGAGCCTGTTCGTGGTTTGCGAGTAACCGTATTTGATAACGCTCTTTGAACTTTCCGGTCAGCAGCAGATGAAAGCCGATGTGGTGTCCCCACAAGATCAGGGTTCGGAATGAAAAGATATCTTGCTTGTCAAATGTGCTGGGGTAATCCAGCACCCGGTAAGCATAGGTATGATAGTTTTCGCCCCGCGAGATTTTCCCATCGCTTTTTCGCAGGATTTCCGGTACTATAAGTTGGGATTGATTCAGTTCTTCTGAAAGCGTTGCCCGCAAATCTGCCAACAGAGCCTCCATCTTTTTACTGACGCTGTACTTCAGCGGCATGAAAGTCTTGTCTTGCAAAACGGCAAGTTCTTCCGGACTGAGTAACGGATCTTGGGAAGGCGTCATAAAAATGGATCATTACTTCGCTCCTGAACCCCTAATCGGCAACAGCGACTTTCTGCCCTTGCATCAGTTGGTGAGAAAAGGCCAGCAAATTGCCCTCATCGAAATGTCGTCCCATGAGTTGAATGCCAAAAGGCATTCCATTTCGATGTTCTCCTAAGGGCAAAGACACAGCCGGTACGCCCGCGAGGTTTGCATGCACCGTATAGATATCACTGAGATACATGGCAACCGGATCGTCTGACTTTTCCCCGATTTTAAAGGCAGTAGTCGGTGCAGTAGGTGTCAGGATAAAATCGCAGTCTTCGAGCATCTCCAGCGTGATGTCCCGAATCAATCGCCGGACCTTCATCGCACGGGTATAATAGGCATCATAAAACCCTGCTGAGAGCACAAAGGTTCCCAGGAGAATCCTTCGTTTCACTTCTGCGCCAAATCCTTCTGTTCGACTTCGGGTATATACCGCTTCCAGGCTTTCTGCCTCTTTACTCCGATAGCCATAACGGATCCCATCGTAGCGAGAGAGGTTAGAGGACGCTTCTGCCGTAGTCAGGATATAATAACACGGCACAACATAGTCCAGGTAGGGAAAATGAAGTTCTTTAATCGTATGTCCTGCTGCTTTGAGGGTTTCTAACTGCGCGTAGGTTTGGCTGCGAATTTCAGGATCAAGCCCTTCGCTATCAAGCACCTCATGGAGGTAGCCAATCGTATAAGTCTTTGAGGATTGAGATGCGCATAGGGCTGAATAATCCGGCACAGCCTCTGTAGCTGAAGTATTGTCGTGGGGATCGTGGCCCGCCATCAGTTCCATGAGCAAGGCTGCATCCGCTACCGATTTGGTTATTGGGCCAATCTGATCAAATGAGGAGGCATAAGCAATCAATCCCCACCTCGAAATGCGACCATAGGAAGGCTTAACGCCAACTGTACCCACGAAACTTGCAGGTTGTCTGACTGAGCCGCCTGTATCTGAACCCAGAGCAGCATGACAAAGTCCTGCTTTGACAGCAACTGCAGAACCACCGGATGAGCCGCCCGGCACGCAGGCTGTATTTACAGGATTTCTCACCGGCCCATAGCAGGAATTTTCATTAGAAGAGCCCATTGCAAATTCATCGCAACTCAGTCTGCCAATGACAATAGCGTCTTCATCGAGTAATCGACGAACCGCTGTAGCTGTAAATAAGGATTGGAAGGAACCCAAAATTCGGGAAGAGGCCGTTAGCTCATGGCCTTCATGACATAAGACATCTTTAAGGCCTATCACCATTCCCGCCAGTTTCCCGGCAGTACCATTTTCCCACTTGGCATCAATAGCGATAGCAGCAGCACGCGCTTCATCAGTATATACTTCGATGAAGGCATTCAACTCCTTATTCGCATCAATACGGGAAAGATATTGCTCAACCAAAGCCTGACAGCTGGTTGAGCCTATACGGATATCACCCTGGATTTCAGCCAGAGTTTGGTAATCTTTCACAGAAAATCAGTCCTAATCGTCGATTTTAGCTTCGTTCTCAACCGATTTTACTTCGGTTTCGATTTCCCGCTTGATCTCACGAGAGGCATCTTTGAATTCCCGGATTCCTTTGCCCATACCTCGTGCCAATTCGGGAATCTTCTTGGCTCCAAATAATAGTAGGACAACGAGTACGATTACGATTAATTCCATACCTCCCGGCATTGAGAATAATAAAAATGGCTTCAGCAACACTTGTGCAATTTGTATGCTCATCATAATTCTCTTATTTTCAGTTCACAACAAAGGTAAGACATTTGTCAATCAATTGGGCTTAACATTCACCCTAAATCTGATTTTCATTTTACCGTTACCCTAATTTACGATAATTTTTTTCAATTCCCCTACAATTGTTGCGGAATGGGTTTGCCCACCTTGATCCGATTCAGAATTCCCTTTTATTTCCCTAAAAGGAATCCGTAGAATTTGCTATTTTTCAGGACCGATTTCTACACAAGCCTATGACACACCTGATACGCCTGCTGGGTATATGCAGTATTCTCCTCGTAATTCCTCATAATAGTTGGGCCGGTCTCGACCCCGGTGCACCAACGGGAGCGCGCACCATCAGCCTGGGCAATGCTTACACGGGCGTGCATGGAAATTTCTGGAGCTTGTTTCACAATCCCGCCGGAATCAGTGGCATTAGCGATCTGGAAGCGGGTGCCTACCTGACTCGTCGCTTTAACCTCAAAGAACTTACTTACGGCAGTGCTGGATTCGTCATGCCTTTTAAAGAGGTACACACAGCCGGTATTTCGGTTAGCACTTTTGGTTTTGACGCCTATACGGAATCCGTAATCGGCCTTACCTACGCAACTACTGTCCTCGATATTTTTAGTATCGGCGCGCGCCTCAACTATGGAAATGTCAGCATTCTCAATTACGGCTCCACAAGCGCACTGTATATAGATGCAGGGGTCAATACCGCCTTATCGGAAACATTTTCCGTTGGCTTTACTGCTGCTAATGTGAATCGGGCAAAAATAATTACCGAAACCGGAGAGGAAGATATTCCCACCCTGATCACAGCAGGACTGGCGTATCAACCTTCTGATCAGGTTCTCATTGTTGCCGATATTCAAAAAGATGTGGATCATCCGGTTTCGTTTCGCGGGGGCGTGGAATATGCCATTATCCCCGCAGTAAAAGCCCGTGTGGGCATGAGCAACCGGCCCCTCACCTGGAGCGCTGGCATTGGCATCGTCGTCAAAAACCTGGATGTGGACTTTGCATTCGGCTACCATGAGCAACTTCGCTATAGTCCTCATCTTTCTCTGCATTACCGCTTTGGCGGCAGTACTCAATAATGCCATGAAGCGATATTTACTGCATAAATATTTTTTCACACAAAGCCGTAAAGCCGCCAAATGGTTGTATGAAAAACATGCCAGCTACAAGACCTACGTCAGGCTGAGCGGAGCCGAAGCCGAAAAGACGAAACCTTCATTCCTGCTAGCGTTTTCTTGCTTATTGTGCCTCCTCCTGGGCACTCTATTTCCTGCCGCTGCTCAGGACACCATCCGCCCGGCACCTCAGCCCCAGGATGACCTGAACACGGCTATTGAAGATATCATTTCCAATTCCGAGATCGACGATCAGGTTGATTATTCGTTTCTGATAGATTACCTCGAAGATCTGGAAAAGAAACCCCTCAACCTCAACACTGCGACCCGCGAAGAACTCCTCATGCTACCCGGCATGAATGATTTACTCGTCAACCAACTCGCTGAACACATCCGGACTTTCGGGACATTGACCAGTATTTATGAATTACAGGCCGTAAGGGGCTATAACCGAAATGTGATTGACCCCATTTTGCCCTATGTCATCGTCAGGGAAATAGGCGCCAAGGATATCAGTCCCGGAACACAGCACCCTTCGGGGCCCGGTTTTCAGGAATTGATGGCAGGAATCAAAGGAGAACTGACCCAGCGATTTGTGATGCAACTGGAAGAGCCGCGTGGCTATACCCCTCCGGATACCAGTGCCGACGGAAGGCTGAGCAGTAGATATGCAGGATCACGATACCGATCTTACACGCGATTTCGAGCGCGCTACGGAAAAAACTTCAGCTTTGCCCTGACGGGAGAAAAAGATCCCGGCGAAGCCTGGAACTGGGACCCCGAAAATCGGTTTTATGGCTATGATTTCCTCAGTGGCCACCTTTCGATTTCCAACTATGGCTGGCTCAAACACCTCGTGGTAGGCGATTACAATTTGCAGGTAGGCCAGGGGCTGATCCTCTCACGCGGTCTGGGATTTGGAAAGGGATCAGAAGTGATCCAGGCAGTCAAGATGCCCAACAATGGACTCCGGCCCTTTTCTTCGGTAAATGAGAATCAGTTTCTAAGGGGCGGGGCTGCAACAGTCGCCAAGGGCAATTTTTACCTTACCGGTTTTTATTCAAATACCTACTTTGACGCTTCGATTCAGGAAGTAGATACCTTGACAGAAGAGGTGGCACGCGTTTCAGGCCTCCAAACCAGTGGCCTCCACCGTACGCCTTCCGAATTAAAAAATCGTCGGGCTATCGGAGAAACCTTTTATGGAGGACGGGTTGAATACAAATCCCCTACGCTCACGGTCGGCGCTACGCATTACTTTCAGCAGTTTGACAGCCGTATCGACCGGGCACCCAACGACTACAATCGATTTGATTTCCGGGGAGATGCCAATTCCCTCAGCGGAATGGATTTCGACTGGGTGTATCGGAATATCAATGTGTTTGGAGAAATCGCCCGTTCCCAATCCGGAGGAATCGGTATGAGCGCGGGGATGATGGCCAGCCTTTCTCCCTATGTAGATCTGGCTTTGCTGATGCGGCGATTTGACCGGGATTTTCATTCCAACAAAGGGTATGTCTTTGCAGAAAGGCCCATTACCCTCCAAAATGAGCAGGGGTTATACCTCGGCCTGCGCATTCGTCCGCATCGCCTGTGGACTGTCAACGCCTATTTTGATCAATTTTATTTCCCCTGGAATCGATTCAATGCGAGCTTCCCTTCCGCAGGCTATGAAACTATGCTGCAGGTCGATTACAAACCTAAACGCGGCACCTGGGTCTATGTTCGGTTTCGCTCGGACAATAAAGAAGAAAATGCTGAATTCTTCCCGCCCGGACAGCAGGTGGAATACCTCGTTCCCACGCAAAGACTCCAATTGCGTTTGCATTTCCAGACCAGGATCGGCCGGGACCTCCTGCTCAAAAATCGATTAGAGTTTTCGCGATTCACCAAATCAGATACCGAACAGCACAATGGCTTCCTCCTCTATCAGGATATCTCTTGGCGACTGGGGTTCAAACTTAAGTTGACAGCGCGCTATGCGATGTTTGACATTGCGGATTCAGATGCGCGGATTTATGCCTATGAGAATGATATACTTGGCTTTTTCTCGGTTCCGGGATATTTCCGCAAAGGCAGCCGATATTACCTGATGGCCAATTACAAATTAGCACGCAACCTCCAACTCTGGGTACGACTGGCGCAGTCCCGTTTCCACAAGGAACAAACGGTTGGTACCGGCCTCGAACAAATCCAGGGCAACACCCGATCAGAATTAAAATTACAGGCTCGGTGGACGTTTTAAGCGGGAGAAAGGGAAATTGAGAAAGCGGGAATTCGGGAGAAGCATGTTACGAATCGAACTTGCTTACTGCCCTAAGACAAAAGAAAATCAGGTACTGAAAAGCGCTGAAAAATCGGTTATGCTAACTCAACATCTGATTTTCTGTCCGCAAATTTCAAATTTTGACTATTTAGGCATATTGGAGTTAGGATGCACTACAGCAAGATGGAAAACTAGCAGGGCGATGTTTCCGTAAAGGTATTGCACAGCCTGGCTCAATACTATGGGTAGAATCATCGATACGATTTCGACCTTACAAAAATCAGATTTTCTTCCAACAGCACTTCGTCCCCCATTGAGTTCCCCGATTCACCCCAAAAGATGCCAATGCCTGATTGGTTTATCAGTAAACTCAAAAAGAATCGTTGTGCAAGCAGTTGTTTTTCCTACAGGATAGATTTATTTTTAGAGTATGATCACACAGATTAATTTGAAAGGAAAAGAGCTCAAAACCTATCTTCAGATGCTCATTGAGAAGATAGACGACCAAACTACTGTTGAAGATATCTTCAAGCAAATTGCCATGCTTGAAGATATTTATATTTCCAAACAACAGGTTGCCCGCGGCGAAGGGATTCCCCAAGAGGAACTGGAAAAACAATCTAAGCTGTGGATCAAGCTCAAGTAGTCTGGACGCCTCTGGCGGCAGAACAGTTTCAGTATGCCATTGTCGATATTGCCGATCATCGGAGTCCGGCCTATGCCCAAAGAATTCGGAAAAAGGTACTTGAAGCGACACGGAACCTGAGCCAGTTTCCCGGAATGGGACAAGCCGAACCTCTATTGGCGGATCATCCTGAAGGGTACCGATATTGGGTTGTCTGGAGCTATAAGATTATCTATTACCACAACAAGGAAGAAAATAAAGTACGCATCACCCGCTTTTTCCATACCTCACAAAACCCCGATAAGTTGATCTTTTGACTGGAAACAGCAATTTGAGGGGCTGGCCAAGACGGTGCGCAGTATCAGCGGCTGGAGCAGCACGAGGGGTTGAAAGGGCTGGAGGAGTGAAGGTAGCCCGAAGCTGCGAGGGAGCAGGCATCTGACCAGCACCAGCACCTCTTCCCAAAAGCTTTGAGTAAGGGTGCAAGTGCTCGGTCCTTACCACCGAGCCATTTGTCCACTCGCAGTTTGGAGATCGCTTCCTTTTGAAATTTTGAAACGGACTGCTTCGGTCTTCAACCTCAACACTTGTTTATTGGAGGAACGGTGAGCTATCTTGTAACCATTGATTTAAACTCATCTCTAATTTCAGGAATTGTTTCCCTACTAACCAAGAACTTTGAGGTATCTTGGAGAACCCTAAATATATGGTCTATAAATTCAGGTGGTAAAATTAATTGATGATGCTCAACATAATATGGAACTGAAACTAGCCACAACCACCTCCCATCAGTTCTGACAGTGTCCCCACCTCGTATTGGCTTGTCAGGATCAAGTATGTTTTTGCTAAAGCCCCGATGACCAGCAAGGGCATATCCACGGTTTAAATATTTTAT
>CAYGTH010000273.1:0-6389 GCA_964352745.1 uncultured Bacteroidia bacterium
AGTACCTCCCAAACAATCCTGCTTCCATGATGAGATTCCTCGGTTTTCTGTTGCTGATTTTCTGCTTTCAGGGGCTCATTGCTCAGTCCTATCGCCTCAATAACCATATCCCGGTTCAGAATACTGCTGGAAGTACCCTGACAGGTGCCTGGTCGGGTGCGATGAACAATGCTCAACCCTCGACAATTGATCTGGATGGAGACGGGAAACTCGACATCGTCTATTTTGATCGACTCGACCAATCATTTACGCCATTTTTGAATACGGCTACCCAAGCCGGAGAAACCAGCTATACCTACGCGCCGGAATACAAAGCACGATTTGATAGTTGCGATTGTTTTGGTTGGGCAACTTTTGTGGACTGGAATTGCGATGGGCGGGAAGACCTTTTTTGTGGAATGACGGTTTCCAATATTCTGGTATATGAAAATGTAAGCTATCCTGATTCATTCGGTTTCGAGCTCCGCTATTCCCAGATCGAATCTCAATATGGCTGGGGGCTGGGCTGGCTCTATGCCGGAAAAATTGACTACCCCGCTCTTGTCGATGTCGACTATGATGGCGACGTGGACCTGTTGGGCTTCGGGCTCTCCTCTAATTACATCGAGTGGCACCAGAATATGGCTGTGGAACAAACCGGAAAATGTGATACGATCATTTTTGAGCAGGAGACCCGTTGCTGGGGCCATTTTTATGAGAGCAATTCCAATAATACGGCTTTTCTCTTCGATACAACCAGTAACGGCTGTGCCCTGCCGGATGACTTTGAGTCTGACAGGCGGGGAGGTGATGGAAATAGCTCCCGCCATGAGGGTTCGACCACTTTATTACTGGACTTAAATGCAGACTCTACCTATGATGCCCTGATCGGCGATGTCTCATTCTCCGATGTGTATGCCTTGTACAATGCAGGAAATACCCAGCATGCGTATTTTGACTCGGTACAGACCTTTTTCCCCCAATACGATCAGCCCGTCGATGTGAGTATTTTTCCGGCTAATTTTTACCTGGATGTCAATAATGATGGGAAACGAGACCTGGTTTCTGCTCCGAATTTTACCGGAGGCGTAGAAGATATCGAAGGGGTAAGCCTTTATCTGAATACCGGTGCTGACAATGCGCCTGTATTTGCCTTCAACAAAAAAGGGTTTCTGCAAGACCTGACCTTTGATGTCGGAACAGGCGCTGCTCCTACCTTTTTTCACTACGATGGCGACAGCCTCCTCGACCTGATGATCGGGAATGCCCATGCCACCTACGGCGCAATGGGGGCTACCATGTCGAATAGCTTCATTCATTTGTACAAAAATGTGGGCACGGCAGAAGCCCCTGCTTATCAATTGGTAACGGATGATTTCCTGGATCTGGTAAGCGGTGGCCTCTTTCCTACCCTGGAAATCCTTGCGCCCACATCAGGAGATGTGGATGGAGATGGGGATGACGATATTTTATTGGGAAATAATTCCGGGGGCCTGTCTTACTTTAAGAATACGGCACCTGCGGGGCACTCGGGAACCTATGACTTCATAACTGCTAATTATGGTGGCGTGAATGTCGGGGCGAATAGTGCGCCTTTCCTTTATGACATTGACAATGATTTGGATTTAGATCTATTCGTGGGAAACAGAACCGGCCACATCGCCTATTATGAAAATAAGGGATCTCCGCAAAGTGCAAACTTTGTATTGATAATGGACAAATGGGGAGGCGTCAAGATGAATGAAGAAGGCGGCGGCATATTCTCTAATGGGCAATCTCGTCCCATCCTGTATGATTACGATCAGGACATGCAACCTGAACTCCTGCTCGGCGGCCAACCGGGAGAGGTGTTTATCTACGAAAATGTAGCGAATGCCCAAAGTGATACCTTGCAGTACGTTGGCAATCTCTTTGATTTTGATTTTGGTTCCTATTCATCACCAGCAGTAGCGGTCCTGGATACCTCAGGCAAGGCCATGTATGTGGTTGGAAACCGCCGGGGTGGCTTGCAGCTCTTTTCTGTAGGCGTTGATTCTATTCCGGATTCTACGAATACTGCACTCGATCCGATCCTGACAGAGCGCCTGCAGGTAAGCCTTTTTCCCAATCCTGCACATACACAGGTTCGCTTGCTTTTTGAAGGCCGGGATGCCAGTGCCTATAAAGAAATTGATATGCTGACCTTGATGGGCCAATCTCTTTATCAGGAGCAAACCCAGGCAACGGAACTGAACTGGGACCTGAGTGGATTTGCAGCGGGGCTGTACTATGTGCGGATTCAAATGAATGGAAAGCAGTGGGTCGAGAAACTGATGGTGAGACATTAAAAGGCTGTGGGCCTTGTTCTAAACTTTAGTTCCCACCGAGGCGGGTAGGCCTCAAAAATATGGCGAGGGCGGCCTCATATGCGTTGGGCTAAAATTTTTGTGAGTTTTTTGTTTCTTTTTTGCTCATCAAAAAAGAAAAATACCTTGGAGGAAAAAAAGGATCGTGATAAAAGTCGCTGGAAATCTAACCTAACCTAACAAAGTATACTTTAATACCTGAACATGGGAAAAGCCTATTCCGAACTCAGCGATCGTCATATTGAATGGATTGCCAGGCAACAGATGTTTTTTGTAGCGACAGCCCCTTTGGCAGCCGATGGGTTGGTTAACCTCTCTCCCAAGGGACTGGATTCTTTTCGGGTCCTGAGCCCTACCGAAGTGGCCTATGTGGACCTTACGGGTAGCGGAGTTGAAACCATTGCACATGTGCAGGAAAATGGTCGCATTACGATTCAGTTTTGTGCGTTTGAAGGACCACCCCTGATTCTGCGGATTTATGGAACCGGAACTGTAATTACCCCTGACCAGCCGGAATTTGCCGAATTAAGCCCTTTATTTCCGACCTACGCCAGCACAAGGGCAATTATCAAAGTAACCGCTACCCGAATTTCAGATTCCTGCGGATACAGCGTACCCCTGTACGAGTATGTAGGCCAGCGCGACCAGCTCCTGAAGTGGGCAGACCACAAAGGCGAATCCGGACTCTATGAATATCAGGCCGCAAAAAATGCAGAAAGCCTTGACGGTTTGCCGGGGCTTTCGGGATGATTACCTTTGCAGCAAGAATTGGTTCCTGGTTTTGCGAGAGAGAAAGGGGAAGAAGCGCGGATCAAGCGTCTTTCCAACAGAATAGACTGTTGTATGGCAGTAGGATAATTCTTGCGTTAAGCAATATTCAAAATAAGCTATGATTGCATTAGGTCAATACCATCTACTCACCGCGATTCGCCGTCAGGTTCAGGGAATCTATTTGGCAGATGAACAGGGAGAAGAGGTCCTCCTACCCAATAAATATGTTCCGGACTACCTCGTTGAAGGAGATGAGATTTGGGTATTTGTGTACCTCGATAGTGGAAATCGGCCTGTTTCGACTACCCTGGTTCCTAAGATTTCACTCAATCAATTTGCTCTGCTGGAAGTATCAGCCGTCTCGGAAGTGGGTGCTTTTATGGATTGGGGATTGGAAAAAGACCTGCTCGTGCCTTTTGCGGAGCAGTTTCGGAAGATGGCAGTAGGCGAATTCCATATTGTCTATGCCTACCTGGATACCGCTTCCAACCGACTGGTGGCGTCAGCACGTACAGATCGATACCTGGATAATGAAAATATCAGCGTAGTACCGGGCGAAAAAGTTGAAATTCTGATTGCAGGAGCGACTGACCTGGGCGTAAATGTGATCATCAATGACAAACACAAAGGCCTGATTTTCCAAAATGAAATTTTCCAGCGACTCCGGTATGGAGATCGGCTGGATGGCTATATTCTCCAAATAAGAGAAGATAATAAGATCGATGTAGGCCTCCGCAAGCCCGGCTATGACCACATCGAGCCCAGCGCCCGCAAGATCATGGAACGATTGGATGCCAATGAGGGATTCTTACCGCTCCACGACAAAAGCGATCCTGCTCTCATTACAAAAGAGCTGGAAATGAGTAAAAAAACCTTCAAAAAAGCGATCGGAACCCTCTATCGGCAGCAATTGATCCGGATTGAGTCCGACGGAATTTTTCGGGTGAATACCTGATCCGATTTAAGATAACCGCTGGCAACCAGATGACATGTATCATCCGTTTTTCTTAGGAGAATGATCCGGTTTTTTGCGAAATTTGATTCCATTTTTTCGAATTGGAAAAATACCTGTAATCTGATCAGTATGCCTAACTCTATACACCTTCAACTCATACACAAAAGAACCATCGGCGTATTGCTGCTGGTATTACTCACCATCCTCCCTGCTGAGGCACAGCACTCGGTTGCTCGGAAATGGAACGAAACCTTGCTCCACGCCATTCGGAATGACCTCGCCCGGCCTACTGTCCATGCCCGCAACTTATTTCATACCTCTGTTGCCATGTATGATGCCTGGGCAGTTTATGATGAGGTGGCTGATCTTTATTTTTTAGGCAAAAACAGAAACGGATATATCGCGCCCTTTTTAGGCGTAAATCAGGTTTCGGATATTCAGGCAGCGAGAGAAGAAGCCATGAGTTATGCAGCTTATCGATTGCTGACACATCGCTTTCGGGTTTCACCGGGTGTGGCCGCCTCTCAACCGGTATTTGACTCCCTCTTTATGGCACTGGGCTATGATCCGGGCTACACCAGTAGCGACTATTTGACTGGTACGCCCGCTGACCTGGGTAATTACATTGCACAGCATCTGATCGATTTTGGAATGCAGGATGGAGCGAATGAAGCCGATAACTATGCAAATCGCTTCTATACCTCCCTCAATCCTGCTTTGCCTCCCGTATTGCCGGGAAATCCTACCATTGTAGATCCCAATCGATTTCAACCCCTGGCCCTGGAAGTGTTCATCGGCCAAAGTGGAATTTTGCTGGGCGACGTGCCTGAATTTCTCAGTCCGGAATGGGGGCAGGTAGTTCCTTTCTCATTGACGGAACAAGATCTCACCATTTATAATCGGGATGGGTTTGATTATTGGGTGTATCATGATCCGGGACCGCCGCCTTATATCAATGCGGATAATCCCCTTGCCTCAGAGGAATGTATCTGGGGTTTTACCCTGGTCGCGCTTTGGTCTTCTCACCTCGATCCGGCTGACAGTGTGATGTGGGATATATCCCCCGCTACCATCGGCAATATTCCGGAATTCCCGCAGTCAATTACTGATTTTCCGGAGTTTTACAAGGAACTGGAAGGAGGGGATGCCAGTTTGGGGCATACGATAAACCCCCATACCGGACAGCCCTACGAACCGCAGATGGTGCCACGTGCTGACTATGCCCGCGTATTGGCGGAGTTTTGGGCAGATGGCCCTGACTCCGAAACGCCACCCGGACACTGGTTCACCATTCTCAATTATGTGAATGATCACCCGGAGTTTGAAAAAAGATATCGCGGAGAAGGGAATGAGTTGGACGAACTCGAATGGGATGTTAAGGCCTACCTCGTCATGGGCGGCGCGATGCATGATGCAGCAATCAGTTCCTGGGGAATCAAAGGATGGTATGACTATATCCGACCTGTTTCTGCGATTCGTGCCATGGTCGATCGCGGACAGCGGACAGATACCTCTCTCGACAATTATGATCCGAATGGGATTCCTCTGGTTCCGGGATTTATAGAAATCGTAGAGCCCGATGACCCCTTGGCGGGTCCTGGAGGTTTTTATGTTGGCAAAATCAAGGGACGGGTATGGAGAGGTCCGGATTATATAGATGCGCCTGCCACGGACGCCGCTGGAGTAGGGTGGATATTAATGGAAAACTGGTGGCCCTACCAGCGGCCTTCTTTTGTTACACCGCCTTTTGCCGGATATATTTCCGGACATTCTACTTATTCACGGGCTGCGGCGGAAGTCATGACCCTTTTGACGGGAGATGCCTTTTTTCCCGGTGGAATGGGCGAATTTGCCGCCCCCAAAAATGAGTTTTTAGTATTTGAAGAAGGCCCGAGTGTGGACGTTACCCTCCAGTGGGCAACCTACCGGGATGCTTCTGATCAGACGAGTCTTTCCCGGATTTGGGGGGGAATTCACCCTCCTGCTGACGACATCCCGGGGCGGATCATCGGCGAACAAATCGGACTCGATGCCTTTGCCTATGCGGAAGAGTATTTTACGGGTATGGCGGCTGATGCGGTTGCACCTGCTGATGCGATCCCTTTTCCTAATCCTGTACAGCGAGGGAGGTCTTTCAATGTATATGTCGATCAAAGGCCTGGAACCGGTACCATCGAGTTATTGGATCTGCAAGGTCGTTCCCACGCTCGTTTTTCGATTGATGAGACCAGTTTCCCATTTGTAAAGATCAATGTGGGAGATGTCATGCCCGGCATTTATATCGTCCGCATCTGGGGCGATGGGTGGGAAATCAGCGAAAAAGTACGGGTGGTGGAGTA
>CAYGTH010000273.1:6489-9772 GCA_964352745.1 uncultured Bacteroidia bacterium
AATCCCAAATTCCCTGGGCGACTTTGACGACTTTTCCGCCGATGTTGATTTTGATCATCCCAAATTCTTCCGATGCACGCAGGCTGAGTTCAGAAGGGCGGCCGATTTCGTAGCCCTGTCCGGTTCTGATGTCAATAGCGTTGGTGCCAAAATAGCGATTTTTGATCAGGTATCCTGCCAGGCAACCATTGCCACTTCCAGTGGCGGGATCTTCCGGCACGCCCAGATAATCTACAAATACCCGCACACTGAGCGTCTGGCCGGGTTCCTGCCCTTCCGGACAAAATACAACCAGGCCCTGTGCCCATGCGAGATCCAGAAATTTTGGGTACAGCTCCTGATTCACTTTTGCAGCCTTCAAAGCAGCCTTATCTGTTAGCGGAATAATCGTAAACGGCAGGCCTGTACTTACCCCCTGAATCGGAAATCGATCGTCGATCTGTTCTGGTTGTAGCGACAAAAGAGAAGCCATGAATTTCAAATCCGGAGCAGGCCGAAAGGTGGGCGGAATCTGCCGCATCCATACCAGGTCTTCCTGGAAATCTACCCGAATCTGACCGACCTTCAGGTTGAGGACAATGCGGGAAGTAACCGGGCCGGTGAGGTATTTTCGGATGATATAGGCGGTGCCGAGGGTCGGGTGTCCGGCAAAATCCACTTCCGCAGTCGGGGTAAAGATCCGTACATCGTAACCCCCATTTCGAGGCTCGCGGGAGAGAATAAAGGTCGTTTCTGAATAATGGAGTTCGCGAGCGATTTGCTGCATTTCTGCGTCAGAGATACTTTCACAATCTATGAAAGTAGCCAGTTGGTTACCTGCATATTTTCGGGAGGCGAATACATCAGTAAGAAAAAATTGAGGCGTTGACATACAGGAAAGTAAAAAGTATAAGGTTGGGATAAGTAAGTAGGCAGATTATAGTATGAAGATGAAAGACTGTATCTAACTGATAATCAGTAATATTAAATCTAAGTACTCAATACCTGAATCTGACCATCTACTTATCTGCCATTATCCGAATCCGTTGTGAATTTTCCAAACAGAACTATGTGGCAATGGGGTTTATATTCCTTAAACGGGTTAAAGAATGCATTTGGAAGCTTTGGGATACTCAATTTCCCAAAAGTTTTAGGGGCAAAAAACAAGTAGCTTGCACCCTCCCGCTCAGGAATATCTCCTTATTTGTCAAAATCTCTTATCTTTAAAAACGGTCAACGCCTGTTGCGAGAAGCCCATTACCTAAAATGATTCTGATGAAACCTATCCTCCTGAGCCTGTTCGTATTTGTATGGTTATCTGCATTTCTGAGCCCGGAACCTCAAAGCTACCCCCCTGCTGAAAATTCGCTCGTAGGCGCATGGGAACTGACCGCTATCGAAGGCGAGCAAGTAATGAATGAGGGCCTGACAGGCATCCTGAGTTGCTCTGCTGGGTATTGGTCCCTGACTTTTTTCAGTATTGAAAAAAAATCCTTTGAAGTCACCACGGGGGGTACCTATACCCTCGAAGGGAATGCGCTGACGATGACAACCGAATTTCACTCCCGGGACACCAGTCAGGTGGGGGGAATCTGGAATACAGATGCTGACTTTTCGACCAAGGGTCAACTGAGCCTTACGGGCGAAATTGGAGAAGAACTCATCCGGCAGACCTTCACACGCATAGACGCAGGAGAGAAGGCGCTTGCAGGTGCCTGGCAAATGCGCGCCCGTGAGCGTAATGGCGAAATGCAGGAAAGGCGCCCTGGCCCCCGCAAAACCGTCAAACTCCTGACCGGCACCCGGTTTCAGTGGATTGCCATGAACACGGAAACCAAACAATTCTCAGGAACAGGAGGTGGAACCTACACATTTGAGGACGGGATATATACCGAGCATATCGAGTTTTTCTCCCGTGATTCCTCCCGGGTGGGAATGAGCCTCCCTTTCGATGGACGGGTAGAAGAGGACGACTGGCACCACAGTGGCAAAAGCAGCAAAGGCGATCCGATTTATGAGATCTGGCATCGGGAGTAACACCCACGATTCAAACAAGGAGTTAACTCTTGAATTATAGGTAGAATCTTCTCGTTTTACCTTTCTCTCAGTCGAAGATCTTGACTGGGTACTTATTCCTGCACTTATGAAGCCTATTTCTGTCTTCCTTTGACGCATATTCCCCAGCTTATCCCAAAACCGACTCTCTATGACAAACACTGGCTGGCAATTAGGAGCGAGAGGTTTCAAAATAGATTCGACCCGAACGAAGCCGCTTGTTAGCCCCCTCCTATGAATGAATGCAAGGGTTTCCAGACTTACACTTATTACAACAGGGCCAAAATTGAATTATCCCCCGTAGGCAGTTTCATTTTTTGGATCAATTCCTGAAACCGTGCCTCTTCGCGCAATCCGTCAAAAATCGGATCAATTGAGATATAAGGCATATTAGAATCATGTGCTTCATAAGCCTTTTCCAACCAATCCAGCGCCTCTTCGTTTTTTCCGGCTCTGGTGTACAAGGTGGATATTTGCCAGGGGGTTACATACTTCGATTGAGAGCGTTCAATTAACATCTCGGCCAAACGCTGTAAAGCCATGGTATATCCGCCTTCTGTAAATCCTGCATTCAATACTTCTACTGCGGCACTATCTTTCCTTCCAGTATAGAACTTCTTCCAAATATAAATCGCATCCTCATATCGGCCTGCAAGGTGATAAGAGGTCCGCAAGGTCGAAAGCGCGACCGGGTCATTCGGGGAATCGCTCAGCGTTGCTGTCAGTCGTTGAATGACTTCATCATGACGGCCGCTGTAATTCAGGCCCATGCCATAGAGTGCCTGAAACAAGGGATTGAAGGGGTCTAATTCAATGGCTTTTTCAATATGAGGTGTCGCCTCTTCAGGCCGGTTCATGATGTATAAAAAATGGGAATAATAGGCGTGAGCATCTGCATAACTTGAATTGAGCGCAAGGCTTTTCCTAAATGCCTTTTCCGCTGGCTCCCACTCACACAAAACCCATGTACTGATAGTTCCCAGCCAAAACTGAACTTCGGGCTGCTCGCTACCTAATTCCCGTGCTTTTGAACTTGCGTCGACGATAAAAGGCAATGCCTCAGCGTGGGAAACAAAACCCTGCTGCAGCCGCCCAACCCATACTGCAGCAATACCGGCATGGGCAGGTGCGTATCCGGGATCATTGTCCAGTGCCAGTTCAAAATATTTCTGGGAGGTTTCAAGCGCCTTTTTGTTAAGTCCATACCAGAATTGCTGCCCTTTTAGGTAGGCTTTGTAGGCTTCCGGAT
>CAYGTH010000274.1:0-9709 GCA_964352745.1 uncultured Bacteroidia bacterium
GGCCCCACACAGGGCGTGGCAGTCTTGTCTGTTCAGGGAAAAGAAGCGAGCGTTTCATTCAAAACGGTTACCGATACTGTCTTTGCGTATCCCGATACCTTTCCGGAGTTTCGGTCAGAAGACTGGCCGCTCTGGCTCAATCACAAGTGGGAGCTGCCTGCGAATCCCGAACTGATCAATGGCAGTTTTGAAGCAGGGATGGAAGGCTGGCATCGGAGGTTTGTGTATGAGGAAGATGAGCGGCCTGCAAATGCCTGCGAAGTAGAGAGATTGGGAGAAGTGGGGCATTTTCATGCCTTATACCTGTTTTCGTGTGAGCGCCGGTACAATGCACCGGGTCAAGACCGCATGCCCCAGACGATCAATCAGGTGTGTCAGGCTGTTGCTATTCCTGCCAATCAATCTGCCCGCCTTCATGTTGCCTATCGGCTGGATGCCGCACATTTTCACCCCGATGCAGAAAGTGCTGCTTTTGTGTGGATAGAAGGCTATCACAACAGCCACAAGCGACTCAACCTCGTGTATTCGCATGGGGAAATGATACCCGCTCCCGGAAGCCGATACAGCCATCCCGAACAGGCACCTTATGTACATTTTGATTTGCAGGGCGATCGCGATAAGTGGAATGAAGTGCAGCTCAATATCTGGGAGGATTCAGGTCTGGAACTTCCCATTGATCGATTGGTGATCAACCTGGGAGTGTGGACTTCAAACGAAGACGGAAAAAATGAAATCGGCGTCTTTTTTGATAACCTGAGCATCCAATTTTTCGATCCTGCACAGCCCAAAGCCAGTAGTCAACTTGGGCAACAAGCGATTCCGGTCAAGCCTGAACAGCTGATCTGGAAAAAACGCAATCGCCATATTGCAGGGGAACATCGGTATATCGAAATAGAATAACCTGCTATAAGTGAAAAGTGTTGTTGACAGCCCCCGATCTGCCAACCTTACTTATCTGCACATAAATGCTTTGTTACTCAATTTCTTATTTTTTCTATGAAAATTCGACTCATTCTCCTCAGCGTAGTCTTGATGTTGGGTTGCCAATCCCATCCCACTACTTCACCTGAAGCTACTGAGCCCAATTCGGCTAAGCCCAAGGTCATTGTCCTGACAGACATCAATAATGCAGGAGGCGATCCGGATGATAAGCAGTCCTTGATTCATTTGTTGTGGTATGCCGATGTGCTGGACATTCGGGGAATAATTCCTGATGGCTGGAATCGTAAAGGATATGAAGCCTCCCTGGAGGGCTTAGTGACTTATCGTGCGGATTTTGCCACATTTTCAATGGCAGAAAAAGGGTTTACGCATCCGGATACGATTTTTTCCCGGATTGTACAGACCGATACGGCGGCGGTTGACCTCATTATTCGGGAGGCAAAGGCGGCTACTGATCCGCTGTATATTCTGATCTGGGGGCAGATGAAAACGTTCAAACAAGCCCTGCTGACAGCCCCTGAGATTGCCTCAAAATTACGGGTATTGACCATCGGTACGGGACGAAAATATGGCCCGAAAGACGAGGTGCCGGGCGAGGACTGTAATGTCGTGAATTGGAATGGGCCGGGCCGGAATGAGATATATGAAGACCCCCGATTTGATCACATGTGGTGGCTGGAAAGCAACTGGACCTATAATGGGATGTTTGTAGGGAATCGTCCGGAAGAAATGTTTATAGCCCTTCAGGAATATGGAGAAATGGGGAAACACATCAAGACTGTTGTTAGAGATCATCCCTGGGCACAATATTTCCGGGTGGGGGATACGCCTTCTGTGTTGTATTTGATTGATCCGGATAATGATCTTGATGATCCGACAAAGGGCAGTTGGGCAGGGCTATTTGCACGCCCTTTTCCCGATACCAAACCTAATTATTACACCGATGATTCCGGGACCATTAAATGGGATTATGATGAGCCCTGCAATACCTGGGACCAACTGGAGACCATGTATACCTATAATAAAAGTACCCTCGTTGATCGGCGAGAAGGCATGTATGCTGCTTTATTGGAAAAATTGAATCGATTATACAGAAAATAAAATCCTGTTTGACTTCCCCCATGGCCTTCTTACCTTTGCTGTGAAATAGGAGCGGGCCTATATGACCTATGCTCGATCTGTAGAATTCTTCCTTTAATTCAATCGGCCGTGGCAACAGAAAGCACCCGAAATCAGGATCGAGTAGAACGGGTACGCCGTCTGCTCAAATCTCCCCGCCCTCACGTGCGGGCGCTGATGAGTGTGCTCCACCCTACGGAGATCGCACAGATTCTGGAAGAGGCTTCCCCTGAGATTCAAAAACGTATTGTTACTGAAGTTCCCAAAGAACTGATTTCTGAGGCCATCGCGGAGATGGATGAGGAAACCAATCCGGGGAAATTGCTTACCCTCTTACATCCGGAAGTGGCTTCCGGCCTGATTCAGGAGTTGGCACCCGATGATGCGGCGGATTTGCTTTCTCAGGTTCCGGATGACTACAAAGATGATATCCTCGCCTTTATTCCGGATGAAGAAGAAGTCGTGATTAATCAGCTGCTTACCTATGACGAGGAGAGCGCCGGGGGCCGGATGAATCCCGAGTTGATCACCGTGCAGGCTGAGATGACCAAATTGCAGGCGCTGCGGGAAGTGGTAGAACAGTCTGAAGACAAAGACGAATTTTATGCAATATATGTGGTCGATGAAGAAAACCACCTCCTGGGTTTCCTGACATTCAAATATCTGTTTACTGCTAAGAATGGTCAGCAGGTACAAGATATTATGGATCCTAAGGTCATATCCGTCTATTACGACGATGACCAGGAGGAGGTGGCCAAGATTATGTCTCAGTATAATTTGCCCACGCTCCCGGTTGTGGACCGGAACAATGTTTTAATGGGACGAATTACCTTCGATGATATTCTCGATGTAATGGAGGAGGAGACGACAGAAGATATCCTGAATTTTGCAGGAGTGTCTGAGGATGAAAACCTTCGGGGAGGCTGGGCAAATGCCGTTAAAAGCCGTATTCCCTGGCTCCTCATTAATGTAGTCACAGCTTCGATTGCCAGTTACGTAATCAAGCAATTCGAGCCCGTATTAAGCGAAATTGTTGTGTTGGCTGCCTTTATGCCAATAGTAGCGGGCGTAGCAGGAAACGGGGCAACCCAGACCTTGGCAGTTACCATTCGTCGGATTTCGACCGATGGAATCCCTCGTAGGAAAGCCTTTCGGGTTGTCCTTAAAGAAGTGATGGTCGGTGCCTTTAATGGATTGCTCATCGGTTGTATTGTGTCCCTCCTCGCCTACTATTTGGGCGGTACCTATAAGATTGGCGGGGTGGTAGCGGTCGCGATTTTTGGCAACCTGATCCTCGCAGGACTAGCCGGCTCCTTCATTCCCATTATGCTTGAACGGCTCGGCGTTGATCCGGCAATTGCCTCCTCGATTTTGATTACGGCATTTACAGATATCATAGGCTACTCGCTTTTGTTTGGCCTCGCAACCTATATACTCCTGTAGGAAACATGGAAGAAAACGAAGCATTTGAAACAATTATAGAATCCCTGCGCAATGATATCGCGCAGATAGGGTCTCACCTCAAAGAGATTGCCGAAAAGGTGATCTCCGAAGGGATTTCTGATTATCCGGTTTTTATTGCTGCGGAGGAAATGGTAGAGATTGGTAAACCTATATTTGATCGAGATGTCGTATCGGTCAATTGGTTTTTTTCAGCCTCCATACTCGAGGACTTTGTACGTCGAGACCTTGTTAAGCGCGAAAACCTCGGTCGCTTTCAACGCACCTTTGGTGATCCGTCTGAAAAAGCCTGCATCTTTGTGATTACCGGAGGGGATGCACGTTTTGTGTTTGTCCCTTATGCGGAGGAGGAGGAGGGGGAATAACCTGTTCAAAAGCCTTCAAATTCTCTTTAAATTGCCAGCATATCTTTGCTACTGATATGAAGGTATTAATCGTTGAAGACAATGTAGAGCTATCGGCCAGCCTGGTTCAGTATTTTGGACGGGAGCGATATGTACACAATACTGCCTTTAGCTGCGAAGAGGCCCTCGACAGGCTCGCTTCCTTTGAGTATGATATCGTGATTCTGGATTTGATGCTGCCGGACGGTGACGGCATGGAAGTTCTTCGGGTAATCAAAAAGCATTTTCCCGGTATTGGTATTCTGATCATTTCAGCAAAAGGATCCCTCGACGATCGACTAAAGGGGCTGGATATGGGGGCAGATGATTACATCACGAAGCCCTTTCATTTGTCAGAGATCAATTCCCGAATCAAAGCCATCTACAGAAGGCGGCATTTTGAGGGCAGCAACGAAATTGTTTTCAACGAAATCCAGATCAATCCCGATACCCTGGAAGTCATCATCCACGATCAACCCATCAACCTGACGCGCAAAGAATACGAACTCCTGGTGTATTTTTTGGCCAATAAAGATCGGCTCCTGACCAAACAGGCAATCGCGGAGCACTTGTGGGGGGATCATATGGACTTACAGGATTCCTTCGACTTTGTCTATCAACATATCAAGAATCTCCGCAAAAAAATCAATCATGCAGGAGGGACAGATTATTTGACAACCCTCTATGGTATGGGCTACAAATTCAATACGCGCGCTTCATGAAACTCCTGGTCAAAACCACCTTATACTATTTGCTATTGACCCTGGCAGTATTCGGGGTTGGGGGGTGGATCACCTATGATGTATTCAAAAAGGAAGTGGATCTTGAACTGGATCGCTATCTTTTGCGGGAATTATGGAAAGTAGAGGGTGCGATCGAGAGCGGAATTCCGATAAGCTCTCTGATCAATGAAAACATCCAAATTTGCAATAAGGACAAGGAGTTGGTTTCAGAAAGCAAACCTGTTTTTTTGGATACATTGGTGTATCATACTTTTTTAAAGCGAATGGAGCCGAATAGAAAAATTACGGCGACCAAAAAAATCGGAGATAAATACTACCATATTTCCCTCTTTGATGTGATTGTGGAGGCAGATGATATCTATGATGGAGTGGTGAGGTCCCTTACCCGAATTTATGCCCTGCTCGCTCTCGTAGTGGCATTATTCAGTTTTATCTTCTCCCAAAAGCTCCTTCAGCCTTTTGAAGATACGCTGCGGAAAATTCGCGCTTTCAGACTGCGTGATCCCCACCCCATTGAATTTGTTCCTACCCATACGCGTGAGTTTAACAACCTGAATAATTTCCTCCAGGAAATGACAGAGAAGATGCGTTTGGACTACCTCAATTTGAAAGAATATAATGAAAATGCTTCCCACGAAATGCAAACGCCCCTGGCCATTGCCAAAGGGAAACTCGAATTACTCCTGGCAGAAAACGATCTTAATCCCCAGCAAGCTCAGTTAATTGGTTCTGCCTATTTGGCGATTGACAAACTTTCCAAACTCGGCCGATCGCTCAACCTGTTGAGCAAGATTCAAAATCGGGAATTCTCAGAAACAAAGCGTATTGATTTTAGCCAACGAGTGGAACAAAACCTGATCGACTTTCGGGAATTGATTGAAATGAAACAGATTCAACTCAGAACCCATATCAACGAATCTGTGGGCGTTTTAATGCCGCCTGAACTTGCTGATATGCTGTTAACCAATCTCCTCCAAAATGCGCTGCGGCACAATTACGAAGGCGGAAAAATAGAAGTAAGTCTGGACGAAAAGGAATTCAGCATTCGAAATACAGGTCCTGCTCCCACGATGGAACCTGAGCACTTTTTTGAGCGCTTCAAAAAGAGTAACCCCTCCAATGAATCCATCGGCCTGGGTCTGTCCATTGTCAAAAAGATCTGCGAGGTTTGCCATTTTGATATTCAGTACACCTATACGGCAGATGAATTTCATGAGGTGCGGCTCATTCTGAATAAGCAATAAGGAGCCTCTTAAAAAAACGGGGATCAGCCATTTCCATAGCTAATCCCTGTTTCCATCTTCCCTGACCCCTCTCTACTCTTTTTTAGCAGTAGATTCCATCCGGGTATCCAGCAAAGAGGCTTTTTCGATGAGCTGAATACACTCCGCACGATAACCATTGAGGTCAGCGCCTTTGGCTGATTTAGCCATATCAAGGATCATCTGATAATCGGCAGTGCCTTTATGTTTAGAATCGCGAAGCAACATGCCAAATCCCGCTACCGCAGCAGAGAAGCGGAAATTATCAGAGGTTTCTGGAAAATCTGTTCCTTCATTCCCCACAACTCGCGTAATCAGCCTACTCGTATCTTCATCTGGCTTTTTGTATCGAAACTTGACTGTCAGGATTTCATTATGCCCGGCCGCATTCGTAGGAACTGTTTTCTGGTATTTTAACTCGCCGGCCCCTGCAATCTCTGTGCTCGCATCGAAAGGCACTACTTCATAGATCGCCGTAACGGTGTGTCCTGATCCCAATTCGCCTGCATCTTTCTTATCATCATCAAAATCCTGTGCTGCCAGCATCCGGTTTTCATATCCGATCAGCCGGTAGCCCTTTACGAGTTCCGGATTGAATTCGACCTGAATCTTGACGTCTTTGGCAATGGTAAACAGGGTCCCGCCCATTTCACTGACCAGCACTTTTTTGGCTTCGAGGATGTTGTCGATATAGGCATAATTTCCGTTGCCCTTATCGGCGAGTTGTTCCATTTTAGAATCTTTCAGGTTGCCGGTTCCAAATCCCAAAACGGAGAGAAATACGCCTTCTTTCCGCTTCTCTTCAATCATCCGCACCAATGCGCCATCACTGGAAGGGCCGACATTGAAATCACCATCCGTTGCCAGGATCACCCGGTTGTTGCCTCTTTCGATGAAGTTTTCTTTAGCGATGCGGTATGCTAATTGAATACCTGCTCCTCCTGCAGTTGAACCGCCAGCTTGTAAATTATTGATCGCATCCAGGATGGTCTGTTTTTTACTGGCAGAGGTAGAAGGCAGTACTTGCCCGGCAGCCCCTGCATATACGACGATTGCCCCCCGGTCTTTTTTGCCTAATTCTCCTACCAGCAAACGAAAGGCTGATTGCAGCAAGGGCAATTTGTCAGGATCATTCATCGATCCGGAGACATCGAGTAGAAATACCAGATTGCTGGCCGGGAGGTTTTCAGTAGCGATTTCCTGTCCTTTGATGCCAATGTGGACGAGTTTATGCTCGGAATTCCAGGGGCTCTCGGAGCCTTCGGTGATGATGCTAAAAGGATGCTCACCTTCAGGAGCCGGATAGTCATAGCTGAAATAATTCACCATTTCCTCAATCCGGACCGCATCGGGCGGGGGCAGGGTATTGTCAGTGAGAAACCGACGGACATTGGCATAGGAAGCGACATCCACATCAATCGAGAAAGTTGACTGGGGGTTTTCCGTTGCGAGGAGAAAGGGATTTTCATAGATCCGGTCGTATTCTTCTGTGTTATTGTTGGCAATAGGAAGTTCTTCCCCGTCTTCGATAGGCTCAATTTCTTCCATCAGCGTCATCATGGGTTCTGGGGCCATTTGAGCATCCTGCTTCATTTCCTTATACTTCATCGTGCTAGTGGGGTGGTGGCCAGGTTGATTACAGGCGGCTATTATGCTAATGACCAAGAGGCCCAATAGGAAGTGCAGATAGACTTGTGGTGTTTTCATATCATTAAGGTTGTAGGTTTCACATTTTGACCTCAAACTAATTTCTTAGTTTTTGTGCCGTTTTCTGACTTAAGGATCATGCGTATCCACAGATTCCATAAAAACATGTGATATTTTTTCAAAGAATTACAACATTGGCGGATTGGAATCCGCCAATAGCCCTCTTAGGCTTAAGCTACTCTCTACTGCTATAGCCGGATTCCGATCCGGCTAGCACCGCTCCAGCATCCAATCCCGATAGGTGGCCATGATTTTCGCTTGCTCGGGCTCATTGTGCATTTCGTGGAAGAGGCCTTCCTGAAGCTGGAAGCTCACATCGCCGGTTACTTTCTCAGCAAACTCCTGACTCGCTTCATGGGAAGTCAATCGATCGGCGCTGCCATGCAGGATCAGGAGAGGATAGGCAAATGAGGAGGCTTGCTCCAGCGCAGCGAGGCCCGCTTCATGTGTTCCCAGAAATAAAACCGGACTCACCTTGTCATGCACCATCGGATCATCGACATAGCGCTTGACTTCCGCCGGGTCGCGGGAAATTGCAGTCGCATCGAGTTTAGTCCCTTGAGTGAAGGAGGGCCAAATCCGAATCATAAATTTGGCAAGCTTGACATCTGTCGCGGAAGGCTCAAATGCCAGCCGAAACCAGGGCGCGGATAAGATAACACCTTTTATTTCCGCTTTGTGGGTCAGGGCATAACTCGCTACAAAAGTCCCTCCCATGCTGTGCCCAAAGAGGAAGCAGGGCACTCCGGGGAATTCTGCTTTTACGCGCGCCAATGCCTCCGAAATACTATCCATCACGGCGGCATAAGAAGGCACGTGTCCTTTTTTACCGCCTGATTTTCCGTGGCCAAAATGGTCATAAGCTACGACTCCAATGCCCGATTCTGTGAGAAATTTGGCTACATGTTCATAGCGGCCGGAATGCTCGCCGTGGCCGTGAATGAGTAGCATTACGGCTTTGGGGGCAGATTCGGGAGTCCATTGCTGGCCGAAGAGTTGTTTTCCGGCGGACTGCCAGGTGAAGGTGGTATGGGACACAGGGGATAAGTTAGTAGGTGGTGTAATAATTAGCGTTTCCAGAAGGGACTTAACCAGCTAGATTTACCTGCTGATCTAATAATTCGATTCTAAGATTAACCTTGGCCTGTAGAGCACTAAACACCTTCAGGATTGTATCAATTCTGACATTAGTAGTGCCATTTTCCAATTTAGAAATTTGCGCTTTTTGTACACCTATCAACTGCCCCAATTCGGCCTGGGTTAGGTTTCTTTGCTGCCGGGTTTGCCTAATCATTTCGCCAACCAATTCCAGATTAAGTTCAAATTCGTAAACCTCACGAGATGGCGTTCCCGGTTTACCGATAAAGGTATCTTTTATTTGCTCTAAGGTATATTTTTTCATGGAGCAGATCATTTGGATACGAAACAAAATAGTCAATTGTTTCCATAAATAGAAACATGGATGGGTGTAGGCGAAAAATCCACAAAGAGAAACCACTCAGGGATTTAGGACACTAAGTATGCACTCAGCATGTTGTACATGAGTCCTTGGAGATTCCGCTTAGTGCTTTCTTTGTGATCTTAGTTGCTAAGTGGTAAATCCGGGACCATTTTCCTTTGCGAACCTATCGGTTATCTTCGCTTGTAGGAAAGTTGACCTACACCCAACATGGATTAAAAGACTACGCTGAGCACTCCTACTCCCTACCTGATACTCTTTCTAGCTGAAAGTCTTGTTGGGTAGTAGTCAAAACTTGTTGCAAGCTATCTGAAATAGCCGATTCTAACCTTACCTGAATTTCGCTTATTAGTTGATTGTCAGAAGATTGATATAAAAATACTAAGGAGATCGTATTCCCATTAGGGTCTTCGAATATTGAAGCATTAGCCGTAAGATTCAGATACTTCCAATTCCCCTCATTGGCCCAGGGTAAAATAATCGCGAATAGATATTCGATTAACTCCTCATGCCTCAAGAAATTTTCCCAGCTTGGATTTGGTGAAATATAGTACTGCATAGCTTTTTTCGATTGCCTCAATTTCTCTTAAAATCAATTACAGTCATATCTCAGAGACGGGAAAAACCTACCCC
>CAYGTH010000275.1:0-9702 GCA_964352745.1 uncultured Bacteroidia bacterium
GACCGCTAGTGTACCAGTTGTGGCGCCAGCTGCATCGCTGGGTAGCTATGTCGGGCAGGGATAAGCACTGAAAGCATCTAAGTGCGAAGCCCCCCACAAGATGAGTTTTCCATTGAGGGTCGTAGGAGACGACTACGTAGATAGGCGGTAGGTGTACGCATAGTGATATGTTTAGCCGAGCCGTACTAATTACCCGAATCTTTCTTCTGACTAGCGCTACTGTGTATTTCCTTTCGTATGTTGAATAAAAGACAGGTCGATAGGCTGTCTGGTTTTGCAGAATCTGTGATAATTGCACGAAAGTGTGTTCGGGACTTGTTATCATACTGCTACATCCAGGACAGACTGACTCAAAATTAGGTGGTCATAGCGTAGGGGTACACCTCTTCCCATCCCGAACAGAGAAGTTAAGCCCTATAGCGCCGATGGTACTGCGGTAGAACGTGGGAGAGTAGGTCGCCGCCAGCCTTTATCTAGTCCCTTCATCACCTGATGAAGGGACTTTTTTTGTTACTTCTTTCTTCTTCCCCGACTCCTATCCCCTGACTCCTCTTTAGAACAACAAAAAATACCCACACTCCGGACCGGAAGCCGGAAATGTGGGTTCACACGTTCTGAATTGAGACTGTTAGGGTCCAGGATTGGGAACTGTGGGATTGATTACCTCATACAGATCCTGAATACCTGGATTAAGCTGCTGAGAGCGTAGTAGTAACGCTGCGTATTGTTGTGCTTGTTCTTCTGACCTGAAATTCCCTAACGCAACACGGTAGATACCTGCTTCTCCTTCCTGATATACCCAAATAGAATTTGGCCAATATCGCTTAATGGCTTCGATTTGCTGGAGTACCTGGTCTGAGGTAGTGTATCCATCTAAAATCAAGCTATAATTAATCCCTGGGATCGGCGCGAGTGATTTCCATGGGTTATATGCCCGGAATCGCGGATCTACAACTTCCCTAAATGAAATGGCAGGCTGTACTGTCTGTGACTTTCCTTTGCGGATTGAAGGTTGCGAGGTATAGGCAGGCAATGCCTGGGTAGTCACAACTTGCTTTTTAACATTGGATTGACTGGAATAAGGATTTCCACCTCGTGTTGTGGGAGTGAGTACAGGCGCAGTGCGCTCGACAGAATATGGATTTGTATTACGAGCTGTAGGTTTTGTGGGAACCTTGGTCGTGTATGGACGGGTCGTGACAAGGGGTTTGCCAGTAGCTGAAGTCCCTTGTTTGGTATTCTCCGCTTGCTGCTGGAGGTGTTGATATCGCAAGTATGTCAGATTTCTGACGTTATTGGGAGTTGGTGTCTGGTGGTCCTGATTACGATTCACGGCTTCATTGGGGGTGGCTACCACGCTTTTAGGAGCAATGTGGCGTACTGGTGCTATTGCTTCTTTTTTGGGAATGTTGACTGAGTTGCTGGCTGTTATGGTCTTACCGTTTTGCACAGGCCGTGTGGTAAGAGCTTTTCCCTGGGGAGTTGTTGCGGTTTTGGCATCTCCTTCTGGTTGCCCTAATGGCGTACAAATGGGTTTTCCAGAAAAAATAGCAAGTGCAGCCTGAGAATCTACATAGCCTTCAACATGCTTTTTCAGTTTTCCATTGGCATCAAAAACCAATAATGCTGGATATACAAAAATACCATAGTCATTCAGAATCTTTTTTCCTTGTGCGGGTGTCATCACTTTGACCTGATGCCCAAGATAGTGCTGAGAAACATATCTACTTAGACGAGGATCCCGCCATGTTTTTTGATTCATTTCATCGCATGATTCGCAATCTGAGAGTTGGAAATAGATGAAATATGGGGTGTCTGTTTTACGAGCTTGTTTTTTAAGCTTGTCCAAATCTCCCTGATAAAAAGGAGAAGGAGGATCTGCTTGAAGCTGGATACATAAGCCGATAAACAGGAAGAGCAAGAATCCTTTGGCTGTATATAAGTTTTTCATAATTTAGAAGTGCAAAAGCACTATTCGTATTGTTGCGGATGTTGTTCTGTTCATGGAACACAGCCGTGATGAAACGATTGAAACCTAATATTTCAAACGGTTAACAATAGGAATACAACACCGAGCAGGTGCTCTTTCAGATGGGTGGGCTTGACATTACAAAGGTTCCTTAATTTAGTTTAAGATAAAAACATTTTTTTGAAAAAAACTTTCATCTATTGAATACTTGATTTTGGCCTATTGGGCGCTTTTATTGCAGTTTTTACTCAGTATTGGATATAAAAACCTACCATTTCCCATGAAAAAATACTTTGTACTCTTCCTCCTTTATACCGGCATTCAGGCCGGATTTGGCCAGGATTCCCTAAATATGCGTACTTTATTTCATTGGGAAGACCCTACGATTCCTCCAGCTTTCTTTATTCAAAATCCTTATAACGAAATCTGGGGCTGGTATGATGAAGTAAAAGATCGGGAATATGCGATTATCGGCTCCTCTATTGGCACTCATTTTTTTGATGTAACAGATCCCGCTTCATCAACTCAGGTAGCGTTTGTGGAAGGGGTAGATGACATGATTCACCGAGACTATAAAAACAAGGACAATTACCTGTTTATGGTGGCGGATGAGCATGAAAGTAAGTTGACGGTAGTAGATATGTCTTATTTGCCGGATAGTGTTTCGGTGGTATACGATTCCGACACCTTATTTAATCGGTCGCATAATGTCTGGATTGACGGCGATCATTTGTACGCGTGTATTCCCCGATTTACTAACCCGACCCTTATCGTTGGAGGACTGGCGATGTATGATATTTCTGATCCTTCAAATCCTACTTTGATACAGGCATATAATCAATACGATAATATCCATGATATATACAGTCGAAATGATACGGCATATTTGCACTCCGAGCAGCGGGGAATGTATATAGTCGATTTTACAGATCCACTGAATCCTCAAACGCTGGGCTCTATAGAGAGTTATCCTTTTCAGGGATATAACCACAGCGGATGGCTTTCTGACGATGGACAGACCTATGTATTTATTGACGAAACTCATGGAACGCCTGCTAAATTGTTGAACGTCAGTGATTTTAGTAACCTGGCGATTAATAACTACCTGGTGCCAGGTATGGATTTGACGAATATTGATATCAACTCTATTGGCCATAATCCATTGGTATTGGGAGATTATGTCTTCATTTCGTACTACTATGATGGGGTTCGGGTCTTTGACATTTCCAATCAATCGGCACCGATAGAAGCAGGGTATTACGATACCTATCCAGAACCTAATGTGGGTTTTTATCATGGTAACTGGGGCGTGTATCCCTATTTGCCAAGTGGACATATTCTCGCTTCAGATATGCAACATGGTTTGTTTGTGTTGGAATTTGCTCCGTTTGTAGCCTCGGGAATTGATAACCCTGTCCTCGAGGGGGTTTCTGTATTTCCTAACCCTGCCTCAGATCGGGTATCCATTCGATTTGAAGAAACTGCCCGGAATCTGGAAATTTCTCTCCTGGATCTGATGGGGCGTGAAGTAGCCCGGTTTGCTGAAGCGGGGATACAGGACGCAATCGATTGGGAGATTCCAATGGAAGTGACCGCTGGCGTATATATCATTCGCCTAACTACAGAAAACGGAGCCTTTACGCAAAAGCTTGTAATAGAGTAGGAGAGGGGGGCAGCTTTGATTTTGGGGGAATGCGTAGTACTTTCGCCACCTGAATCTATTTTGCTCAGCTTCAAATACTCCCGGTATGTTGGTCATGAAATTTGGGGGGGCATCGGTAAAAGATGCACCCGCGATCCGAAATGTTGCAGAAATCATAATTCGGCATACGCATACGCCGTTGCTCATCGTCATCTCGGCGATGGATAAAACCACCAATGAGTTGGAACTCCTTGCAGAGCGGGCCCGCGAAGGGGAACGGGTAGCAAGCCTGGACCAATTTGAAAAAATTATCCAGTTTCACCTCAAGGTCATTCGGAACCTATTTGGGGGAGAATCGAAACCGGTCGAGGAGAAAGTGGCTGTATTTTTTAATGAAATGGAGCGGATCGTACAGGGGATTCTTTTGTTAGAGGAGTTTCCACTGCGTACCTATGATCGAATTGTATCATATGGGGAATTGCTCTCCACTACCATCGTTTCGGAATACCTCAGTTGGGTAAGTCAGGATTGTATGTGGCTGGATGCGCGGGAATTTGTGAAAACAGATGCCTCGCATGGAGGAGCTGCTGTGATTTGGTCCCTGACCAGCGGCAATATCAAGCGAGCGATAAAGCCTGAATTAAAACCTGGAAGAATTGCCGTTACCCAAGGATTTATTGGGGCAACGATTGCTGGAAAAACGACAACCCTTGGCAGAGAAGGCTCCGACTATACCGCTTCTATTTTTGCACACAGCCTCAATGCCGAAAAGGTAATGGTCTGGAAAGATGTGCCGGGAATTCTAAATGCTGACCCCCGCTTGCGGGATGATACCATCAAAATTGATAACCTCTCTTATGAAGAGGCGGTAGAAATGACGTTCTATGGGGCAAGTGTTATTCATCCGAAAACGATAAAGCCTTTATTCAGCAAGAAGATACCTCTCTATGTCAAATGTTTTGAGGATGTCAATTTGCCGGGAACCTGTATTTCTGAAAAACGAAATGATGAGGTTATCACTTCCTATATTGTTAAGAAAAATCAGGCATTTATCAGCATCAAACCCCTGGATTTTTCTTTTATGGAAGAGCAGTTGATGCAGGAGGTCTTTAATCGGGTGTATAAATCCCGGGTTAAGGTCAACCTGATTCAAAACTCAGCTATTTCCCTCATGCTATGTGTGGATCAGAAGCAAGGGCCGCTGGGGGAATTCCAATCCCTGCTATTAGACCAGTTCCAATTGGATGTGAGGCAAAATCTTTCGTTACATACCGTCCTCAATTTTACAGTTAAAGACCTGAAATTAGCGTATGATTCTGTTATGGTACAGCAACATGATAATAAACTATTTTTTGTCAAGTAAAGCGATAGATATAAAATAGGAATTAGTGGTCAGGAGTGAGGCGTCAGGAAGAATTTAGGAGAACAAAACGGTGTGCAGCTTTTTAAGGGCTTTTTCGACATGGATTTCCCGAATTACGAATCCCAGATTAATATCAGAAGCGCCTTGTGAAATCATTTCAACTGGAATGTGTTCGTCTGACATTCCTTTAAATACCCGGCCGGCAATCCCAACTCCGCGCCGCATGCCTTCTCCTACGATACATACGATTGCATAATTCTGATCTGCATCTACGCGGGCAAATTCGCTGAGATCATCCACGATGGGACTGATATCCTGATGCCCTTCTACGGTAATCGAAACACTCACTTCACTGGTTGAAACCATATCTACTGCTACCCGGTGTTTGGCAAAGGTGTTGAAGATTCGCCCGATAAAACCCACGGCATCAAGCATATTGAGGGAGTAGATATTGATGAGGGTAACTTTTTTCTTTACGGAGAGTGCTTTCACGATGGCAGCACTTTTGGGCGGTTCGGCTACGATACGGGTGCCGGGATGAAGGGGTTCTCCGGTATTTTTTACTACCACGGGAATCCCACGTTCCATAGCGGGACGGATTGTCTTGGGATGTAGTACTTTGGCGCCATAGTAGGCCAATTCTGCAGCCTCTTTAAAGGATATGATAGGCACATTGCGAGCTTCCCTGACCATACGGGGGTCGGTAGTCAGAATACCATTGACATCAGTCCAAATCTGGATTTCTGCTGCACCGATCGCGCCACCAATAATCGCAGCCGTGTAGTCACTCCCGCCCCGACCGAGTGTCGTGATTTCTCCTTTTTGGTTTTTGCCCACAAAACCCGTGATCACCGGAACGTAGGAAATGCCAGCGAGGCTTTTCCCGATCTGCGTGTAGGCTTCCGGGAGGGGTTGAGCCGCCTGGAAATTATCATCTGTAAGCATGCCAATATCATAGGCAAAATGATGCTGTGCTTCCATTCCCTTTTGATTGAAATGTGCAGCGACCAATTGGCAGGAAATACGTTCTCCAAAAGAAACCAAATAGTCAGAAGTGCGGGGACTGATCTCCCGGATCATCCTGATGCCGGTCAGGAGGTCTTCTAATTCTGTATGTAATTCCTGAATAATATCAGCATCAAGACCCAATCCCGCTACTACGGTATTGTTTTTCTGTTCGATTGCAGAAATATCGACTTTGCCTTCCAGGGCTTTTTCGCCTGCTTCAATCAGTAAATCCGTAACGCCACCTACCGCAGAAACCACGACTACCGGATGCTGATCCCGTACTTGTTGTACAATCTGATAGACTCCTTCTATTCTTTCCGGAGAACCGACTGAGGTTCCCCCAAATTTCATGACAATCATCTGTCTGTAATTATTTGTTTTTTCGGCCTCAAATCTGGCAGAATTGGCAGAGCAATCCTAATATTTTTGTAAAAAATGTAAAGCTTGGAAAGGATCATTTGATTGCCCAATTGAATTGATTTAATTTGTTGATATGGAATACAGAAGACTCGGAAAATCAGGGTTGAAAGTGAGTGCACTTTCCTTTGGTTCTTGGCTGACCTTTGCCAAGCAGATAAAAGATGGAATTGCAGAAGAATGCATGCAAGTCGCTTATGACGGTGGGATCAATTTCTTTGATAATGCCGAGATTTACTCGAAAGGGAAATCTGAGGAGGTCATGGGGAAAATTTTGAAGAAAAAGGGCTGGTCCCGTGATACTTTTGTCGTGTCGAGTAAGGTGTTTTGGGGAGGAGACTTGCCGAATCAAAAGGGCCTGGGTCGCAAGCATGTGGTCGAAGCCTGTCATGCTGCCTTGAAGCGTCTTCAGGTAGATTACCTGGATTTGTATTTTTGCCACCGTCCGGATTATAATACGCCGGTTGAGGAAACAGTTTGGACGATGCATAACCTGATTCAACAAGGGAAAATCTTGTATTGGGGAACTTCCGAATGGCCTTCCGAACGCATCATGCAGGCTCACATGGTTGCTCAGCAACACAACCTGATTCCGCCTTTAATGGAGCAGCCACAATACAATATGTTCCACCGCCAAAAAGTGGAGTTGGATTATCTGAATCTCTATGAACTGGGGATGGGTACGACGATCTGGTCTCCGCTGATGTCGGGCTTGTTGACCGGGAAATACAATGATGGCTTTCCAAAAGGCACCCGCTTCGATATCGAAGGACTGGATTGGCTCAAGGCAAATGTATTTATCGATAATCGGGTTGAAAAAACAAAAGCCCTAACGGCTATCGCCAATGATATCGGGATTTCCATGACCCATTTGGCCCTCGCCTGGTGCCTCAAAAACCCTCATGTAAGCACGATGATCCTCGGAGCTTCCAAGGTCTCACAATTGGAGGAGAACCTCAAAACCTTCGATGCTATGCCCAAACTCACTGATGAAGTGATCGAACGGATAGAGGGCGTTTTGCAGAATAAACCTGAACGCACTTTATTCTAATGGAGTTCACGGATCTGGTCTGGTATCAGTATGTATTTATCGCGTTTGCAGGGGTGCTCACAGGAATTATCAACACATTGGCGGGTAGCGGATCCCTTGTTACCCTGCCTATTTTTATCTTGTTGTGTGGCCTTCCTGCGAATGTTGCGAATGGGACCAATCGCATCGGCGCTTTCATGCAGAGCATCGTGGGGGTGTATGCCTATCAGAAAACAGGGCAGACCAATTTTAAAGGATCTACCTGGCCTATCGTTGCGGCAGTGGCGGGGGCGATTGTAGGGGCCTTGCTTGCCACGAAGATGGATAAGGAGATGATGTACCGCGCGATTGGGGTGCTGATGGCTTTTATGCTGGTGGTGATGATGGTCAATCCCAAGCGCTGGTTGACCGAGACGAATGTGGATCAGGGGAGAAACCGCAGTCCGCTGGTTTTGATCATCTTTTTTGTTATCGGCATTTATGGCGGTTTTATTCAGGCTGGGGTAGGCATTTTCCTCCTCGCGGGTCTGGTACTCGCTACGCGGTATAGCCTGGTCGCTGCGAATGGGGTGAAATTACTGATCGTCCTCTTATTCAATATTCCGACGCTGATCATTTTCTTTTACTACAACCAGGTCCACCTGGGCTGGGGATTGTTTATGGCAGTCGCTCAGTCTATTGGGGCCTGGATCGGGGTGCATTATGTGGCCCGACTCCCGAACGCGAATGTGTGGATTCATCGACTCCTGATTGTAATCGTCTCGATTTCGGCAGTGAAGTTTTTGGGAATTTGGGATTGGGTGATGGAAATGTGGTAGGGGATTATTATTGTATTTCTGTCGAAAGAATAATCGTTTGCATGCGCTCAGGTATCCCCTTTACTTGCCTCTCTGGTGAGCATTTGCGACATTGAATACTCATATTTCAAAAACTCCTACTCATGAAACGAAGTACCTTCCTGAAATCCAGCCTGGCTGCTGCTGCCGCTACGGCTCTCCCTTTTACTGCAAGTGCACGCCCTTTTGCGGAAAAACCCTTTAACCTCAAATATGCGCCGCATATTGGGATGTTTAAGCACCACGCAGGGGATGATCCCATTGACCAAATCAAATTCATGGCGGATCAGGGATTTCTGGCGATGGAAGATAATAGTATGATGGCGCGTGAAGTGAGCCTGCAGGAAAAAATCGGTAAGACGATGACAGACCTCAAGTTGGAAATGGGGGTATTCGTCGGGAACTGGAATGCACGCAGAGGAGATGGAATGGCCAAGGGTGATCCGGTTGCCCGTGCCGCCTTTTTACAAGATATCCGGGATTCCGTGGACGTAGCTAAGCGCGTGAACGCCACCTGGATGACAATTGTGCTTGGGATGCGCCATCATAAACTGGAACTGGATTACCAAACTGCGAATATCGTGTCTCTCCTTCGGGAAGCCTGTGATATTCTGGAGCCGCATGGACTTGTCATGGTATTGGAACCGTTAAATCCCTGGATCAATCACCCTGATTTTTTCCTCGCTAAGGTTCCGCATGCCTACCTGATTTGTAAGGCGGTGAATAGCCCTTCCTGTAAAATCCTGTTTGACATGTATCACCAACAAATTACGGAAGGTAACATCATTCCTAATATCGATTTGTCGTATGAGGAAGTAGCCTACTTTCAGATTGGAGACTCTCCCGGCCGCAAAGAACCCACTACCGGCGAGATGAATTACCTCAATATTTTCAAACACATCCACAGCAAGGGTTGGACGGGAATTCTGGGAATGGAGCATGGAAATGCAAAAGCCGGAAAAGCCGGAGAGCAGGCCCTGATAGATGCCTACCGTTCGGTAGATGACTTTTTATAAAAACATAATCTTCGCAGGTTTTCAAAACCTGCGAAGATTATGTAGAACCAGCGAGTGCTATCGTCCTATCGCTGTACCAGTGCATTGAGAACAAAGTTTTAAGCCATTTTTAATTTTACCTTCTTCCCACTTTTTTAATAAAGTGGGGCAAAAATCGCAGAAGCCAATACCAGCCCTGCAAGCCGCCCCCGCATCGAGTGCGGGGCAGGCTCCTGCTCCCGATGGCTTCTGCATCGCCGACTCGCCTGGGTGGGAAAGAGGGAAGAGGAGGCAGGAGAGAGGGGTCAGGAGTCGGGAAGAGAGGGAAGAAGAAAGAAGGAAGAGGGAAGAAGAAAGAAAGAATGATTTTCAATCGAAGATCACCTCCTGACGGTCCCAACGAATTGTCCCCCACGCGTAGGCAAGTAGCGTTGGACGGTGG
>CAYGTH010000276.1:0-2924 GCA_964352745.1 uncultured Bacteroidia bacterium
ATCTATTACCAATTCGGGCAATCCCCCTACATTTGAAGAAATAACGGGTACGCCACACGCCATTGCCTCCAACGCCGAAAGGCCAAAACTCTCAGAACCAGAAGGAATAATGAATAAATCTCCAATGGAGTAAATTTCCTCAACGGCATTTTGATTGCCGAGAAAAATTACGTCATCGCAAAACCCAATCTCTCTGCATTTTTCTTCTGCTACACGCCGCTCCGGCCCATCCCCTACCATCAGCAACCGGACTGGCATCTGGCTCCGAATCTTTCCAAAGATCTCCATCACATCCTCGACCCGCTTCACTTTTCGGAAATTGGAAGTGTGGATCAGGAGTTTTTCCCCGCCACCGGTGATCATCTTCCGAAAATGATCCTTGTCCTGTCGTCGAAATCGATCCGTATCTACAAAATTGTGGATCACCCGTATGTCATTGCTGACCTGAAAATGATCGAGTGTATCCCGCTTCAGAAATTCAGATACGGCTGTAACGCCATCACTCTGATCGATCGAAAAACGAACAACGGGTTCATAGGCAGGATTTTTACCGACCAGGGTGATATCTGTTCCGTGCAGGGTCGTTACCACCGGGATATAGTGCCTATCGTACTTTTGCAGGATCTGTTTGGCGAGATACGCCACCGAAGCATGTGGAATCGCATAATGGACATGGAATAAATCCAGGTCATTATATAAGGCTACATCGACCATCGTACTGGCCAAGGCTGATTCATAGGGAACAAAGTCGAATAAAGGATAATCCTTCGTCCGCACTTCATGATAGAAGATATTTTCGGAGAATAAGTCGAGCCGGATGGGGCGACTATAGGTAATAAAATGGATTTTATGTCCCCTTCCTGCCAATGCTTTTCCTAGTTCCGTCGCAACTACGCCTGAGCCGCCATATGTGGGATAGCAAACGATGCCAATATTCATGCTGTTTTTTGCCTGCTGATTGAGTGAGTCAACGAATTGAGAGGGTCAAAGTTCAGGTTTCCTACTTTCGGAGTTCGTCCGAAAGCTGACATTCTCATTCAACTGACAAGAAAATCATCTTCCTATAACTTTCAAATCTATTTTCGCCGAAAATGTTTTCATTTTCCGCCGCAAAGGTAAGGATAAACCTAATGGTTCACCTCATTGTTCGACTGGGCAAAGGTGCTTGAAAATTCTGAAGGGAAATTGAATGGGGAATTCAAGCCCTTCCTGATTCCCATCAAAAAAAGCCTGAACTCAAGATGAGATCAGGCTTATATCTTGTCAAGATTGTTTCTTTATCCAAAAATCAGGTAGGAGAGAATTACGATCACTCCGGCAGAAACCGCGAGCACATAATTTTGTACCAATCCGGTTTGCATCCGGCGGAATACTTCTCCGATCGAACTAACAGAAGAAGCGATCCCATTTACGGCACCATCCACGATTTCCTGATCGAAGCGAAGAACGATGTTTTCCCCTGCCCAGACAAAGGGACGAATGATAACCGCATCGTAGAGTTCGTCCACGTAGAATTTGTTGCGCATGTACGCATACAAGCGGCCAAAGAAAGATCTCACTTTTTCCTCGCCGGCAATATCATGCGTTTGGTAGAATCTCCGGGTCAAAAAGACAGTAGCAATCGCTACAATCGCAGAGAAAGGCAAGAGGAAATACTCCATTGCATGGTGATGGTGCATCGACTCAATCATGGAAGGGCTATTCTGGATCAGTCCCTTCAAGCCTCCTTCTGCTGATAACCACACATCATTCAAGACGTGAGGCACATGTAAAGCATGTCCTAAGAGGGCCGGGATTCCCAACAAACCTCCTACAATCGCGAGGCCAGCCAGAATCCATAAGGGAATCGTCATCAATGCAGGGCTCTCGTGCGGATGTTTTTCTTGTGGAAAGCGCTCCTGCCCATTAAAGGTCAGATAGGTAACCCGGGTCATATAGAATGCTGTCAGGATTGCGGTAAAGGTCGCAACGCCCCAAACGGCAAAATAAATTGCATTTTCATATCCGCTAAAAAACAAGCTGGACAGAATCTCATCTTTGGAGAAAAACCCCGACAGGAAGGGAATTCCCGAAATGGCCAGGGTAGATATCCAAAAGGTCTTGCTGGTGCTCGGCATGTATTTAGCCAGGCCCCCCATCGTTCGGATATCCTGCGGATCATCGACGGTGTGCATGTGCTCCATCGAGTGAATCACGGATCCGGAACCGAGGAAGAGACAAGCCTTAAAGAAAGCGTGTGTCATCACGTGGAAGATCGCCGTAGTAAAGGCACCTGCACCGAGGGCCATGAACATAAAGCCCAACTGAGAGACCGTCGAATAGGCGAGTACGCCTTTTATATCATTTTGTGCAATGGCAATGAAGGCCGCCAGGAGGGCCGTTGCTGCCGCCACAATCACTATAATCAACATCACACCGGGTGCAGCGAGAAATACCGCGCTAATCCGGGTAATAAGGTAAATTCCAGAGGTTACCATCGTCGCTGCGTGGATCAGGGCTGAAACCGGAGTAGGACCCGCCATCGCGTCTGGCAACCACACAAAGAGAGGAATCTGCGCTGATTTACCCGTTGCCGCACAAAAGACCAGGAAGGCGATCCACCAGGCATTGTCGCCCATGGCTGCGATCCCTTCAGGGGAGATGATCTCCCGGAAGTTGAGCGATCCAACAGAATCAAATACCAGAAACATCGCGATAATCAAGGCGAAGTCTCCAATTCTATTGGCAACAAAAGCTTTTTGAGCTGCTTTTGCCTTCATCATATCTTCGTACCAGAATCCAATCAACAAATAAGAACATACCCCTACGCCTTCCCATCCGAGGAACATCACCACCATATTATCCCCTAGGATGAGGTTGGTCATGGCAAAAATAAACAGATTCAAATAGGCGAAGAACTTATAATAGCCCTTATCCCCATGCAT
>CAYGTH010000276.1:3024-9688 GCA_964352745.1 uncultured Bacteroidia bacterium
TTTTTCCTGTTTCCGGAAAGATTCATTTGTAAAACCCACCAGGCCTATTAGCGCAGAACCCAGTAAAGGAAGGAGTATAATCAGTGCATTCATGCTGTTCGAAGTAGAAATCAGAGGTTAGAAAACAAGCCTACCGCCCTTGCTTCTTTACCATTTGAATATGTTGACGTTGTTGATGTCTATATTTTGTTTATTCCGGAACAAGGAAATCACAATTGCGAGCCCGACCACCGCTTCGGCTGCTGCCACACACATCACAAAGAACACCAGCATAGAGCCGGTAGCATCATCATGCATTTTGGAAAAGGCCACTAAAGAGAGGTTTACCGCATTGAGCATCAACTCTATACACATAAACACGACAATGGCGTTGCGGCGGGTCAGCACTCCGATCATACCGAGGGAGAACATCACAGCACTTACAGCGAGATAGGAAAGAATATTCGGTTCCAATGACATATCGGAGAAAAATTATACTTCTGAATAGGTGTGTTTACGGGCAATCACGATAGCACCGATAAGCGCTACGATCAAGACGACTGAGATCATTTCAAAGGGAAACAGAAACTCTGTCATGAGCATTTGTCCAATGGGTTCTACTTTCCCATAAGTAAAAGCTTCAGCTGTTGAAACAGATTCCGAACCAAACTCCCGGAACACAAACATCAATTCCGCGATGAAGGCAATCCCCATAATAAAGGCGGCGCCTCTGCGAAAATCAAAGGTTTCCAAACCATTTTCATCCTCCAGATTGAGGAGCATGATGACGAAGAGGAACAATACCATGATCGCTCCGGCGTACACCAGGATTTGAATCACAGCGAGAAATTCCGCACTCAGCGTCAGGTAAAGCCCGGCAATGCTGAAAAAGTTGATGATGAGAGAAAGGGCAGCGTAAACTGTATTCCGGTTGAAGATCAAACCGATCCCACCAGCGATACCCAGAACGGCAAATAGCCAGAACAGACCAGTTTGTAATAGAGTTGCTTCCAAGGTGTATTTGTTTAATTCAACGGGGTAAAATTGGTACTTTATATCGGAATATCAAAGCGAATTCAGCAATCGTCGCAGGTCTTCTGGTGTATCGATAGCGAGGGCTTCCCGATCCGTCTCTGCAGTGCGAATTTGATAGCCGTTTGCGAGCCACCGAAGTTGCTCCAAAGATTCGGCTTGTTCTAGCGGAGAAGCGTCCATTTCAGCGACTTTCAGCAAGATATCACGCCGAAACCCATAGATCCCGATATGCTTATAATAAGGAATGCGGCTGAGCCATTTATCCGGATCAGGTTCGTCGCGAAAAAAAGGAATCGGGCTACGACTGAATAGCATGGCATTCCCAACATGGTCAATTACCGCCTTGACGGTATGTGGGCTGTGCAGCGAACTTGCGTCGGTTAGTCGTCGAATCAGGGTCGCAATTTGCACGCCATCTTCCTGCAATACGCCACATAGCAGGTCGATTTGTTCCGGCTCGAGAAAGGGTTCATCTCCTTGTATATTGACACAATAAGCATAATCAGGGTGGCGGGCTACGACTTCAGCTACCCGCTCGGTCCCGGATCGGTGGTGCGCAGCAGTCATTTCCACCTTGCCCCCAAAAGCCTCCACGTGCTGAAAAATACGTTCGTCGTCTGTAGCCACAATGACCTCCTCAAGGCTTTTGGATTGAATCGCCTGTTCATACACCCGGCGAATCATCGACTTACCCCGTATATCCACCAGTGGCTTGGCCGGGAATCGGGTAGAAGCATATCTTGCTGGAATAACCCCAACTATCATAGCATCGGCTTTCGTTAAAACTCAAATCTAAGGCTTATATTTAGGGAAATGAAATCAGGGGCTGATTCGTTATCCTAACATCATAAGGAGTTTTTCCGTAATCCTCATACACTGTGAGCCGTCATTATCATTGGTTCCCCATGAATGTATATACTGTATTTCTGACTGTTATTAGTTGCTGGCTGTGTAGCCTTTCGCCTGCCCTGGCACAGCGAAAGGCCACCATTCTTGATCATAAAGACCGCATTCGCATCAGCCGAATGGATGTTCTCAATTCCAAATACCGGGAAACCAACCTCTCCATTACGCCGGATGGGAAATATCTCTACTTCATGTCCATGCGTGGGGGAAAATTCTGGTCTGAGCAGTATATGGAATTCCGGGGAGACTCGGTATTTGATGGAGACATCTGGTATTCTCAAAAAGTAAATGGCCAATGGCAGAAGCCCGTCAGCATGCCTTTCGGGATCAATACCCGCACCGGTGAGGACGAACCCAACGTGTCCGGCGATGGCAGAACGGTATATTATCAAAGTTGGTTTGACTGGCTCTACACCGATGGGCCCTATTATAGCGTAAAACGAACGGGTAGCCAATGGGGGAACCCGCGCGGATTGGGTGGTGGGATTACAGAGTTTTTCAAGCGATTCAATGCTACAGATGGCATGTCCATCTCACCTGACGAAAAAACATTCGTAGCAGCTTGCGGCCACGGTTATGAGGCCAATATGGATCTCTATATCAGCCGCAAAACCAGTTCGGGATGGGGATATTGCAGGCAGTTACCGATTAATACGCCTTATGACGAGCGGTCTGTATTCATCGCCGCCGATGGCAACACCTTATATTTCGCCTCCGATGGCTACCAGGGATTTGGTGGGCTTGATATTTACAAAACGACTCTCCGGGAAGATGGAACAGTCGGTGAAGTCATTAATATCGGAGAGCCGTTTAACACGCCACAGGATGATTATGGATTTATCCTGACCGGAGATGGCTTGGAGTCTTACTTTGTGCGCAATGGCGACATTTATTTTGCTGACCTGAAAGATGCTGACGAGCGAATTAAGCCGGGAACCCTCGTTTTTAAGCACCTCCTGGCGGGAACTGTGCGGGACAGCCTTTCCTGGAAAGGCATCAGCTCAGATATTCTCATACTGGATGCCAAATCCAAAAGATTGGTTCGTAAAATCAAGACCAATTCCGCTGGGAAATTTAGTGTGGAGCTGCCAAATATGAGCCGGACCTATGATGTCATGGCCATCAAAGATGGATATCCCAAGGGAAAACGACGCCTTCAGACGGAACAAACAGCTTATCAGCGAGATCCCTATACGGCTAATTTTATTCTTGCCAGAGAAGGAGATTCACAACCGGCTGTAACGACTCGTCCCCCGATTGCGAGTAATCAACCGAAACCCAAGCCTCCTGTCCAGGAACAGCCTAAACCAGAACCTCCCAAACCCAAGCCGAAGCCGAACCTGACGGAAATTAAGCCGAAAGAAAACGCGCCCCTGCCTCAGGTCGGCAAACAGCCCGAAAAAATAGCCCCAATAGCGACTGATGAGATGTACTCCTTTGATGGCGTGGCTGAAAATAACCTCATTCTCCTCCTGGATGTGTCGGCTTCTATGAAAAAGCCGGAGAAGCTCACCCTCCTTAAAAATTCTTTTGGGAAAATGCTGGATCACATGCGGCCGGAAGATCAAATTTCAATCATTACCTATTCCGGCGATGTCAAGGTAGTCCTCGATGGGGTTTCTGCAATCAAGCGGCAACAAATCATGACCACCATCGAAAACCTGCGCGGCGGCGGGAGTACACAAGGCAGAGGCGCCTTACGGAGGGCCTATCGGGTAGCCATGGACAACCACATTTCGGGCGGAAATAACCGGATTGTAATGGCTACAGATGGCTATTTTGATATTCCTGAGCTGTATTCCATTGCTGAGAAAAATGCGGAAGACGGCATTTCCCTAAGCGTATTCTCTTTTGGAAAACTGAAAGATTCCAAACACGAGGAACTCGAAGTGCTTGCCGGCAAAGGCAAAGGGAACTATGCAGCTGTAACCAAGGCTAATGTAGATGCAGTCCTCCTGCGAGAGGCTAAAGCGGTCAGAAAATAGCTCGCACGTGGGATTTGTATTGTTTGAAGCTTCCTCAGTAACTTGCGGAGGTTTATACGCTTCACACACATGAAAATCACAACCCGTACCCCGAAAGTCCTGGTTTTGGAGGACAAACCTTCCATGCAAAGCCTACTGAGCTATTCCTTGCTCGGTGTAGGGCTTATTTTGATCATGGGTGATTTTTATCGGCATGTTGAACGCCAAACCCTCTTTTGGGTCGGTGCTTTACTGGCGCTGGTGGGGGGAATCTGTTCTTTGCGGTTCAATGAATTTACCCGCTCTGTATTTGATAAAGACCAGGAAAAACTGGTGATTTATCGGAAACCTCCTTTCCGGAAACTCACCGCAGAAAGTTATCTTTTATCCGAAATTGGCAAAATCCAGATCGAATCTCCCGAGCGGAAAAAAGGGAAACGGGAAGTATTCCGAATTACCCTGGAACTCGTGGATGGAGCCTATGTCCCCCTCGCCCGGACGGCCAATACAGACTATGCCGATTGCGAAACCCTCGCCAAACGCATTCAGTATTTCTTAGGAGAAGAAGTTGCGAAATAGACAAAGAGAGGACAGGAGACAGACTACAGATATCAGATAATAGACATTCGCCTCCTGCGAAACATGTCCTCCCCCCTTATTCCCAGGTCCACTCGGGCAGACTCATACGTTTCCCTCCTTGCATAGCTGATTCATGTGCCAAAATGCCCACGCAGGTAATGTTAGCAGATTGTTTGGCATTGGGATAAGGTGCCCGTTTTTCAGATAAGGCAAGCAGCATTTCATGTACCAAATGTGGATGTGAGCCTCCATGCCCCGCGCCTTGTATGAAAGACAAGTGCTGATTTTCATCTTCATCATAGACGCCCGCCTGGGTGAAATGCTGAATTTCGGCAGGGAGTAAATGCCCATAATCGGGAATGGTAACCCGCTCCGGGTTCTCGCCCGTGTGAATGACCGAGGGTTCATGCTCGATCAAGGTCCACTCGAATGATTTTTGGGAACCATATACATCAAAACTCTCGCGGTATTGGCGGGCAGTGTTGAAGAGGGATCGGGTAATTTCAGCTGCCAGGTCTGTATCTTTGAGCTTGATGTGGCAGGTTTCTATGGCGAATGGGGAGCCATATTTGGGAATCAGGTTTTCGTCAATTCGACCTGATCCCAGGCAAGAGACATATTCCGCTTGCTTACGCGGCAAGGCGAGTACCGGCCCGACACAGTGTGTCGCATAATACATCGGAGGCAACCCTTCCCAATAGCCCGGCCAGCCAGCCATTTCCTGTTGATGCGAAGCGCGCAAAAACTGGATTCGGCCCAATTCTCCTTGCTGATACATTTCCTGAACAAACAAGAATTCCCGGCTGTATATCACCGTTTCCATCATCATATAGGTCAGCCCCGTTTGCTCAACCAGTTCTACAATCTCCCGACATTCCTCCAGGGTAGTAGCCATCGGAACCGTACAGGCTACGTGCTTTCCGGCTTTGAGGGCCGCTATCGACTGTCGCCCATGATCGGGAATAGGAGTATTGATATGCACCATATCCACTTCGGGATCATTCAGTAACTCTTCGAAGTCTGTATATCGTTTTTCAACACCAAAGGCATCCCCCACCTCATGAAGACGGGATTCCGTACGCTGACAAATTGCATACATCTCTGCCAGGGGGTGTTGTTGGTAAATGGGAATAAATTCGGCGCCAAAACCCAGGCCGACAATGGCCACATTGCATCTTTGCGAGTCTTTCATATGATCTGAATAAGAGAGAAGGAAGATTAAAGATATTCTGCTTTCCTTCGACCTATCAAACCTACAAAAATCAACCCACTAGCCATCCCGCTCTCTCCGGCTACCAGCATATTCAGCGATTGCGAAACCGAAATTGAAAATGCTCTTTCACCTGATTTTTGCGAATGAAACAAATCCCCATCCAAAAGAGGTCTATACTGACGGTCACTTCCGGATGCTGGCAAATTTTGTCCCAGGCACGTTTCATGCCCGGCGACCAATTGATATCGTCCAGCACGAGAATCGCTCCATCAGGCAGGTGCGGCAGAATGTGATGAAAATAGTGAAGCGTGGGTTCCTCCCGGTGATTCCCGTCAAGGAATACATAATCAGGCCGATACTCGGCCAGGTCAATTTTCGTGGCCAGCAAATCAGAAAACTCGCCCACGAGGATTTCTGCATGAAGTCCCGCATCGTTCAGTTGTTCCTGTGCAATACGCGCCAGCCCGGGATCCCCTTCCAGGCTTAGGAATCGACTCTCTTGCAATCCCACCAACTGATAGCGTGTCGATATGCCCAGGTTAGTTCCCAATTCGAGGCACCGCTTGGGTTGGTAGTGCCTGCAAAGGCGGTACAATAGTTCTCCTTCCCGGCGATGGCGGGCAGATTTTTTTGCAGCATCTGATACGGAGAGCTTACGGGTGAGCTGAATTTCCCCATCAGCACCTGCACCATAATCTACGATTTCGAGTTCCTCAGATGACCGGCTCAAAGTCCTCCGGGCAGCCTCAATTGCAGCCCCTTCCGGAGTAGATCGATGCCGCAGTACTTTCCGAAAAAAGTCAAACACAAACGGCGAATGAACCGAATAGATACTGGTTGATTGGGTTAGGTGGCGGAGGTATGCGAGCAGTCGAGACACAAGCAGGAATAAGATGAAAGCGAGAAGATGAAAGAAGAAAGAAAATCAAACTTCAGAATACCCACTTAACAAAACAGCCCTCCGAAGAGGGCTGGTGGTGTGTATTGA
>CAYGTH010000277.1:0-454 GCA_964352745.1 uncultured Bacteroidia bacterium
CCAGGGTAGTCGTATCTCCTTCGATCAACACCTGCATACGGTCCCCAAGGTCAACTGATTTTTGGCCTTTGATTGGAAAAGAGGCATCCCACAGGATTTTTCCATCTTTTTTGTCGAATGCAGCAATGATCTCATGTGGGGGCTTGATGGCAGTACCTGAAGATCTTGAGTTGGATGAGGAATACGGACGAGAAGTATGGGATCTTGAGTTGGCATTATTAATATCCCTTGCCATCTGACGCTGTTGGCGTTCAGTAGCTTCTTCCATGACCCGGCCTACCAGCAAATACGTTTTATCCGTCTCTATTAGCTTGTGGACATCTAATTTGAAGTCCAGCAGGACTTCCTTCCCTTTTTTCTGCTTGCGTTTTTGTTTGCGTTTTACTTTCCGTTTTTGTCGCGGCTTGTAACTGCTCCAAAAGTCCTCAAACTCAGCAAAATTGTAGAATTGGGT
>CAYGTH010000277.1:464-9675 GCA_964352745.1 uncultured Bacteroidia bacterium
GAATTGAGTGAACACCTGTCCCCTGTATCCGATCTTCGTGATGTAAATACCATTCGCATAGTTGGGTAGCCGCTCGCCCGAAAGGAAAGCGCCCAATCTGCGGAAAAATTTCTGTCGGAAATATGCTTGTGCATAAGTACCCGCTACGATAAATTCGTCTCGGTTTACATGGGTGGTATATCCGGAAAGGAGCCTTCGATCACTTTTGGGGCTGACTTCGAGATTTCGGATGAGCTTATCTCCCGCATATTCCTTGATGTATAGAAAATCTTCTTTACGCGTGGGAGAATTATACACAATAGAAGACATGCTTCTGGCGATTTCATTTCTCGCCTGATTTTGAATGGTGGAGACCCCATTGAATTTATAGCGGAGCTGATCTACCTCCATGCTGTCCACATTCACCAGATAGTGAACAGCCGATTCCTCATATCTGTTGATGCCAAAAAAGGCAGGAATCAGCAAAAAAGAACTCGCTTTTCGCGCAATTTTCTCCAGTTTTCCTTGCTGCGTTTCTCCTGCAATGAACCCGAGGTTTCGCACGACATTAAAATCTGTAATGTTCAGGTTGTAGGGAATTACGCCTTCAATTTCTACCAATTCACCACTTTCTGTATTCAGGCTGAATACCTGGAATTTCCGCTTTCCCCGCGGCCTTTCGCTCATTAACAAGACTTGTAAATGCAGGCCATCCCAGGCATGACGAGCATATTTGAGTCCGGGGCGTGCAACAATCTGTCGATCCCAAATTCCTATAAAATCAGAGGTATATCGGATAAATGACCACATTCGCTCATCAAAAGCATTGACCGAATCAGTTGGAAAAAACAGCACGAGCCCGTCATCTCCCATGGGATTGACATAGTAGGCTTCAGCCTGACCCCGCATTTCCAGTTCGAGTTTTAGGTCGCCGCCCTGCGCAGCCAAGATCCAGGTGCTTAACAGGAGAAATGAAAAGGACAACGCTTTCTTCATGAATATAAGATCAAGGGTTAATAGCCTAAGGGGGTAACAGATGTGTGCGGTAATTGATTAGATAGTTCCAATATGGCGATTTTTTTGAAAAGCTACCAAACTTCCGCACTTCCGCACTTTTTCCTACCTTCGTGCCGCATATGAAATTCACACTTCATCATACAGATTCGGAGACCAGTGCCCGTGCCGGGACGGTAGAAACTGACCACGGGAAGATCGAAACTCCGATCTTCATGCCAGTAGGGACGGTTGGGAGTGTCAAAGCTGTTTCGCAGCAGGCCTTGACAGAAGAGGTTAAGGCGCAGATTATTCTGGGAAATACGTACCATTTGTTTTTGAGGCCGGGAACGGACACCCTGCAGCAAGCGGGTGGGCTGCATGGGTTTATGCATTGGGATGGCCCGATTCTGACGGACAGCGGCGGCTATCAGGTGTACAGCCTGGCCGCAAATCGCAAGCTCACCGAAGAAGGCGTTACCTTTTCAAGTCATATAGATGGCTCCAAGCATATGTTTACGCCAGAGCGTGTGGTGGATATCCAGCGGGCAATCGGTTCTGATATCATGATGGTGCTGGATGAATGTCCGCCCTATCCCAGTGAATATGACTATGCCAAACAATCGATGGAAATGACCCATCGCTGGGCAGCCCGTTGTAAGGCGCATTGGGAAAAGGAGCCTCCCATGTACGGGCATTCTCAGGCTCTGTTCCCCATTATTCAAGGCAGTACCTACCGGGATTTACGCACCCAATCGACTGAGTTTATTGCTGAACTCGACCTGCCGGGCAATGCGATCGGAGGACTTTCTGTTGGAGAACCGCACGAGGTGATGTATGAATTTACGGAGCTTTCCTGCAACATTCTCCCAAAAGACAAACCCCGCTACCTCATGGGAGTCGGCACGCCAGAAAACCTGCTGGAATGTATTGCGCTCGGGATTGATATGTTTGATTGCGTATTGCCGACCCGGAATGCGCGCCACGGTCTGATCTATACCCGCAAAGGCATTCGGAATCTGAAAAACAAGCAATACGAAAATGACTTTGATCCCATCGATCCGGATAGCGACCTGGCGTTTGATCAGTATTATTCCCGGGCGTATGTGAGGCACCTCCTCAAAGCCAAAGAGTACCTGGCCCTTCAAATCACCAGTATCCATAACCTGCACTTTTTCTTGTGGCTTGTAGGAGAAGCCCGCAAGCGAATCCTGGACGGCACCTTCCGCGAATGGAAGGAGAAGGCTGTTAAGGAAATGATGCAGCGCTTGTAGGGAAGAAGGAAGAAGAAAGATAGAAGAGAAAAGATGGGTTTGTGTCTCTTTGGAAGAGCCTGTCCCGTACTTGATCCGAAACCTCGCTTTGCGAATATGTCTTGGCGGATCGGAATCCGCCAAGAGTCCATTTTGGGCTAAGCAGTTACCAATCTTATCGAAATTTACGTGAATTTCATAATGGGAAAATACGGATAAGCCCCGGTAGAAACATACGACATTTCTCCGGCGCGCGGGCTGGCAAATGTCGTATGTTTCTCTTGCGCTGGAGTGCCTGTTTTACCAAACTATTCGGCATTTTTTACAGGAAGTAATGCAACCTTTCCTGCTGCTTGTTCATCTCCTAATCGTATTTCCAATTCTGGAATAGGATACGATTAGGGAAAGTTGCGAATCGAGAGCAAAAACCAACGGGAGAGAAAGGCTTTCGTATTTCAGACCGTACCCACTCTTTTCGACCCTTTTATTTCCTTTTACCCCTTAAGTCCACGCCCATGTTTCTCAGCTACCTTAAACTTGCCTGGCGCAACATTGTCCGCAACAAGCTTTCCTCCTTTATCAATATTCTGGGACTCGCGCTCGCTGTTGGCTGTAGTATTGTCGTCTTCATATTTGTCGATTACAACCAGAACCGCGACCAGTTTCATGAGCAGGGAGAGCACATTTTCTTATTGGAGAATGTGATCAATCGCGGTGGCGAGGAACAAGTATGGGGGGATTCTCCTTTGCCAATTGGTCCGATGTTGGCGGCGGATTTCCCGCAGATTGAACGGGTAGTCCGGGTCCGGAATTATAGTGGGAGTATTCAATATGGGGACAAGATTTTCAATGAAGGGATTCGATTTGTAGAGCCGGAATTCCTGAGTATGTTCAGTTTTGAGTTGGCAAAAGGTCAAAAAAATGCCCTGGAAGATCCCAGTGCGATTGTGATCAGTCAGGAAATGGCCGAGAAGTTTTTTGGGGAGGAAGACCCGATGGAAAAAACGCTATCGATTACCTTTCGCGATACCCTGGTTCAGTCTTTTACGGTCAAGGGGGTTGCTGAAAAATTTCCGGTTCGTGCCAGTTTCTGGTTTGATTTTTTGATTCAGTTTGATCGAATGAAACAGGTCGATCCGGATCTCAAATTTGATGATTGGAAAAGATGGACAGGCGCTACTTTCGTGCAGGTACAGAATCCGGAAGATATTCATACCATCCAACAACAAATGGGAAAATACCAGGAAATTCAGAACGCCGTCAACGAAGACTGGTCGGTAACGAGTTTCCTGTTTGATAACCTATATAACCTGGGAGCCAATTCCCATGAAGTACGGGGGGATATTTCGGGGGGCAGCCCACCTGCGGCGATCATTACGCTTTCGCTGATCGGTATCTTTCTGATTTCCCTGGCCTGTTTTAACTACATGAATATCGCGATTGCTTCAGCTGCGCGGCGTATGAAAGAAATCGGCATCCGCAAGGTCCTGGGTGCCTCGATGTCTCATGTCGCCCGGCTGGTCAATCAGCAATTTGTCATTATGATTTCTATTGCGATTGTATTAGCCATTCCTATCGGCTATATAGGACTCAATGGCCTTCTCGATGATATTTTCGAAGTGCGCATCCCCCTGGATCCATGGCCATTTTTGTTTACGGGAATCGTCATCTTTGGTACAGCCATTCTGACGATTTCTGCCCATCTCTATAAAGTAGCAAAAGCCAATCCGGTCGATGCGCTACGGAATGAATAAAAGGCCCATCCATCGCTTTTTAAGCGTAATCCGACCGGGATTACTGCTTATATACTTTACGCATTTGGTCGCCTATTTTGATAAAGTAAAGCCCTGTCGGCAGTCCGGAAAAATCCGCTACCAGTCTGGGGGTACTGGAATTAGGTGAATAGTCAGGGATTCCTGCGTTTACCTGTTGCCCAACAGTATTCAGCACCTGAATAGCTTCTGAACCAGCAACATTGCCATCGAGGTACAGTTTTTCAGTTACCGGGTTGGGATACAGACGCAATTGATCTATTTGGAAAGTAGCGCGCTCTACCTCCATGGTTTTGGAATAAGAAAAAGCGCCATCCAGATCCGTTTGCTTGATCCGGTAATAGGATGTACCCGCCAAAGGGGACCCATCGATAAATTGGTAATCAGCAGGTTCGTTCGACGAAACAGCACCCGGTATTTCCCCGATTTCATCCCAGATTTCTCCCCTGAGAGATCGTTCTATCCCAAAAAAGAGGTTCCCTTCTTCGCTTCCCGTCTGCCAGTTCAATTCAACTTTCGACCCTGAAATCCCACGTGCATCCACATACAACCATTCTACGGGAAGGGTAGCGGCTGTAATCCAGGTAACCGCATTTGACAGGAGTTGTTGAAACTGCAAATCTCCACTAAAATCACTCGGAAGGTGACCGAGTGAGGTATAAAAGGCTTTTCCGCCACCCGGCAAAACCCGATAATGCGCTGCCATCCGGGGAGTATCATAGGACATAGGTCCGGTTTGCCCTACTTGGAAAAGCTGGGTGAAGTTGGGGCTGATATACCCGCTTTCCCAATAATACCATTCTTCTCCTTTGGCCCAAGGAGTAGGTAAACTCGTTTCCAGACCTGTGCCGCTATTCATCAAAGTCATACTGGCATTGTGGCCTACATTAGTATGGTTGGGGCCTTCCTGTACAGAGCATCCGGCCACGGTTTCTGCATACCAATCCCATAAGCCCGAACTTCCATTGGCTGTGCTGTGGCGGTACGTATCAGAAGCTGCATGAATGCCCAGGTAGGAACCTCCGTTTTGGATGTATTGCTCAAAATTACTGCGCTGAGCAGCAGTGAGGCCACTCGACCCGGAAGTATTGGAAAAAATTACGATCGCATATTGGTCCAGGTTCAAAGCGGTGTTGAATTCAGTGCCAATATTATCACTTACCAGCGTGTAACCCATATTGGTGGCTATTGTCTGAAAAAATGTGGCAGAAGCAGTCCGGGTCAGGTGGTCCCAACCGGTCGTTTCGGTGTAGTGCAGGATTTTAGTTTGCCCAAATGCAGAATAAGACAAGAGAGTCAGTAGTAAGATGCTGACAAGTATATGGAGGGATAATTTATTCATGTTATTTGCTGTGAGGTTATTTCAATTATTGGGACGACACAAACCTACCGAAGTAACTACGTTGAAAAAATTTCTATTCGTGTTAATTATCTACATTAAAATATAAATCCATATAAATAAATATATGAAGTTCAAATGGAATGGATAAAAGGCTATATTAGCCAATCAGCGGATCTCAAATACTAATTTTTAACTAATTGACTTCCAGAATGCTACCCTCTTTTTTAGTAAATCCAGGCGTATCTCCTGATTGGCAAATACCAAAAAACTGGCGCCGTATCCGTACGATTGACCTTCATACAGGGGGCGAACCTTTGCGTGTAATTTTAGAGGGTTTTCCTGAATTAACAGGTAAAACTATCCTCGATTACCGAAATTTTGTTCGGGAAAATTGGGATATGCTCCGAACTGCTTTGATGTGGGAACCTCGCGGACATGCGGATATGTATGGCTGTTTGCTCACGCCGCCTGTAAGTCCGGACGCTGATTTTGGGACTTTTTTTCTACACAATGAAGGCTACAGTACCATGTGTGGGCACGCCATTATTGCCCTGGCGACCTGGGTGGTCCAGACCGGACAAATTCAGGTTTCCGAACCGGAAACCTGCGTCAAAATTGATACACCTGCGGGATTGATTACGGCATATACCCGAGTTGAAAATGGACAGGTTCAGGGGGTTCGTTTTCACAATGTTCCTTCTTTTGTAGCCGCACTGGATCAGGAGGTCGAAATGCCAGGGCTGGGCACTGTTCGCTATGATTTGGCATTTGGAGGTGCATTTTATGCCTACGTGCAAGCCGAGTCATTGGGACTTGATCTGGGGCCTGAAAATGTCAATGCCATCATCCGAACAGGCATGGACATCAAGCGAGCGGTGATGGTTTCGAGCGATCAAATTGTGCACCCATTCGAAGAAGACCTGAGTTTTTTATATGGTACCATTTTCATCGGCCCTTCCAAAGGAAATGCAGACAACTGCAATGTGTGCATATTCGCAGAAGGGGAAGTCGATCGCTCTCCGACAGGTACTGGAGTGAGCGGAAGGATGGCGCTCCATCATGCCCGGAACGAAATTGCCATCGGAGAAAGCATGATCATCGAAAGCATTATTGGCAGCAGGTTTCGGGGACGTGTAGTTACTGAAACTACCTTTGGGCCCTTTGCGGCGATCATTCCAGAAGTATCAGGCACTGCATTCATCACCGGTCAGCATGAATTTCTGATCGATCCCAATGATCCGTTACGAGATGGGTTTATCCTGAGATGATCAGCTGCCAAGCTTGATCCCTTCTAAAATGATCTTATCTTGCAGGTTTCTCCATGCGGCCTCTCTCATTCTTTTTGTGCTACCGAAGCTGATTAACATGAAATCCCTGGCAACCCTGTTCTGTTTACTGACAATTTTGATTGCTTATACTATGGGCCAAGATACCGACCCGGCGATACTTACATTGGATCGCATTTTTACGGACAATGAATTCCAAACAAAAGGCTTTGGGCCTTTTAAGTGGCTTGATGAAGGAGTCGCCTATACAACGCTGGAAAATTCGCCGGAATTGAAAGGAAATAAAGATTTTGTGCGCTACGATACAGAGAGTGGAGAACGAACCATTCTGGTTGCAGCCACGGAATTGATTCCTGCGGGTGCCGAAGAAGCCTTGAAAATCAGCGATTATGCCTGGTCAGCGGATAAAAGTAAGCTGCTGATTTTTACCAATACTGTAAAAGTATGGCGCGATAATACCCGAGGGGATTATTGGGTAATGGACCTGAAATCCCGGTCTCTCAGAAAAGTCGGCGCAGGGGCAAAACCCTCGACCCTCATGTTTGCCAAATTTTCCCCGGATGGCAATCGGGTAGCTTATGTTCGGGAAAATAATATCTATGCCGAAACGCTTGCTACCGGAGAAACTGTCTCCCTTACATCGGATGGAACGATCACTTTGATCAATGGTACATTTGATTGGGTGTATGAGGAAGAGTTTGGCTTGCAAGATGGGTTTCGCTGGAGCCCGGACGGGAAACATATTGCTTTCTGGCAGCTCGATGCCAGCGGTATTCCCAATTTCTATATGATCAATAATACGGAGGAATTATATCCCACGCTTATACCCATTCAATATCCCAAGGTCGGCACCACCAATTCCAGTTGTCGGGTGGGCGTTGTAGCAACAAATGGGGGTGATATTACCTGGATGCAGGTGCCGGGAGACCCTCAAAATACCTACTTACCGCGCCTGGAGTGGCTCGCCAACAGCAAGCACTTGCTCATTAGCCAACTCAACCGGCTTCAAAATCATCGGATTGCGTGGAAAGGAGCTATCGGTACGGGCAAAACCTCAAAAGTATTTGAAGATAAGGACGATGCATGGGTCAACATGCGGGAGAAATTCCCCTGGTACAAGGCCGATCAACACCGCCTGATTCTCAGCGAAAGAGAGGGCTGGCAACACCTCTACCGCCTTTCTTTGAAAGATAAATCCCTCGAACTCCTGACCCCCGGCGACTACGATGTGATGGACGTAAAGGGCATGGACGAAAGCGGAGGGTGGATTTATTTCATTGCCTCTCCTAAATCCGCAACCGAACGCTATCTCTATAAAGTGCCAGTAACTGGTGGAAAAGCCAGTCGGGTGAGTCCGGCCGGAGAAATTGGTGATCACAATTATGATATCTCCCCTGATGGAAAATGGGCTACGCATACCTTCTCTGCCATGGGCAAACCGCCTGTGATTCAGCTGATTTCCCTACCCGATCATAAATCTGTGCGCCTGCTCGAAAACAATGAAACGGTGCGCCTGAAACTGAAAGACCTGAAGCTGGGAGAAACCTCCTATTTCAAGGTCAAAGTCGATACAGATACCGAGGTAGATGGATGGATGATCAAGCCTCCGAAATTCAATCCCAGGAAAAAATACCCGGTCATTTTTTACGTCTATTCTGAACCTGCAGGTCAAACGACCCGCAATCGCTGGGGAGGCTCTCGCTATTTTTATCACCAACTGCTCGCACAGCAGGGCTACCTCGTTGTAACAGTTGATAATCGGGGTACGCCTGCTCCCAGAGGTCGCGAATGGCGAAAATCTATCTATGGCAAAATCGGAATCGTGAACGTAGCGGATCAGGCTGCTGCTGCCCGGGAAGTGCTGGGCTGGGATTTTGTAGATGAAAAACGCGTCGGCGTTTGGGGATGGAGTGGCGGCGGTTCTATGACCCTCAATGCGATGTTCCAACACCCGGGACTCTACCATGTGGGCATCTCAGTTGCGCCGGTCGCCAATCAGAAGTTTTATGACACCGTCTATCAGGAACGCTACATGGGCTTACCCAAAGACAATGTCGAAGGCTTTACCCAAGGCTCTCCGATTACACATGCCCATCGCTTGGAAGGGAAATTGCTCCTGATCCACGGCACAGGGGATGACAATGTCCATTATCAAAATGCAGAGGCCCTGGTCAATGAACTCATTCTCCACAATAAGGAATTTGATATGATGGCCTATCCCAATCGCTCCCATAGCATTCGGGAAGGCAAGAATACTTCGCGGCACTTGTATGGCCTGATGCTTCGCTATATGACTGAGCATTTGGAAGCGGGGGGAAAGAAGAAGTAGGTAATATGCTTAATCTAGTGCATTGAGAACAAATTTTAAGCCATTTATGATTTTACCCTCTTCCCACTTTTTTAATAAAGTGGGGCAAAAATCGCCAATTGGAGGAAAACAGGCGAAATATGCGCTAATACTGCCCGAGTAGGGATAAGTATGACAAAAAGGAAAAAAGCGAGGGGAGAAACGACTGCTTTGACCCTGACTTAGCTATTGCTTTTTTTGTGTTGCTCTTCGGGATTTGTAATCCCGAACCGCTACGC
>CAYGTH010000278.1:0-9536 GCA_964352745.1 uncultured Bacteroidia bacterium
AAATCAGGCATGCAATCCCAAAGCCTCACCCTGCCGCTAAACGATCTGCCGGGAGGCACTTATTATTGGAGTGTGCAGGCAGTAGATCAGGATTTTGAAGGTTCCCCTTTTGCTGCGGAATCCAGTTTTCAATTAGATGTACCGACTTTCCTGGATGTAAGCACAACGACGATTCCGGGAATTTTGGGAGGAGTAAATGAAGCCACCCTGGACTGGGGAGATTATGACGGGGATAATGATTTGGACCTCTTGATAACAGGAGCTACTCCACAAAGTGGGTTTAACGCAGTACTGTTCCGGAATGACCTGGGGATTTTTAGTCAGGATGCGATTGCTTCAGCTGTTTTGACAGGGGTGTCGGAAGGAGATGCCGATTGGGGAGATTATGACAGGGATGGAGACCTTGATTTGGTGATCACGGGAGGGCTTGCTGGCGGTGGAAACACAACCGTATATCAAAATAATGGAAACAATACCTTCACGGCAATTGCTGCAGGCTTACCTGATTTGCGCCAAAGTCGGGTAGATTGGGGCGATTATGACAATGACGGAGATCTCGATATTCTCCTTGCTGGAAATGGATTAAGCGGTATCGCACAAGCCGCTGTGTATGAGCAGGATAATGGAGTATTTGCGCCCATATCAAGCCCCATTGCAGGCGTTTATGATGGAACTGTCAAATGGATAGATATAGATACGGATGGCGACTTGGACATCTTTATCATGGGAAATACCGGAGCCGGAGCCATAAGCCGACTCTATGAAAATCAAGGGCAGGGGCAGTTTATTGCCTTGCCAACAGGCTGGGTGGGCTTGACAGAAAGTAGTGCAGCCTGGAGTGATTATGACAATGACGGAGATTCGGATTTGCTGATTTTGGGCTTGAATGGAACTCAGCCTGAAGTCTATTTATATCGAAACGATGGAGGGATATTTGTCGGAGTTACTACCCCCTTTGTAGAGGTGTTTGGAGGGAGTTTGGCCTGGGGTGACTATAATGATGATGGGTTTCCGGATGTATTGATGACTGGTTCAAGAATAGCGGGAGTCGCGGACCAGACGACCCGATTATATCAAAATGTGAATGGAACCTCATTCGTTCTAGACACGGTAAATAGTGCTTATGTCGCCCAGGTTGATGGAGGAAGTCAAGGGGTCTGGGGCGATTTTGATGCGGATGGGAAGCTGGATATGGCAATTACCGGAGTGGATTTAGCTGCGCCTGCTACCAATACCCTTAGGCTGTATGAAAATATCGGAACTGATCCCAACCTCAGTGCACCTGTGCCGGGTACTGTTCAATTTGTTCAGGATGGATTTGATCTGCTCTTGACCTGGAGTCCACCAGCAGGCTATTCACCTGCCTTGGCGCCCGGTCTTACCTATAATCTCTATGTCGGAACGGCTCCCGGTCAGTTAGATCAGGTGGCGCCTGCTTCCAATATTGCTACAGGATGGCGACGAATGGTTGAGACAGGAAATAAAGGTCAAAATACTACCTGGCGGCTCTCAAGCCCGACACCGGGTACTTATTATGCTGCCGTTCAGACCATTGAGGCAGATTTAGAGGGTTCGCCCTTCTCCGGTGAAACCTCCTTTGTATTTGAACAACCTGACTTCGTCGATCGGACAGATTCCTTGTTTGGGCCTTCGGTTCAGGCCTTGGATTCGGCAGCTGTTGCCTGGGCAGATTTTGATAATGATGGAGATTTGGACCTGCTGGCCGCTGGCCTGAATACGCTTGCAGCACCCGTTACAGTCTTATACCGGAATGATGGTGTAAATGGATGGGCGGCCGTTACGACTCCTTTTCCAGCTGTATCATCCGGATCCTTAACCTGGGTAGATTATGACCGGGATGGGGCCTTGGATGTGTTAATTTCTGGCCGAGATGCCTTAGGCGTTCCGCGGCTTGCCCTGTTTAAAAATGACGGTTCCGGAGCCTTTCTTCAGCAATCTTTTCCAGCACCCGGATTGGTGAGAAGCGCTTCTGATTGGGCAGATATTGACCACGATGGAGATATGGATGTCGTTCTTTCTGGTCAGCAAGCAGGTGGCTTGCCTTTTACAGGCCTCTTTGAGCAGGTCGCGGGTGGCCTTTTTCAGCAGGTGGCCAGTCCATTTACAGCTGTTGAAAATGGAAGCCTGGAATGGAGTGATGCGAATCAGGATGGTTGGACAGATTTATTATTAACGGGAAATGCGGCTACAGGGCCAGTCAGTGTGATTTACCAAAACAATGGGGAGGGCACCTTCGTGGATTTGCTTGCGGGCTTGCCTGGAGTAGGGGATGGGGAAGGGAAATGGCAGGACTATGATAATGACGGATTTATGGACCTGGCTTTGGTGGGAAAATCAAGTGGGGCATCTTCTACTTCCCAGGCATATCTGTTTCACCATAGCCCGGGGAGTGGACAGTTTGTGAATGCAGGCGTGGCGCTGTTGCCGGTAAATGCCGGAACAGTCCAATGGGGAGATTATGACAATGATGGTTGGTCAGACCTTTTTATTTCCGGAACGGAAGGCCTTACAGGAAATCCAACATCACAGCTATTTCACAACCAATCGGGGAGTACATTTATCCGGGATACCCTGAATTCTGATTACCTGACTGATTTTGGAGGAAGCCTCGCTTCCGCTTGGGGGGATTACGACCGGGACGGAAAGCTTGATCTATTTTGTTCTGGTCCAACAAGTTCCGGCTTGGCGTGGAGGCTTTTTCAGAATATAGAAGCTTCGCCAGCTACAAGTCCGGGACCACCTGAAGGGCTATTGAGCCAGGTGGCCGGAAACGAAGTAACCTTGACTTGGAACCCACCAAGTTCTCATCCTGCAAATCTCGTAAGTGGCCTGACCTATAACCTGTACGTGGCGACAGTGCCAGCAGGAAGCAATCAGGTGAGTTCAATGTCTGAACCCCTGGATGGATATCGCCGGATCGTACACCGCGGAAATGTGGGCCATGCATCCTCCTTTGTCCTGAAAGACCTGGCGCAAGGCACCTACTTTTGGAGCGTGCAGGCGGTTGATCCTGATTTTGAAGGTTCACCTTTTGCGACGCCTGAACAGGCATTTACATTTGTGCCGCCGGATTTTGAGCCAGTTACGGGCACGCTTTTTCCCAGTCCGGGACCTATTGGACTTTCGGAAGCGGATCTCAAATGGGGCGACTTTGATAATGACGACGACCTGGATTTGCTAATGGCGGGATTAGCTGCAACTGGCCCGGTAACCGCATTGTATGAGCAAACAGGAAATGGGTTTCAATTGACTGCTGCGAATCTACCTAATGTGAGTGAGGCAGATCTGGATTGGGGGGATTATGACAATGATGGCTGGCTGGATGTATTGATTCTGGGAGAGGAAGCAGGTGGGTCGTTATCAGCAGTGTATCGAAATACAGGAGCCGGGACTTTTGTGAATGCGAATATTCCCCTAACGCCTTTACGAGATGGAACGGCAACCTGGATCGATATGGATCAGGATGGCCTGCTCGATATCTTTCTCATGGGAGTTGCAGTTTCAAACCCAATTGTGCGGTTGTATCGAAACGAGGGAGATGGCACCTTTCAATCTGTTCCACATACGCTCCTGGCTGTGGGGAATGGAAGTGCAGCCTGGGCGGACTACGATGGAGATGGTCGGCCGGATGTTGTATTGGCGGGAACCACTCCGGGTGGCCCGGTTACGGCATTGTATCGCAATGAAGGGGGCTTTCAGTTTACGCCGATTCCGGCCCCGCTGGAAGATGTGGCGGATGCTACTCTCGCATGGGCCGATATGGATGTGGATGGAGACCCGGACCTCTTGCTCGCAGGAGATGATGGAACGGGATTCATTAGCAAAGTGTATCGAAATGACGGAAATGGCAATTTTACAGACTTGGCAGTATCTCTTGCAGGGGTTTCGGATGGAGAGGCGGCCTGGGGGGATTTCAACGATGATGGGTATCCGGATATCGCCTTAACGGGAGAAAATAGCGCTACTGCAAACGGGCGGACCACTCGCTTATATCAAAATACTACGGGTTTGGGGTTTGTCGAATTATCTGCGAATTCTGCTATTCTTACAGATCTCGATGGCGGGAGTGCCCTTGCCTGGGGCGATTTTGATGGCGATCAAAAGCTTGATCTTGCCATAATCGGGCAAAGTCGAACCCTCCCGATTGATCGGGCATTTAGCTTGTACCGGAATACCGAAAGTAGCCCTAATATCATCAGTGAGGATCCGCTGTCGCCTACTGCTACAATAGACGGATTTGAGGTCATGCTGGAATGGGAGGCACCCCTTGCTTATCCCGCGGCGATTCGCAGTGGCCTGTCGTATAATCTGCAAGTAGGAACCAGCTCTGGTGGATCCGAAATTATGGCCCCGCACGCCAGTAGTGCTGGCTATCGCCGGATAGCTGAAGCAGGAAATGCCGGGCAAAAAACCTCCTTTGTTCTTCCTGACTTGGAAGCTGGGACCTATTACTGGCAGATTCAGTCCGTAGAAGCTGATTTTGAAGGCTCTCCCTTTACAACTGAAGGGAGTTTTACCTATTTCCCGCCTTCTTTTGTGAATATCACTGATACGGCTTTTGCCGGCGGATTGCCGTCAGGGCTGGAAGACGCTCATCTTTCCTGGGTAGATATAGATCAGGATAAAGACCTGGATCTATTTGTAATGGGTAAGGGGGTAGCTGCCTTGCCTCAGGTGCGGATGTATCGAAATGAGCAGGGAAATCTAACCAATGACCCGTTAGCCGTTTCGCAGGTAATCCCCGTATTAGGTGCGAGTGTCGATTGGGGAGATATGAATGGAGATGGCTTTCCGGATGTGGCCATTGTGGGGGAAGCTACCACAGGACCGACGACTCGCTTATACCGAAATGATGGAATGGGGGCTTTGATACCATTTTCTGCCGGATTGCCGGATTTGCAGGAAGGGGCAAGTGCCTGGGGGGATTTTGATAATGATGGAGATGCAGATTTACTGCTTTCCGGAACAAATGGGGTGCAAAACCTCACACGACTTTACCAACAGAAAGCTGGCATTTTTACAGCAATAGCAACAGGATTTGAAGCCATGAGCAGAAGCGCTGCTGCCTGGGGAGACTACGACAATGATGGGGATGCTGATTTGGTCATTGCGGGTGCTGGAGATACACAAAACCAGACGATTTTATATCGAAATAATGGCGACTCCACTTTTAGTCAGCAGAATGTTCCATTCGAGGCAGTGATTGATCCCGTACTCGAATGGGGAGATTATGACAATGATGGTCGCATGGACCTGTTAATGAGTGGCTTAGCGACATCCGGTCCTGTAACAAAAGTGTATCATAATGATGGCGCAGGTCTTTTTACCGAATTACCGACTCCGCTTCCCGGTATCACCAATGGGCAGGTAGCCTGGGGGGATTATAACGACGATGGCTTCAGAGATATAGCTGTGACGGGAGAAAGTGCTACTGGTCGATTGACGCAGTTGTTTCAGTATGACGGCGGCAACTTTGTACTGGATAATGGGAATTCTGTTTTGTTCCGAGACCTGAATGAAGGCAGTCATCTTGCATGGGGCGATGTAGATACAGACGGCAAACTAGACCTTGCCTTTGCTGGCCGTTTGTCAGATAGCCCGGAGACTTCCGCATTGCTTGTGTACCGAAATATAGATTCGACTCAAAACGAGGTGCCGGATCCTCCGGAAAACCTGAATGAAGAACCTTTCGGGCCAGATGTAATCCTGTTTTGGGACGCACCTGCTAACCATGATCCGAATCGGGTACATGGATTGACTTATCAGGTATTCATGGGAACCCGGCCTGATTCTGTTAATGTGATTTCACCCTTGGCACAGCTAGGCGACGGGTTTCGGAACCTGGTTCAAGTTGGTAATATGGGGCATCGCAAAAGCTGGCGGATCAAAGGATTGCCGGAAGGGGAATATTACTGGAGCGTGCAGGCAATTGATCAGGATTTTGAAGGCTCTGGTTTTACGGCACCTATTCAGAGTTTTACGTTTGTGCCAACTGTATTTAAAGACGAAACAGATAGCCTGTTTCTGGATCAAAGTCCAAACCCGCTGAATGAAAGTGCGCTCTCCTGGGGAGACTATGACAACGATGGGGATCTGGATATTCTGGCATCTGGCGAAGTGGATTCCCTGTTCTATTCCGCATCTGTATATCGCAACCTCGGGGACCGGTTTGAAGAAGATGCGCTGGCCTCTGTGAATTTGGTCGGCGTTCGGAAAAGCGATGCACAATGGGGCGATTATAACCTGGATGGCTGGCTGGATATCCTCCTCTGTGGAGAAGATGTCGACGGTAATCGAATAACCCATTTGTATAAAAATACAGGGGGGGATTTCACCTGGGATTCTGCCTCTCAAAATCTTGTGGGCGTAATTGCTGCTTCGGCTGCCTGGGGAGATTACGACAATGATGGCGACCTCGATATTTTGCTGATTGGAAGTGCAGATTCTGGCCGGATTGCCCATGTGTATCGCAACGATCGCCACCTGGGCTTTGCCTTGGATAGCCTGGCCTCTTCCGTACTCGCAGGCGTGGAGGACGGAGATGTGGATTGGGGGGATTATGACGCCGATGGGTATCTCGATGTTCTCTTGAGTGGGAATGCCGATTCAGGGCCGCTTACGCAAGTCTATCGAAATCAGGGAAACAGTACCTTTTTGGCAGTTCCGGCTCCGATTATCGACGTCAAAGAAAGTGCGGTGGCATGGGGAGATTATGACAATGATGGATTTTTGGATGTGCTCCTGAACGGAGAAAGCTCGACGAGTTTGTTTGATCCCGTCTCTCGTGTGTACCGGTATGTGGATAGCTTGAATTCATTTGCGAATATTGGTGCCCCTTTATTGCCGGTCAAAGATGGGAGTGTGGATTGGGGGGATTATAATGATGATGGGTACCTCGATATTTTGATGACGGGTCGATTCGGAGAAGAAGATACAGCACGTACTTCCCGGGTATATCGCAATACGGGAGCTGGCAATTTCACCCTGGAATTGAATACCTCTGCTTCGCTTGAAAACATAGAATTAGGTACAAGCGCATGGGGCGATTATGACAACGACCAGAAGCTGGATATCATCCTCACCGGAAAAACATCTAATGAACCCATTTCCCGGACATTCGCGGTGTATCGCAACATCGATAATATCCCGAATGTTTCCCCGTCCTTGGTTGCTGGCCTGCAGGACAGCGTGATAGGAGATGAGGTGATTCTTTCCTGGGAAGCGCCAACTGGGATGCCCGATGAACAACTGTCCTATAACCTGATGGTGGGGCTGGAATCAGATGTGATAGAGGTGGTCTCGCCCATGTCGCATACAGGAGATGGGTACCGCCAAATTGTGCGGGAAGGCAATGTCGGTAAGCGGAGGAACTGGCGACTCAAAGACTTGCTGCCAGGCCGGTATTACTGGCAGGTGCAATCGGTGGATGCAGATTGGGAAGGCTCTCCTTTTTCAACCGAAATAGGTCAATTTGATGTGTACAGCACGGTTCCGGTGATTATTGATTCTGCTTATAACGAAGTGTATTCAGAAGAAAATACAGAGAATACTTCCTGGATAGAAATCCTGGATACAACGGTGGTGCAAGAAGTATTGCTGCATTATAAGGGATTGGCTGAGGCGGATTGGCTGCAGGAAGAACTACAGAGTACGGATGCCTTTTTTTACTTTGAAATGCTGCCCGATCACCTGGATGAGCAGGGCGTGGAATACTTCTTCGAGGCAGTAGGAAAATTTGGGGTGAATGCCCGTACAGATACGACTTATGCCATGCGCTTCTATTCGGAGCCTGGCCTCACGGTTTCCAACTTCACGATCGGAACCACGGTAAAGGACTATAACATATTCACCGTTCCGCTTACCCTGGGAGATTCATCCATCAGCACCATCATTGAGGATGAATTAGGGACCTATGATATTTTTGAGTGGCGATTTTGGCATTATCAAAATGGTCAGAATCAGGAATATCAAAGTGGCCTGACCCACATGAGTCCCGGGCAAGGGTATTGGTTGATTACCAAAAATCCCCTTCCTGAAGTGAATACCGGACCGGGAACGACCGTATATGCCCACGATGGAAATGGCTATACCTTGCAGTTGAATCCAGGTTGGAATCAAATCGGGAATCCCTATCTGTTCAATCTCTCATGGGATGAAGTCATGGCACATAATCCCGCTGAGGCTGATTCATTGTTAGGAGATCTGATTCGGTTCCGAAACGGCTTTATTGCAGGAGATCGGCTGGATCAATTTGAGGGTGGATTCATCTTTGCAGATGAGGCCGTAGAATTGGAAATTCCTATTCGCAAAAACCCATTTATCCAACGATTTGGAGAACCCCGGCATCAGGCGAGGACTTTTGGTACCCTGGAAGCAGAAAAATGGGAGGTAGATATTACCCTGACAAGTGATACATACCGCTTTCCATTAGGAGGATTTGGGATGAATCCTGCTGCTGTTATCGGGAAGGACCCATACGATGCTATTTCTGTGCCTCGACTCAATGAGTTTTTGGAAATGAGTTTTGAGCATCCGGAGTTTTTTGCCCCTAAATTCAGTCGGGATATTGTACCGAGAGCCAAGCAATATGTCTGGGAATTTGCTGTGAGCGGAAACCTCGATGAGGAAATCGTTCTGACCTGGGACAATAGCCATTTTGGGCAGGGAAGTCCTCAGTTGATTTTGTTTGATGTATCTCGACAACGGAGTATTGATATGCGAAAAGCGGAACGGTATGCTTCCTGGTCAGAGGTAGAAACCCGTCATTTTCGGGTGTATTACGGAGACGCAGCCTTTGTTGAAAGTCAACTGACCCCTGATTTCATTCATCTCGGTCAGGCTTATCCCAACCCATTTACAGAATCAGTTTTGATTCTGATTGCCTTGCCGATGAGCAGGGAACTCTATCACGTATCGTTAACAATCAGCGATCTTGCAGGACGACGGATAAAGCAATTGGCCAATGGTGAATACGATCCGGGATTTTACGAATACCTGTGGGATGGGACATCAGATGAAGGAGAAAAAGTCGCATCAGGTATGTATATTTACCGGCTGACAGTTCGATTCAATGGAAAAGTCAGACAATTGAGCGGAAAACTAAAACGAGAATAAGCACAATCGCGAATCCATGTTTCAACCCATACGATTACCAAATTTGTTATCATGAAAATACTATTCAGCACCTTTTTGACTTTGGTTTGCCTTGCATTTGGAACTACAGAAGCATGGGCTCAACAGCCGCAGTCTGCGCGTAGTAATAAGATTTACCTGTATTATGGATATCCGGAGCTGATTTTGAGTAATGATATTGCCTTTTCGGATGGGAATCGGAATGGGACTCTGGAATCCGGCGAAGAAGGAACCTTCATCTTCCTGCTGGAAAATAAAGCCCAGTATGTGGCGTCAAATGTTGTGGTGCGTCCTCGGGTAATTAGTAATGTTCAGGGACTGGAGTTTCCGGCTGAAATATCACTGGGTGATATTCCTGCCAGCGGCTCCAAGGAAGTGAAAAT
>CAYGTH010000279.1:0-9508 GCA_964352745.1 uncultured Bacteroidia bacterium
GGGAAGGATCGGTGCTACCCATATTCAGCCGCTACGCGGCTGGGCCTGCGGCCATCTGATATAGGGCGTAGCCCTGTTTCCCAGCGGGAAACCATATTGGTAGCAAAAGGCCCCACCATTTTTTGCTGTCTTGCGCTGATAGCGCATGGGGTGGTTTTGTTTGAGCGAGTTTGAGGGTTTGATTGGGAGTTGGAAAGTTTTCCCCCAACGCTCAAACCCCGAACATTCAAACGATCAAACAAAACCGAACCACGAATGTAATTCCGGATTTGTTGAGGAAGGTTGCATCTGAAACTCCCAAACTCCCGAATTCTCGAACTCCCAATCTCAATCCCGGGTCCATGACGCCTGATCCTAATTATCCATTTCTTTTGCCGGGAAAGAGACTTCGTTACAGCTCCAAATTACGGCAATGAAAAGCAGTAATAGGCATTGCCGGGTTTTGTGCCGGGTTTTCCGCCGCCGCCCGCAGCGATCACTACATATTGTTTCCCATCTACGGCAAAAGTTGATGGGGTCGCATAGGCGCCCGCGTCAAGCTGGAATTCCCAGAGCATTTCGCCGGTTCGTTTGTCAAAGGCCCGAAATCGTTCATCCATACTACCTCCGATAAACACGAGGTTACCTGCCGTAACGAGGGGACCTCCCATATTGAAGGTTCCGGTCATGCCCATCCCTCGTGCTTCCAGTTTCGGATAGGTACCCAGCGGCACTTGCCAGGTGATTGCTCCTTTATTCAGGTCGATAGCGCTAAGCGTTCCCCAGGGACCTTTATTCACTGGAAATCCTTCGGGGTCTTTGAATACATTATGGCCAGTTGCGAGATAGGGAATGGTAGAGGCAAAACTCAGATTCTCTGCATTCACTTGAATATCTTTTCCTTCTTCCCATAAAAAGGATATGATCCCTTTCCGCTCCGTCTCTGAAAGCATAGGAAAGCGAGGCATTTGTCCCTTACCATTTTGCAAGACAGTATGTACGCCAGCTTTTCCCCGTTCCTGTGCGATGCTTTTCAGGTCGGCCAATGAGGGAGAACCTGGATTTTTGGGTGTTCCAAAGCCGTGGCAGGCAGAGCAGATCGATCGATATAGTCGATTTCCCAATTCAAATGAAGAAAAAGAAGCAGGTGGACGAGATTCAACCATGGATATCCATTCTGCCTCATTACTGGCATTTACGTACAACATATTTGTCTCCGGATCATAAGCTGCGCCGCCCCAATCTGTTCCCCCATTAAATTGGGGGAGGGTTACGGCTCCTCTTTTGCTGGGAGGTAGGAAAATGTCTCCTGTATCCATTTCTTTCAGACGCGCCAAAATACTGTCGGTGGAAGCTGGAGAAGTTTGGGCGACTTCATTCGCCGTAAATCGCTGTTGGGCATAACGCAGGGATTTTGGCGGAAAAGGCTGAGTCGGCCAACTTTCCTCTCCCGGAATCTCACTTTGCGGAACTGCGACTTCTTCTATCGGAAAAATAGGCTCGCCCGTTTCCCGATTCAGGACAAATAAATGCCCCATTTTGGTCGGTTGTGCCACCGCATCAATCGTTTTGCCGTCTTGCTGTACTTGTACCAGGTTGGGAGGGCAAGGAATGTCATAGTCCCAAATGTCGTGATGAACGACCTGATAATGCCAAATTCGTTCCCCGGTATTGGCATCCAATGCGAGGATACAATTGGCAAAGAGATTGGCCCCAATCCGATCTCCTCCCCAGTGGTCATAAGCCGCAGAACCCGTACCGCAAAAGACCCAGCCTCTTTCCGTATCGAGGGTGAATCCTCCCCAGGCATTTACTCCGCCGATTCGTTGCCAGGCATCTTCGGGCCAGGTTTCATAGCCGGCTTCTCCTGGCCGGGGGAGGGTGTGGAATATCCATTTCATTTCGCCGGTGCGCACATCATAGGCCCGGATGTATCCCGGAGCTGCAGGGCTCGGCCCTTCTCCCAAAGTGGTGCCCAGGATCAGTAGGTCTTTGTACACCACGCCGGGGGTAGCGGCTGTAACCCAGGTATGACGCACATCCCGACCCAATCCTTCATACAAATCCACAGCTCCCTTTTCGCCAAACTCGGTTATGGGTTTGCCATTGTTGGCGTCGAGTGCATAGAGGCTGGAACCTGCTACATAGAAAATGCGCGCAGTAGTTCCATCTGACCAATAACTTACGCCCCGGTTAACCCCTCCGGCTTCTGCCCCTTCATAAGGATCAAATCGCCATTTTTCCAGGCCCGTAGCCGCTTCCAGGGCAACTACTTTGAGACCTGGCGTCGTCAGGTACATAATGCCGGAAACGATCAGAGGATTACATTCTATTGTTGTGGCGGGGCGTGTCCGCATATCATCTGCCCGGAAAATCCAGGCCGGTTCCAACTGGCTGACATTTTGGGGATTGATCTGATCTAATGCAGCATATTTTGAGCCTGCGGCATCGCTGCTGTAAAAGGCCCAGTCATAGTTCGTGGGAGCAGATGGCTGGCAGGAAATCAGGCAAATCAAGCCACACAGGAGGAGCAGGAATCGATTCATGTTTTGTATGTTATTCGCTGAGAATCTAGTTAGCGAATTTTTGTGGGAAATACGAGTCAATGGATAAGGTTACGCTACTTTGCGGACCGGCTGCGTTTGCGAAAATTCCGAGCCGTCCGAGTCGTGATATCATAGGCCTGGGTAAAAAAATAAAACCATGTGACTTTATTCTTCAATTCCGTCATTTATTCTCCAATACATTTTCAACAAACAGAATAAAAATGAAAAACTTTCAATTGCTTGTGATTACCGTAATATCGGCTTCGGCATTTTGGGCTGGCTGCCAACCGAAGTCAAAACCAGCATCGGAACCCGCAGTCCAGGCCAACCCAGCGCAGCAGGATTTATATCGCACGATTGCCGAAGGAAAAGATAACTTCAGACATTATAACTCACAGATCGTCGGGGTATTGATGGGGGCATCTGAACTGGAAGATCAAACTTCAGAAAAGACTGTCACAGCAGAAACCCGGACCAAACTGGCAATTGCACTCCGCAACAGCGAAAAAGAAATCGAAAAGATCAGCCCAGAGTTGGAAGGCAAGGCCTTGGGTGTCATTCAGGAAATCTATCGTGAGATGGATAAGTTGTCAAACCGACTGGAAGCCGAAGGAAATACAAGAGACATTCGCCATATGCCTCGTAGTGACGGATATGGGTCTTGAGCCGCTCGAATAACTCCGAGCCCCGAAGCATGGGGCCGGCCAGGTTACACATCACGACAATCCGCTGGTTGAACAGTAGCAGATCTGTCCCGGATCCTACACCTGAGTTACCCGATACGTTTTCGATCTGATCAATATGATTGAAGAATATCTGAAGTAGTGCATGAAACAGGTTTTGAACATCCCGTGCGTCACGCAGTTGAAACAAAGCTTCTTCACTGTATCGCATTTGCAATTGTTGAGCGACCTGGGGAAAGCGGTTGGCTATCAAAGTCAGTGAGCTTAAGGGGTCTTTGTTGGCGTCTTTGTATCGTTCGAGGATATTCTGACGGTGCCAGGGAAAGGGTTTTCCGCATTCATGACAGTAGCCTAGTGGATTTTTGATTTTCGGCTTTACTGAATAAATTCCTTCCCGGATATGAACGCCCCGAATCGGGGTATCACAAGCCGGACAAGTCGTAATGGTGTTGTTGCCGCATATTTCACAAAATTTTTCGCCCGGGGTAGGATTCGCAAGAAACCGGTCGTTGATTACATGCCCGGAAAGGCAAACCTGCATGACATCATAATGGTCCATTTGGATAGGATTATTGACAAGGAGTTATGGATGAAGCCAGACAAGTAGGTTTGTCCGGCTTCATTGTCAATGAACAACACTATTTCTTTTTAGAATCGTCCCGCGCATGTACTTCATCCTTGTGCATTTTTGGGGAAACACTCTTCTTCATCGCGTGTTTTCCGCCTTTGATGAGATTGCCATTTGCGTCAAAGACCACCTGTTCGTGCTTGCCGTCTTTGCTCAGCTTGACAACATAACGCACCTTCTTTTTGTTATTTTGGAGGAAGTGGGTCATTACTATTTTATCCTCTGTGGCAACCCAGCCTGGAAATTCTTTTGCAATGGCCCTTTCTACTATTTGTGGCAGCGCATGGTTTTTGAGTTTTTCCCGTGTGAAAAGCAGCTTCCCATCCTTGTCATAGGCTGCGTGGAAGGACTGGTCTTTTCCTGAAATGTTAACCATGTAAGAGTCGAATATTTGATTTTCGGCATCCTCATTGATATTTACATACCATTCCTCTTCGACTAGCTTGACGGGTAGCCCCACGTATTCTGTTACCGATTCACCGGGGAAATCTCGCTCTATCGCCATAATGATTTCTCCCGGAATTTTGTCTTTTTTCAGTTTGGCGCTTATGATTTCGGTTTGCGAGAAACCCTGGAATGAGAGTGCAAAGAGAGCGGTCAAAAACATCAGTTTTTTCATTGGTGTTAATTTTAAATTGTTTGAATGGATAAAAGAAAGATTATTTCAGTTGACGGTTATTACCATTGGGTGTTTTCGTAAGCAAAGACGGGAGCTTCCTCAAAAGTCACATACTCATCACGAGTGTTTGAGCTTGCTGCCTGGCCCGTAACAGGCGCATTTTCATAGCACTTTCCGAGAGTCCGTAGGCTTGTCGCATTTCCGCAATCGAATTTTGCTGGAAATATTTGGCAACCAACAGTGCCTTGTTTTCTTCAGAAAGTTTACTCAATATAAGTTCTGCTTTTTCAATCCCGTTTTCCGCCTCCCCGAGTACTTCCGGTTCGACACCCAGGTGATATGCATACTCAATCGGCAGGCATCGTTTTTTTTGATTGAGGCGAAAGCTGTTCAGGCATTCATTGTGGGCGATTCGAAACAACCAGCAAGGAAAGGTAACCGGATTGCGAAGTGACGGTAATTTTTCAGCTACAATCAGGAAAACATTGGAAGCAATATCATATGCATCCACGCGATTATTGGTTATTTTCAAGCAGTAGGCGAACACTTTGTCAAAGTAACGACGGTACAGTTCGCCAAAAGCCTCCTTTCTTTGTTGTTGCTGGTAAGCGGTTACGAGTTGTATGTCTACCAGATGTGCCTGCTTGTTTGTTTGGGTCATGGTCAATCAGGTTTCAATTTGATGATTGACCAAATGTATAGCTGAAAAGGCCTCGGGTGGGAATTATTCGATCAGCTAAGTAATGCCTTCGGTGAATGAGGCGGAATCTTAGGTGAATACAGATGGCCGGGAAGCGGGCACTTCCCCTGGGTTATAGCACATTCATTTTGATTATGTATCTAAGATGCTCATTTTGAATAGACGTGCCTCATTGATAAAAAATTACTTACATAGGATCATGTTTCAAGCCTGGAATTGCTGAAGAAAAGTGTGTAGAGATGGGATCTTGCTGATTATCAGACAGATGCAGCCTTTCATCTTTCTGCTTAAATTTGTTTACTTACTGATGCACAAACAGGCTACAACTTCAAACACCCAATGAAATGGATTTAACCCTAACAAATAAAGTCATTATCGTTACTGGCGGTTCGAAGGGGATTGGTTGGGGAATTAGCAATTCCCTGGCTGCTGAAGGAGCGATTCCTTTTATTATAGGCAGAAAGGAGCAGGATGTGCTTAAAGCTGTGAAAACGATCAAAGATAATGGGGGGAATGCCGGTTATGCAATTGCGGAATTAACCATTCCGGAGCAATGTGAGCAGGCGGTGGAAAAAGTACTGAGTGAATTTGGTAGAATAGAAGGCCTGGTCAATAACGCTGGGGTAAATGACAGCGTGGGCCTGGAACATGGGAATTACGCCGATTTCATGCGGTCCATTCAGCGAAATGTAGGGCATTACTATTTGATGGCGCATTTGGCTTTACCGTATTTAAAAAAGACCCAAGGCGCAATTGTCAATATAGGTTCTAAAACTTCTTTCACCGGGCAGGGAGGTACTTCTGGTTATGCAGCTGCCAACGGGGGACGGAATGCTTTGACCCGAGAATGGGCAGTTGAATTATTGCCTTACAGGATTCGGGTCAATGCGGTAATTGTAGCCGAATGTTATACGCCCCTGTACGACAGATGGATAAAAACTTTTGATAATCCTGACGAAAAATTAGCGGGAATCACATCAAAAATCCCCTTGGAAAATCGAATGACCACAGCTGAAGAAATCGCTGATATGGTTACTTTTTTATTATCCGAAAAATCCAGCCACACCACGGGCCAGTTGTTTTTTGTGGACGGAGGATATACGCATTTGGATAGAGCAATCTGATTTTATAGCAGCATAGAAATGAGCAAACCCATTAAGTACAATTCCAATTATCCGTCTATCGCAGATTTGCGAATTAAGGCCAGAAAGAGGATTCCCAAATTTGCCTTTGAATATTTGGATGGAGGATGTAATGAAGATACCAATCTGGTAAAAAATACAGCGGAAATTCGTGAGGTAGAGCTGATCCCCTCCTACTTGAGTAAGCATACTGTTTCCAGTATGAAGACCGAATTATTCGGGCATATATATGATGCCCCTTTTGGCATTGCTCCTGTGGGCTTACAAGGTCTGATGTGGCCCAAGGCTCCGGAGATTTTAGCAAAGGCTGCTGTTGAACACAACATTCCATTTGTATTAAGTACCGTAACGACCTCCAGTATTGAAACAATTGCAAACATTACGGAGGGCAAGGCATGGTTTCAATTATACCATCCGGCAGAAGATCGTGTGAGAGATGATATGCTCAAGCGTGCAGAATCCGCCGGAATGAATGTTTTGGTTATTCTGTGTGATGTGCCAACCTTTGGATTCAGGCCCAGAGACATCCGAAATGGACTGGCCATGCCACCCAAAATGACCTTGGGTAATATGCTGCGAATTATGGGAAAGCCCAATTGGGCATTGCAGACCCTTTTTAATGGGCAACCCAATTTCGAAACCCTGCAACCTTATATGCCAAAAGGCCTAAACTTAGCCCAATTAGGCAAGTTCATGGATAAAACCTTCTCAGGTCGTTTAAATGAGGAAAAAATCAAAGTGCTCAGAGATTCGTGGAAGGGGAAGCTGGTGATCAAAGGCATAGCCAATGAGGAGGATGCTGAAAAAGCCATCGAATTAGGCGTGGATGGAATGATCGTTTCTAATCATGGGGGGCGGCAGCTGGATGCTGGGGAATCCACCATCAAGCCCTTAAGTCGAATCGCAGAAAAGTATGGCGACCAAACCACAGTTATGATGGATAGCGGGATTCGCTCCGGGCCGGATATCGCTCGCTCTATGGCAAGCGGTGCTGCTTTTACCTTTCTGGGGCGTGCTTTTATGTATGGCGTGGCAGCCTTAGGGAAGGAAGGAGGCGACCACACAATTTCAATCCTGAAAAGACAATTGCAGCAGGTAATGGAACAAATTTGTTGTGAAAAAACAGCGGATTTCCCGAAGTTTTTAAAATAGCGGATCTCCCCAATAACAAAGCGACTACCCTACATGGACTTGGACTGTAAGATTATCATACTCATCATATTAGCCTCAGCCACCTTATTTTTTGGATGCATTAAATCGGAGAATACGATTAGCATCCATTCACCTGATCAAAAGGTGGCAGTACATTTCAATGAGAAAGAAGGGCAGATCAGATATGCTGTTTTCTGGCAAGGCAACAGATTGATTGACGCTTCGGAACTATCCATTTTTCCGGGCTTTGCCGCCAGGATCACGGCTTCTCAACAAAAATCAACAAACGAACAGTGGAAACCTACCTGGGGTCAGTTCAGTGAAATTCAGGACAACTACAATGAAATAGTGCTGGACATTGAATACCCGGAGGCAAAAGCTAAGCTGTATGTGCGCCTATATGACGAGGGTATAGGGTTTCGGTACGAAATCGAAGGATATGAGGAAGGTGTGCAGGCGACCCTGCATTGTCAATACAAGTTAAGTCCGAAACATGCCATTTATTCTCCAGGCGGGGAAGGAGAACCATTAGGACCGATGCCGATAGAAGCATTGAATGGTCTGGAAGAAAAGCCTAGCCTTGCCATTCCCATTGTTGTAGAAAAATTGGACAAGCCATATCTGTCTTTCTTAGAATCAGACCTGTTTTCTGCTCCGGGATTTGACGTGATGAAATTGCACTATGATGACACCCTGCAATCATTACTGGCATCTAATGAGGGTAAGCTAAGGGGTAGCAAGACGCTCACGCCCTGGAGAGTGATTTTGATTAATGAAAAAATTGGGGATCTCGTGACAAATACAGTTCCCCTGAATCTCGCTGCACCCCTGCAAATAGCGGATCCTTCCTGGATCAAGCCCGGAAAGACACTGTGGGATTGGCGGGTACATGGGTATACCACAGCTGATGGATTTACCTATGGGATCAATACCGAGAGTTATAAACGCTTTATTGACTTTGCTGCCGAAAAAGGGGTCGAATATTTTTTGATAGACGATGCATGGTACACTCAGGTATCATCAGGTCATTTTGAGCTTTCAGATAAACTGGATTTACAGGAAGTGATAGCGTATGCAGCAGAGAAAGAGGTCGATCTCTTGCTGTACTACGATCGTCGGCACGGGGAATATGGCGATGAAGAACTTTTCCCCTATTACCAATCGCTGGGCATGAAAGGGATCAAATATGGGTTTATGGGAAGCAATGCCCCTTTTACCCGAAAAGCCATTCGACAAAGTGCAGAAAGCCAATTGCTCATCGACTTCCACGATGGTCCTGTGCCCATAACGGGCATTGAGAGAACTTTCCCCAACGCAGTTACCAGAGAATATTGTCACGCCCAGCAAGACGCTCGTAGAGCCTTTACTCCTGAATCTTTTATCAAAATGGCGCTGATCAATGCGATCCAGGGGCCACTGGATATGAATAATGGCAATTTTGACTTAACCGGGATTAATAGAGGGGATCGCGAAAAAGGCCCTAAAAAGACGCATTCTTATGTATCGACGGTAGTTTCGGAAGCAGCCAGAACCCTTATCATTTACAGTGGCCTGGTGTGTATCCCCGATGCGCCTGAGGCATACAGGGCAAAAGCGGACTTATTCGAATTTATCCAAAAACTACCGGTTGGGAAATGGGATGAAAGCCACGTGCTCAATGCTAAAATGGGGGCGTACATCACCACAGCCAGAAGGCAGGGAGACAGTTGGTTTGTCGGCTCCGTTCATGACCAGCAGGGGGGTACATTGGAGATTGTGTTAGACTTCCTGGACCCTGGAAAAGAATACCAGGTTACTTATTATGAGGACACAGCAAAAACACATGGAAAAACCAATCCTGAAGCCTACCAAATCAGGACAGGAACGGTAAAGAAAGGAGATATTGTCAAGGCTAAAATTGCTTCTGGTGGAGGGCACTGTATGTGGATCCGAAAAATGTGATGAAAAGTTTTAACAAGATGAATTCAAACAATAATATGCAAGGAAACAGGTGCCTGATATCAGCGGGTGTAGGCCAGTTTTCCATAAAGCGAAGAATAACCGCAAGGTTCGCAACAAA
>CAYGTH010000280.1:0-9500 GCA_964352745.1 uncultured Bacteroidia bacterium
GAGTTGGAGAAATTGAGATGATTCTTAGCCCTTTTGACTCATAAGTCTAAATTAACAAATCGATCTTTTATTTCGTACATCCTTAAAAATTGAAATAGGATATGTCTGATTTTCTCGGAGAAATAATCGGTGAAGGGATTATTGAAGTTCTTAGGTTCATATTCGTCCATGTCTTCAAATACATTGGGGCAGGAATTCGCTGGGTTTTCCGCTTAGGGAGAGTGCCTTTTTCTCAAATTCTCACCGAAAATGGCAATGGCAGATTAACGTGGTTCATCCTGGCTGGCATAGCTGCCATTACGCTTGTTTACTATTCCTTATAGCTTCCTGCCGCGGGATTGCAAATCCCACTAAGCGCTATGGTTTCTTTTTTTTGATTTGCATTCAACCCTCATTTCCTCTGGGTTTCGACTACGCTCAACCTGACGAATCTGTTGTTATTTTTATCCACTATCTTTTCTTTTACACCTCTGTCTGCCAGGCCCTGTGTTCCTTCAGCTCTCCGGGATTTGTAATCCCGGCTCAGGCTTTCAATAAGTGTCTGTCGTGGGATTGCAAATCCCGCTAAGCGCTATGGTTTCTTTTTTCCTCATGGCAACCCTTTCCTGGACATCCCTGTTATATAGGCTTTACAACACTCCGCATTTTTTATTGGAATACTTCTACCGCTTCTTTTGAATCACAATGCAGCTCTACTAATCGCAACAGATTCAAAAAAACGGTATTCTATGCACATTTTACATAAGTTTTTTCTCAATCCGCAGCGGATCGCATGCGCCGGGACTTTTTTGCTGGTGATTAGCCTCACCTATTCCCGGGCTGGGATGAGTATCGGTATGGGCATGGTGGTATGGGCAGCCCTGGTTCACGCCATTCAGCAAAAAGGAAATCTGGTTCTTCGTACCCCTCTACTGGTTAGCCTCTTAGCTGCAATATTTGGACTCTTTCTGTTGTCTGTCTGCTACACAGTTGATCTGAGTCGGTGGTCGAATGACCTCCGGGTTAAGCTCCCCTTATTGATTCTCCCACTGGCATTTGCAATCCTGCCTTCTCTCTCCTCAAAACAGTATGGACTCCTCGTGCGCCTGATGGTAGCTGCAAACAGTTTACTTGCCGCTGCTTGCATTGGGATGCATTTATTCAGACTGGGCGGCTGGTCAGCTTACAGCGCCTCAGATGGCTATATCCCGATGCTTACGGACATTAATCATATTTATTTTTCGGTGATTCTGGGATTCAGTGTCCTCATGGGGGGATACTACTATTTCCAACATCGGAAACGCCTTTCTGGCAACCAGCGTATCCTCCTGCTGGCTGCCTGCCTCCTGGGATATATTTGTCTACATATTATCAAATCCAGAACGGGAGTCCTTGGTTTTTATGGCGGATTGATCGGCATGTCTCTATTCGCCCTGAACGGCATTTCATCTCGCAAAAGGCTAATGGGAATTGCCGGAGCTGGTCTGGTCGTATGCCTGTTATTCCTAACGATCCCCTTCCTGCAACAGCGCGTTCAGCAGACTTATCAGGATACTTTTCATCCGACACAGCCTCAATCGGAGTGGGACTATACTTCGGTATCGCTTCGGTTTAGGGCCTGGGAAGGCGCATGGAGTCTGTTTCAGCAGGAGCCCCTTTGGGGAATCGGGATTTCCGACGTGGAATCGCAGTTGATTTGGCAATACCAGCAGGAGCAATTTCCAGCACGCCGGTCGCTGTGGCTCGACAGCGCCCACAATCAATACCTGGAATACCTAATGGGATTAGGGATGATCGGGTTCACCTTGTTTCTGCTCCTGCTTTTCTATCCCTTATACGCATTCAGGGCCTGGGACCCTGTTCCTTTTACCGGATTTATTTGCCTGGTGGCTGTGGCCATGCTCACAGAGTCTTTTTTAGAGCGGCAAATCGGGATCGGTTTTTTCGTAACCGGTTTCATGCTGCTTGCTGCGCAAGGAACAGAACGCACATTTTCAGTCCGATTCTTTCGATTCAAATGGTTCCGACCTGTCAAAAGAAGGCTACTAGCAGCAGGGCGATCTTTCCCATTTTTCTGATTTCCAACACGCTTACTCGATTCCTCCACACGCTCGATAATCGCAGGTGTTTTTTGATACGATCAGTCGGTATTTTTCGTACCCAAACCCCTAATCGATTGATCATGAAAACAGCTACTCAATTCAGTCTGATCTGCTTGCTATTTTGTTGCCTACAAGGATGTTACGTATATAAAACCTACCCAACTCCTCAATTGCTTTCGGCCATACCCCCCAAGCCGTCCAAGACAGCGCCTGAGATGTATTATCCCGATGAAATGGTGCCAGACAAAGTCTATGTTCCAATTTCTATATTGGAGGTCAAAAACGATGGATTCGTTAATTCTAAACAGCTCGCAGCACAACTAGCAAGCAAAGGCCAGGAGTTTGGGGTCGATGCCATCATCGGCATTCAAAAAGAGAGACACTCAGTAGAAAACATCAGTTTCCTGGGTGTTTTAGCCACGATTTCTTCTGCCCTGGACGATGACCCCTACAATGATGACGATGACTATACCTCCTACCGGGATGTCAGTGTCTTATCCGGTATAGGGATCGTCTATCAGGATAATATTGACTATTTAGATCGATTCAAAAAGTCTGCCCACCTCTATCAGGTAGCTCCCAATGGCACTGAGGAATTTTCTCCTTCGGCAGTCATTCGTTATGATGCGCATGGGGAGGTACTGGGAATGGAGTTTTCAACAGATCGGAGCAAGGCACTTTATGATAGTGTGCTCGCCCGATATTCGTTGGAACACCTCTTCCATGAGAAAAATAACTGGGAATACTTCAAAGAGTATGGCCAACTGAAGCGACGGCGGCTCTATCGCCTGGATGATTGGATACTCAAAACCTGTACCTTTCGCTATGGCTCAAAATACAGATTAGAGAAGATTCGGATCAAGTATCACGATCAAACTCACGACAAGCTCGCTTTATTTTACGACGAAAAAGGTCGATTATCGCATAAAACCGTCAAGCAAAGCAATGGCCTGATTTGGGAAGAGCAATTGAGCTATAGCACATCCGATCAACTGGTGCAAAGCCAGTGGGTAGCGATCCAGGCAGGGAAACCCGTTCCCTTTTTGCGGATTCGGTATGCCTATTATGCGACATCGGATTTGGCAGAACTCCTGAAGCAGGAATAAGTCCCTACTTGAAACGCCTCTCTCATTGAGACCTTTAGGATCGTTTTTACGTAAAGGAAAAAGAAGCTTTCTCGTTTGGAGGCTCATTTCCACTGCAATCCCATCCCCTATGCGCACTGTAATCTGTACGCTTTCCCTCCTCATTGGCTCCTTTGCCCTTTCATTTACCCAGACCATGGACAATGAAAAATTGGGCAAAATATTCTATGTCCTCAGCGATAGCCTCAATGGGCAGGATGGGCAATGGGAACTCTGGATCGGCGAAATGCCCATGCTTTGCCTCACGGATGAGAAGCATAACCGGATGCGAATCATCAGCCCGGTTAAAGAAGTGAAGGATGCCAGTGAAACAGAAATTCGGAAATGTATGGAAGCCAATTTCCATACGGCGCTGGATGTGAAATATGCCATTTCCGATGGCATAATTTGGGTGGCCTTCATCCATCCTCTGGCAGAGCTCAGCAAAGGTCAGGTAGTAGATGCCCTCGCGCAGGTCAGGGCCGCAACGCTCACCTATGGCACCCTCTATACCAGTACCGAATTGGTATTCCCCAAAAAAGGCGAAGAAAAGTCCGTCAACAAGGAACAGAAAAGTCGGTTGTAGGGGGAAGAAGAGAACAGATTACAGATATTAGTAAATAGACAAGTCTGGGCCTAGACACGATGTTGACTCATATATGAAACATCCTCCTTTTGATCGCTGGCAGCCTTATTCCCTTGAGACCATCCAGCGTAAATATGCGGGCTTGCCGTGGATACTTGCCGGGGGCTATGCGATCGAATATGTATTGGGCGAATCCTTCCGGTCCCATGGCGATATCGACATCCTGATTCCCCGATCTGCTCAGCGATTACTTCCACAAGTTGAAGCAACGGAACAGCTCTTTGTCAATGACTCCCCCGGACATCTTTCGCCCTGGGAGTTGGGTGAATATGCAGAACAGCCGATTTACAGCTTTTGGATCGCAGGCCCTACCCTTGCGTCCTGGTGCCTGCAAGTGATGTTGTATGATGAATCCGATGGGGATTGGCGCTACAAACGTAATACTGACATCCAGATGCCAGTGGAAGAGATTTATCTGACCCAACAGGGCATTCGCATTCTGAAGCCCGAGATCCAATTGCTATACAAGTCCAAAAGCATTCGCCCAAAAGATCAATTAGATTTTGAAAAATGCCTTCCATCCCTATCTCCTACCGCACGTACGTGGTTGGCAGAGGCGCTGGAACGCTGTTATGGTACACACGTATGGCTGGATTTACTTTAATGCTCCTGGACGGCAATTTTTTCTATTAACGGGTCATCTCTATTTTTGACTATGAATATCAGAATACTCTGCCTTATACTCTTCCTCCCGGTAGTTGGAATTGCGCAGGAAATACCGGCCCAGCACACCTGGGGAAACATTACGGTACAATTTGAATCGATTGATTCGGTCAACTTTCCCCCTCTCTATGCCGATCAGACAATTCGGGATTCGATTGGAAAATCCTACCAAAACTCGCACGATCGGGCAAAGGCAATCGAACAGTACCTCATGCAGTACCAACATCCTCCTCTTACCAAAATCGGCGAGACCTCCTATCGGGTCAAAACGGCTCGTGGGGATAGTGCATTCCTGGAACCCAATCTCTCATTCGATGAAGCAGGCTATAGTTTCGAGCACTATTACTGGCCGGAAGAGTTATTGGTTTTCCGGGTGCAGTGGTACGAAGGAAACGATTATGCCTTATTTAATCGACTAAATAGTTCCCTTACGCATATGATGGGCCCTCCCCGATTTTCTCCCTATGATCCGAATACATTTGTAGCGATCAATGATGACATTGAAGCCACCTATTCCGACAATGGCATCCAGCTCTTTCAGATCGAAAGAGGCATTCCTAAATTGATCTGGCAATATTCCCCAACAAATATTGCGCCCACCCATATTCAATGGATCGACCCTACGACCCTGATATTCAGGGCTTATACGATGGGGGGAGCAGAGGTGAATTTCGCCTATCGCTATTTATATATCAGGCTACAGATTGATTTTGGGAATAAATGATTAACTCGATTGCCATTTGCTAGAATCATTCTGTTGCTGCTGCTGTTGCTGCGGCGTTGGCTGAAGGGCCTCCTGCATCAGGCCATCGGTCCATTCATCTGACACATCCCGAATCGCATCCTTAAGCTTCTGGCCCCAGTCTTCTCCAATCTCACTTGTCATCTCTTCATAGATCCGCTGTTCTACCATTTTACCGGTTGCCTGGTGATAGATAACCACATCAATCGGATACCCAACATCATTGGCACTTACCCGGGTAGAGTCGAAAGAGAGGAAGCCCGTTTTAAGGCAAAACCGAATGGGCGACTCATACGTCACAGCTCGATTTAGAATCGGTTTCCCATAGCCCGAATTTCCAATAATCGTAAAGGGGGTCGCTTCCCCGATTTCAATCCAATTCCCCTCCGGATAAAGGAGGTAGAGTTTATGAATTTTATCATTTTCCAGTTTGCCCCCAACAATGGTGAAGAGATTGAATATCAAGCCCGCATCAGATAATGCCTGTTTATCTTCTTTGGCCACCCGCCGCAATTGTTCTCCAAAAGCATTGACAGCCTTATACATTTTATCAAATGCCGTACTATCTGTTTCCAGCACCTCTTCAAAATAGGTCAGTGCCTTATCGCGAATAGAACGAAGGCCGGAAGTCATCAGAAAAAGCTGATTTTTCCCTTGCTTATGGATGGTTATTTTTTTGGAAGTCGTTGTTTCTGAACCGGAGGTAATCCGAGTATCCGCAATCGCCACCAATCCTTCTTTTACATTAATTCCGAGACAGTAAGTCATAGTATTTTTGTTAAGGGAGATATGAGTCAGTAAGTAGACAGATTTTAGGATTAAGATGTAAGACTGTATCTATCTGATAATCAATAGTATCTTGTCCAAAAACGCTATAGGTTAATCTGTCTGATGTCTGTTCTCTGATGTCTGTTCTCTGATGTCTGTTCTCTGATGTCTGTTCTCTGATGTCTAGCTTATGCCTTTGTTTGAAAATATTTATTATCGATCAAGGTATGCAATTCCAGAATTTGATCTTGTGATTTTTCCAAAAACCCAGACAAGTCATCTTTAAATTCTGCGTATTCCAGGTGCGAGAAATATCCCGATAATTTCCCTGCTTTGAATCGCAGGGTATCTTTTCCTGCTCCCATGGGTTCCAGTCGCTGTACCAATGCATTGATCCGCTGGAGGTTATAGGCAATCGAGCGGGGAAACAAGACATTAGAAGTCAGGAATTCGAATACAGAAACCTGCGTTTGGGGTTTTCGGTAAACCCGTCTGTGCATATCAAATGCCTCCAGTACTTTCAGGGTAATCGTCCACTGATATCGTTGCAAAGGCACATTCGCTCCATTCTCCGTAATGACTTTGATATCGTGGAGTTTACTGCTCAGGATACGGGCGATCTGTGCGGCACGTTCGATATGGATCCCCAATTCGATGAATACCCAGACCTCATCATGCACCAGCGTATGGTCGAGATAAGATCTTACCATGGCACAATGCCTCGCAACACTTACCGTAAAGTCATAGAGGCCCCGGGTTTTGTAATACTCAACCGAATACTCTCTGAAAAACAAATAGTATTGATTGATCACTTCCCACAACTCCGTAGAGATGGTATATCGTACACTCCGCGCATTCTCCCGAGCGGCAAAAACGGTCGAAATCAAAGACGCTGGATTCGAAGCATCCATACCTATCTGAACCAGAACATCCTGCTCCAGGACGGGTTCTTTCGGATCAAATTCCAGGCCGTACATGGTCATGATCGACTTGAGAATAAAGTCCTTGTTCTGGCTCATCGGGACATCGAGCATCGAAAAATACTGCACCTTTAAGTATCGGGCGAGGTATTCAGAACGTTCGATATACCTCCCTGTCCAGTAAAGGGAATTGGCTACACGTGCTAACATAGGATAACGTTAATCGGAGATGACCCAGGTGTCTTTAGAGCCACCGCCCTGGGAAGAGTTGACAATGAGGCTGCCTTTTTTCAGGGCTACGCGTGTAAGTCCCCCCGGCAATACAAATTCCATCTCATTGCCCATCAGGGTGAATGTGCGCAGATCAATATGGCGCGGTTCGAAGCTATTCGCTTCTTCTATATAGGTACTATGAACAGACAATAACATTTTGGGTTGGGCGATAAAGTTGCGCGGCTTGGCTTTGATTTGATCGGCCAAATCTGACAATTCCTGTTTGCTCAATCGATCGCAAACCGTTACCCCATACCCCCCCGACATATCTACGGGCTTCACGACCAACTCCTGCAGATGTTCCAGTACATATTTCAGGTCCTTCGGCCGGTCGCAAATATAAGTAGGGACATTATTGAGAATGGGTTCCTCCCCCAGATAATACCTTATCATATCCGGTACAAAGGAACAGATGGCTTTGTCATCTGAGATTCCTGTGCCGGGAGCATTTACCAGGGTAACATTTCCTGCCAGATAAGCACGCATAAGCCCGCTGACCCCCAACATAGAATCTTTCCGAAAAACTTCCGGGTCCAGGAAATCGTCATCCACTCGTCGATACACCACATCTACCCGAATCAGCCCTCGTATGGTACGCATGTACAGCACCTCATTTTCCACTACGAGGTCTTTTCCTTCTACCAGCTCAATCCCCATTGCCTGAGCGAGAAAAGAGTGCTCATAATAGGCAGAATTATATTGGCCCGGCGTCAGGAGTACACAAACCGGATCGCCCTCATGATTGGGTGCAACAGATTCGAGCATCTCCAGGAGCATAGCCGGATATTGATTGACAGACTCTACTGAAATTTGTTTAAAAAAATCAGAAAGCGTACGCCGCATCGCTTCCCGGTTGGAGAGCACATAGCTCACGCCGGAAGGGCACCGGAGGTTGTCTTCTAAAATATAAAAGGAGCCATCCTTATTTCTAATAAAATCCGTCCCTGAAATATGACAATACACGTCTCCCACGGGATCAAAGCCCATCATTTGCTTACAAAAGTGTGGGGAAGTTTCTACCAGAGAAGCCGGAACTACCTTGTCTTTGAGAATGAGCCGATCGTGATAAACATCTTTGATAAAGAGGTTGAGGGCTTTGTTTCGCTGAATCAGGCCCTTCCTGAGCATCGCCCATTCTTCGCCGTTGATGATCCGGGGAAAGAGATCAAAGGGAAATATTTTTTCGGTCCCCATACTGGAATCATCATACACAGCGAAGGTAATCCCCTGATTCATGAAAGACAACTTGGCATATTCGTTAAGCCGTTTGAAATCCGGTGGACTCATGGACTGAAACAAGTTTCGAATCTGACCGTAAGCCGGATGCGACATTTTAAAGGGCATATGCACCTCATCCAGCATATCTGCAGGCACTTCATAACTTTGAAACAGGTTGGTATTTGAGTCCATACGAAGAACAGTGATTCGTGATCAGATGCAAGCTTTCAGTAGAGAATACAAAAAAATTCTCGTAAAATCTTGGGAAGATTGCAAAAATATTCGACTTAAGGCTATATTTTTATAAAATATTCAAAATTTACTATTGTCCTCACTGTGTTGACCGTACTTTACCAAAAGGAAGCCCACAAGTTAACCGGCTTTCTACCTATCTTGGAGTCTATTCCTGATTACCAGAATTTTATCATCGCCCAGTCCTTTATTCATCATGAGCATACAAGTTGCTATTCGGCATCATACTCAATACACTTACGATCGCCCCGTCCAGCTTTCGCCACAGGTAATTCGGTTAAGGCCAGCCCCCCATACCCGAAATCCCATTCGGGGCTATTCCCTCAACATCCAGCCCGCCGATCATTTTATCAATTGGCATCAGGACCCTTTTGGGAATTACCTGGCAAGAGTCGTATTTCCCGAACGAATCCAGAAGTTCGTCATCGATGTAGAGGTGATCATCGACATGGTGACCATCAATCCCTTTGATTTTTTTCTGGAAGAATCTGCCGAGCAATTTCCATTCACGTATCATGCTCAGTTGAAAAAAGAGCTGGCTCCCTATCTGGAAATCAAAGAAAGCGGACCTTTGCTGATGGAATGGGTAAAAAAGGCCAAACAGATTTCGATCCCACAAACTGTTGATTTCCTGGTAGACCTCAACCAGCAGTTGTGCAATGCCATCGGCTATAACATCCGCCTGGAAGCAGGTATTCAAACCTGTGAACACACCCTGGAAATCGCACGAGGTTCATGCAGAGATTCCGCCTGGGTCATGGTTCAATTGCTCCGCCATATGGGCATGGCGGCCCGTTTTGTATCGGGCTATCT
>CAYGTH010000281.1:0-9500 GCA_964352745.1 uncultured Bacteroidia bacterium
CGAACGATGTACCAGGCAAGTACAAAAGCAGGAACGGCGGCAATCACTACCCATAGCATAAAATCCCGGGTCAACAATCGCACGACATCCCGCATGCCTGCTCCGAGCACTTTGCGAATACCGACTTCTTTGATCCGCTGCTCTGCCAGATAGGAAGCCAGCCCGAAAAGTCCCAGGAAAGCAATGAAAATCGTTATGAGGGAAAACGAGACAAATACTTTCCCTCGAATCTGGTCTGTTTCATAACTCTCTTGTAACATCTCATCCACAAATCGATAAGTAAGCGGACTTTGGGGAAACACTTCATTCCAGCTTGTTGTAATATCATCCATTCCTCTCTGCAAATCGCCGCCAACTTTAACCAGCATATTCGGCATCCATTCCCCTCCTAAAAAGATAGTTTGGGGCAGTATCGGGGTGTGAAGAGACCGTTGGTGAAAGTCTTTTACAACGCCTACGACTTCATAAAAATTGGGATTAAACTGATCGCCCAGCCTGATCTTGGTACCAATGGGGTCCGTCAGTCCATATTCCTGAACCAACATTTCATTGATCAAAACAGCCTTCGCTGTGTCAGTTGATAAGTTTGGAGAAAAATTCCGTCCCTCAAGAAGCTCGATATCCATTGCCCCCCAAAATTCCGTATCGACCCAGCCCCGCATGGCAAAATTCTGAACCGGCCCATCGGGGGTTTCCACACTGATCGGTCCTCGTAGCATCCCGGCTCCAGGAATAAAGGTCGCCCGTGTAACCGACTCGATCCAGGGACTTCGCTCCAGCGCTTGTCTCAGGGCATTGCCTTTCATCATTCGATCCTGAGCAGGCAAAGTAAGCTGAACCAGATGTTCTTTATCGAATCCCATTTCTTTTTGGCGGATGTACTGAAGCTGATCATAAATCATTCCAGTACAAATCAGCACAAAAATTACGACCGCAAACTGGACTGCCACCAGGATTTTCCGAACCGGGAGTCGGCTCTGGCCCTCCGTAGCCCATGCGCCTTTTAATACTGTCAGCGGTTCAAATCCAGACAGGAAAAAAGCCGGATAACTCCCTCCAATGATTCCCAGTAAAAAGACAATCGCCAGTATGCCACCGATCAAAGCAGGACTGGTCAACTGACTGGCATCCAGGTGCAGGCCCAGTGCTGCATTAACTGGCGGAACGCCCAATTCTACGATCAGGATTCCCAGACCCGCCGCCAACAGGGTAAATACTAAGGACTCTGCCAGAAACTGCCAGATCAATTGTCGGCGATGCGAACCGAGCACCTTCCTCAGTCCCACCTCAAGGGAGCGCTTGCTTGCTTGCGCGGTAGCGAGGTTGACATAGCTGATTGCCGCGATTAATAATAACAACAGCCCTACCCCACTGAAAATATAGATATAGATCATCCCTCCCGTTTCTTCCATATGGATAGAGGCTAATGGAGTCAGCGTATGAATAGCTCGTTTTAAGACAGGTTCTCGTTCCGAATCCAAATAGGTATCATACAGGCCGGAGAGTTTTTTTCCAAAGGCAATGGGATCTGAGCCCGGGTGCAGGATGACATAGGTACTAAAGCTGAATCGGTTGAAGTAATGATCCGCCAATCCGGGGTCTGTTTCGGCAGAAAGCAGAGCGTTCACCTGCCAATGGGTATTCTCTGGGATATCTGCAAAAACGCCTGTAATTACAAAACTAAGGCTTGTATCTACCTCCATCCGGAGGATGGCAGAGGGGCTCTTGATAATTTTTCCCAAAGGATCTTCCTCCTCAAATAACTGACGGGCCAGTTGGTGCGAGATCACAATTTTATTAGGCCCTTTCAAGGCAGTAGCCGCATCTCCTCGTAGCAGGTCAAAGGTAAATACGTCAAAGACCGACGAATCGACCAGATACAAATCGGGTTCCTCGATGGTTTTGTCGCCGTATTGCAATTTCACCCGCTCATCCTGAAAGATCGAGAAGTGGCGGACGTAGGTTTTTACCTCTGGAAAATCCTGCTGCATCAAAGGTCCCAGATTGCCCGGCACCCCTGCCCAGTTCACTTCCATTACCTTTTCCTTCGTTTCTATTTTAGCTGTTGAGATCCGGTAAACCTCATCTGCACGCTGATGAAAGCGGTCATAATTCAACTCAAAATGTAAATACAGGAGAATGAATAAGGTGGCCGCAACCCCAAGCGTCAGACCAGAGATATTTAAGGCAGCGTATAAGGGTCGGCGGCGAATCGTTCGCAAGATGATCCGGAAATAGTTTTTCAGCATAGCAAAAAAGGATGAACCCGATGAATCGGGATAGGCTTCCAGCATACGGGCGCGCTGGAAAGTCGTGGGATTAAAAAATCGGATGATATCGATGCAGTAGCGTAATCGAGCTTTTTCCAGCCCTTTCTGCGCCTGGTTATCATGAAAAGCTTCCAGCAGGTCTCCTTCGATTTCCTCAAGCAAAACATCCGGACAGTACCACCGTAAAAATTGGCTGGCCCATTTGGGAGGAGAGATATTTGGCGTTTCGTTCATGATTTATATTCATGTGCCGGGCAGGCTCAGGCCTCAGCATTCGGGATCATTTCCCACAGCCGGTTCCGGGTCAATCTGATTTCATCTAATACTGCCTTCCCCGCAGCATTAATTACATAGATGCGTTTCCGGCGGCCACCTCTTTGATGTGTGGCACCTCCCAGTTCAGAATTGACAAATCCTTTTTTCTCTAATCGATACAAGGCACTATGTACCGGACTCAGGGATACAGTACGTCCGGTTTCTTGCTCAATTGCTTCAGCAACTGTTACGCCGTAGGCCCCTTCAGCCAGGATTCCTACAACCAGCAGGACCAGTTCTTCAAATTCGCCCAGGTGTGTTCCTTTCATCGGCAATCATTATCTACCTAAATGTAAAACAAATATCTTTAGGAAAAATTAGACGAATGCAAAAAGGCTACTTTACCTTATTCGACTAATTCTTGCAGGTTTCCAAAAATGTGTGAACGCCCTTCTTGGAGGTGCGAGCTAATCGCTGCATAAAGGGAAAGGAAAGCGGCGGTAATTGGTATTGCACCCGGATATCTTCGATCATTTTCATCCAAAGCCGGGCAGTCATCTCCGAGTCAGCCAGTGCGCGGTGAAACACATCTTCTGCCTGAATATTGCGATAGGCGACCAGACTCCCGAGTTTGTGATTGGGGGCTTGCTGATAAATGCGCCGTGCCACAAGCATGGAGCAAGCGATCCCGCCATTATGACTCCGACCAATCCGCTGGAACTCAGCTTCGAGAAAGCGTTTATCAAAAGAAGCATTATGCGCGACGAGGTTGTCATTTCCAATAAAGTTAGAAAAGGCCTTCATCACTTTTTCGCTGGGAGTCGCTTCGACGAGTAGTTGATTGGTGATGCCGGTATAGCTCTCAATAAAACTATTCACCCGAAAACCGGGATTCATGAGTTCCTGAAAGCGATCTGTAACCCTACCGGATTCGATTCGAACGGCACCAATCTCTATGGCACGATCGCCCAGATTGGGAGAAAGGCCGGTGGTCTCAAAGTCAAAAACGACGACGCTGTCGGCTGCGGGTTCTTTTCGGTATAGCATATAGATTCAAACAATGCTTGAAGATAAAAAAATTGCGCAACTATTAAACAGAATCGAATCAGGAAAGAAGTACTAATTCCCGGGCAAGATTCTCCCGAGCCTTTTTTTCATGGCTATCCCGAAAGGCAGGAGTTTGATAGATCTGCGCTTTCTCCAGAAAATATTTCAACACTTTGCGGCGGCCTTTCCGGTATAAAAAACCCGGATAAATCGCGTACTCTTTCCGGACTTGGCGGGCATACACTTCATATTGATCCCAATTCGCACCCAGCACGCCTAAATCAATGTCCAGCAGGAGGTTCGTGTCCAGGTCTTCGTGCAATTGATGAGCCTTCGTAGCGAGAATGTGCGCATGGCATCGTTCAATCCGGGAAGCATCTACCCCCAGTTCTGTCAATTTTCCACTTGCGAATCGGGCGCTTTGTTCCTCATTGTCCTTGCGGCGGGGATTGTAAATGATATCGTGATAAAAAATAGCGAATGACACAGCCTCGGGGTCTTGAAAAGCATCGAGCTGTGCGTCGAAATGGTCAAACATATTCGCCAAATGGTCCAGCGTATGATAATGGCGACCCGATTCGGTATAGCCCCCCACAATTTCCCGCCAGGCAGCCAGCAACTGTAAGGTATCTTTTCCTTCAAAAGAAGGCATTCCGCACCACCGATGAATCAGGCTATCCACCTCATTTCGCATATTTCCGCTGAAATTTTTGGTACAAATCCTGTTGCTTATTGCCCAGGTCAATCTTCCTGCCCGCAATGAAAGCATGGCTCACTTCAGACGTACGCATATCCAGCAAATCCCCCTTGCTAATGACCAGTGTTGCGTCTTTTCCCACTTCCAGTGTCCCGAGTCTGTCTGCAATTCCCAGTATCTGCGCCGGATAATAAGTTAACCCCATTAAGGCTTCTTCTTTTGTGAGGCCATACGCGACGCTTGTTCCCGCAAAAAATGGCAGGTTACGGGCATCATAATGCTGCTTGCTGGAATAAGCATAGGGAATACCGGCCCCTTGCATCAGTTTGGGCAATTTATAGGGCATATCAACATCTTCATGCGCCCGTCTGGGAAGTCGATGGGTTTCCTCAAACACCAGCGAAATTCCTTCCGCTTTTAGCAGATCGATTTGTAAATAGGCCTCCGCTGCACCGACTATGGTTACGTCCAGGTCATAGCGAACCTTGAATGCGATCGCATCCATGATCTCGCGCTCGCTATTGGCGCGAATATAGAGTTTCCGTTGCTTTTGGAGAACGGGGACCAGAGCTTCCAACGCAGGATTAAAGGGCATCGAAACATCTCCCCCTTTCTTTGCCTGTTGATAGGCCTGCGCTTCCTGCATGGTTTTTTCGATAGTTTCCCGTTGCTCATCTGCTTTTTTGCGCCGGGATGCCGGATCAGAAGGCGAATAGCTACTCGATCGAAAGGTATAGGCAGGCCAATTCAGGAAAACTGCATCATCCATTTTTATGACAGCATCTTCCCAGTTCCAGGCATCAAACTGCATAACAGAGGAAGTACCGGAAAAGAGGTTTCCCTGAGGAGCGATTTGCCCAAGCAAGACCCCATTGCTCCGAACGGTAGGAATTACCCGCGAGTCTGTATTATAACTCACAACAGCACGTGCGCTGGGATTGATTTCTCCTGTCTCGGATTGATCCAGCGTAGCCCGGACACCCGCTATTTCTTCCAGTCCTAATTTTGAATCCATTATGATCAAGCCGGGATACACATGCTGTCCGTCAAGGTCAATTTCCTCCGCTTGCTTGAAGGTTTGAGTCACGGTACCGACTGCTGTGATTTTTCCGTTTTCCATGAGAATATCCCCCTTCTCAATTCGCTCTCCATTACCGATATGAATCGTAGCATTTCGGAGAATAATCGGTAAGGTCTGGACGGGCGCAGGGGTAGGGACAGTTTGAGCCAAAAGTCCGGCAGTTAACATCGCCAGAAAGAGGGTAATTATATGTTTCATAAACATGGAATGCGATTATAGGAGGAAACAGATGTTTGACACTAGATATTTTAGACAAATGGCTGATTTGATTCACAAAAAAACACTGCTGTAATACACCAGGAACCATTTCTTCTTGAGTCGCTTGAACCGAAGTTCAATGGCTGTGCCGGAATTGGGAATAAAGAGTCGATAAGTCGCCGCATTTTCGCCCCGATCCCATTCTGATTTCCACTCGCTACCGGGATTGCCGGGATCATTGAGTTTTTTCCAATTGGCTTCCGTCCAGGTAAAAGTTGAATGGTCCTTGTGTGCATTGGTGCCATCTACATCTTTACCGGGTATGGGGAAATTGATGCGGCTCAGCTGAAAGGATTCTTCTTTCATAAAGGTTTCATAGAAAGACTGAAACGCTTCGGCTTTGCCAATCCCTGCGCTGCTACTTTTACAAGCGCCTAATTGAATGGAAATCAGACATGCCAGAAGGCTATATATCAGGGTATTTCGATTCATGATTTTCATTTGTTATTGCTACTCAGGATCAATGCCCTGCTTCATCCAAACAATGTTGGTGTCCCCTACCCGATTCCTTCAAGGGAGGATCTGTTTTCGCTCCCGGTTCCTGAAGCATTTTTTGAATAATCCGGTTCCGTTCCTTCGCTGTAGCTTCCCGCAATTCCCGATCCCGGTCTATGTCAAAATACAAAACCCCATCAATAAAGGTTTTTTGAGCTACGGCATAAACAGACAGCGGATGATCTGACCACAGCACCAGGTCTGCGTCTTTGCCGGGTTCGATACTCCCTACCCTATCATCTATTCGGAGTGCTTTGGCTGGATTGAGGGTAACCATTTTCAAAGCTGCTTCTTCCGGGACACCGCCATATTTTACGGTTTTGGCAGCTTCCTGATTCAATCGACGCGCCATCTCCGCATCATCGGAATTGATACAGACATTCAAGCCTTGCTCATACATAATCGCGGCATTATAGGGAATCGCATCGATCACTTCATATTTGTACGCCCACCAATCCGAAAAAGTAGAGACATTCGCTCCGTGTTCCTTGATCTTATCAGCCACTTTATATCCTTCAAGGATGTGCGTCAGGGTATTGATTCGGAATCCTTCTTGCTCTGCCAGACGCAACAACATCGTGATTTCGGACTGCACATAGGAGTGGCAGGTGATGTGTCGCTTCCCATCCAGAATTTCCAGTAAGGTTTCCAGCTGCAGGTCTTTTTGCGGAGGAATGAGATTTGCAGCCTTGCCTGTCTGTTCCCATGATTGCCATTCTCGGCGATATTCTTTTGCCTGTCTGAATACGTCCTGCATCAATTGCTCTACGCCCATCCGGGAATTGGGATATCGCGTGGAAGCACGTCCGTATCGGCTCCGCTTGACATTTTCTCCCAGCGCAAATTTGATAAATCCAGGAGCGCCTTTTACCTTCATTTCCTCAGCCGTTTTTCCCCACCGCAATTTGATCAAAGCAGACTGCCCGCCAATCGGATTAGCAGAGCCGTGCAGGAGTTGAGAAGTCGTAACTCCTCCTGCCAACTGTCGGTATATCTCTACATCATTGGGATTGATGACATCTTCCACGCGTACTTCGGCAGTAACAGAATGGGTGCCTTCATTGATCCCTTCCTGCATGGCGATATGGGAATGCTCATCTACAATTCCCGGTGTCAGGTGCATCCCCGTTCCGTTGATAATCTTCACTTTTTTGGATACCCGAATGGCTTTCCCTACCTGGATAATTTTTCCGTTCTGAACCAGCACATCTGCTTGCTCCAGAATTCCCGATTCTGTATTCGTCCAAACCGTAGCCCCCTGAATGAGAACTTCCTCAGCAACAGGCAATTCAGCAAAGCCAAATGCACCATTAGGATAAGTAATAGAGGCCATCGAAGCAGAGGTTTGCACATCGACTTTCACCTGTATGGAAGCGGAACTACTGAGCACCGGAGCCGCCTCAAAAGTGCTGCGTTGTCCGGCAATATCTTCTATTGTTCCCATAATCTTATTGTCCGCGACCAATCCCCAAAATCGGTAATGCTGATCGCCTCCCTTTGCCCAGCAAGTCAATTGGTGGCCCGACAATTCGGCCTTTCCAATCAGGATCTGATTAGATTCCGGAAGGGTAATTCGCAGGTTGATTTCGGCCTTATCTTCAGTGAATGTCAGTGTTGCGGGTGCCCCACTTATATTCAGGGTATAAGATCGGGCAAGAGAAACTTCGCGTAGCGTTTCTATTTCAAAAGAATTTCCGGCAACCCAGACTTCGCTGATTTCTGGTTTTCCCGCCAGTGCAAACAGATCTGCCGACACAGCAATGAAGTTGGCGATCTTACCTTTTTCGAGGGTTCCGATTCGATCTGATACGTGCAGGATTTCAGCAGGTGAAGTCGTTAGCGCCGCGAGTGCATCTTTCTCACTCAGTCCATGCATCCGGGCTTTTTGAATGGCAGCTACGACATCCAGGGAATCGGGAGCCCCGTTCAAACTGAAGGCAAACGTGATTCCTGCTTCTGCGAGTTTTGCGGGATTGGTCGGAGCGAGTTCCCAATGTTTGAGCGCTTCGAGGCTCACCTCATGTGCTGCTCCTATTTGTGTCAGGTCATAGGCCTGTGGAAAATTAAGGGGTACAATAAACCGAGCATTCAAAGCCTTAAACGCATCGATTCTGCGGTATTCCTCTCCTTGTGTATGATAAACCCATTCGAGGTCAAATTCAGTTGCGAGTTGAGCGGCACGTAAAGTATGCAGGTAGGAAGTACTTTCGAGGATCAGCGGTAAGCCACTGTCCATCTGCTCGTTAAGCGCTTCCAGTGAAAGGTTGGTTTCTATTCCCGGTTGTTTGGGATTTTGGAGAATGGCAGCCTGTGCCTGTCGATAGTGACCTGCATCGAGCAAGGCTTGACGAATCAAGGCGATAGCTCCCATTAGTGAATTGGGATATTCCTGCTTAGCGCTTCCTTTCTGAAAGGAAACGGTTCCACTACTTACTCCCGTAATGAGTTGTTCTTGTAAGCTTCCCGAACCTGTATTCAGCAGAAAACCAGTCCCTCGGAATATGCCATCGTTGGGCACGATATTGAGGCTGGTGAATCCCTTTTCCCGAAACGGCTTGACGTGTTCCTCGTCCCATTGATAGGTCGCGATGAGCTCAGTTTCAGGTTGAATCGCTTCATTCCAGTAATAAGGTCCTGGCTTCGTCCTCCCAAACTGAGGATCTCCTGTTGAAGGTCTGGAATGTACTTTTACGGAATCCAGGCCTGCATGAGACCCCGGATCAATAAATCCCGGATAGACCCATTGCCCATTGAGGTCGTGCACGAATGCATGATCGGGAATATCAATGCCCTGACCTGCGTCAATGATGATTCCATCCCGGACGAGCAGTACTCCATTTGCCCACTTTATCCCGGGAGCCGGAACCAGGGTACAGTTCACAAATGCATGGGTGGACAGAACTTGATTGCTGAGTTGAGAAACAGGTTGGCGTTGTTGGGCAATGCCGCCTATGATAAGCGAGATATACACCAAGAGCAAAGAAAACTTTTTCATGCAAGGATAAATTGATAAACGAAGAATCCGGTTGAGGTGCGTTTTCATGCAAACTTAAACAGGTGAAAAATCTCATACAAATTGTGATTAAGGGTACATCTGAATGGCTAAACAGCCTCTTACAAACATACAGGCAAAATTCGGTACGATTGATGCTATTTGATGCAGAATAATTGACTCATCGTACACAATTTACTATATTAGTTCTCATGGACGTACTCAGCGACATTCTTTCTCTGATTCGACTACGCAGTGTGGTCTATTTCAAATCAGATTTTTGTACGCCTTGGGGAATGGAAATTCCTCCGGCTCAGATCGCACAATTTCATATTGTGGTCAGGGGCCATTGTGAATTGATCTGGAAAGAAGGCAGACGGAGACGGACGATTTACGGTGGAGATG
>CAYGTH010000282.1:0-9489 GCA_964352745.1 uncultured Bacteroidia bacterium
CAACTCCAGTTCTGCAATATTGGATAAGATCCGCAGCGCTAAGTCGGGTTGTTTGTGTTCCTCGAAAAAGTGTGCAGCATCCAAAAAGAAAGCGGGCATATTCCCATACTCAGTCCGGAGGGCGAGGTAAGTAAGGTACTGTGAATCTGGAACTGCGGCTTGAATCTTATTGAGGTAAGGGCTATCGGGAGTCCAGGCTGCTAATTCAATTTTCCCTTTAGGTTTTTTCTTTTTTTCCGCGGTAGGATTCGGAGGTTCAGGCGCGTTTTCACTAGCATCTGCACGAGCGGGGTAACTTGACCCAGCGACACTTTCAAATGCCTCCGCGCTTCGTTCAGATTCTTCATCACTTCCCCAGTATCTATCCTCCCAATCAATAACTCCATCCGAGTCGGAATCCTCTTGCTGATCTTCTTCGCGGAGTAGTGAATCAGTGGAATCGATTCTTTCCAAAGGAGGGGGCGGAGGCGGTTGGGTAACAAATGTGGTATTCCACCAGTCTTTACGTTCCTGAAATTGAGTAATAAGAGTTTCCAGGTATTCTTCCTCTGTTGCTTCTTTTTCCTGGTCTGCTAATCGAACCAATTCTGTGTAGACATCGAGTAAGTCTGGCGGCGGGGGAATCCGATTTTCTACGTAATCTTCTATCCGATCCAGAATCAACAGAGACGTGTACCGGGAAGCCAGTCCAAATGATTTACAGAGTTCCGTTATGGCTGGGCGATTAGGTTGAGGGTGAGCATCGAGCGCTGCGAGCTTTTTTTGTGCCCACATACGGGGCACCCATCCGGTAGCAATTTGATTTGCCTGCTTACTGATGTGAAATGTTTTGCGGGAAACGACCTGATTCCCAAATCCAAAATTCAGCACAATCGTTGCTTCCTGAGAAATGAGTTTGCCGGTAAGCGCAAAGCGGCCCTGAATATCCTGAGGCGTATTGGGGTAGAGGGCTTCCACGGTTCCCTGGGTACATGTTGCGGAGAGAAACCGATAGGGGGCATGGTTGAGCAGGCGAATGGCTTCTGATTGAAGCAATACATTCAAATTGAGAAAACGCCCACCAGAACTGGAGGCGATCTGCCGGAGATAAGCGTAATCAGACTCCGGGCCGGATGTCAGGACATGGATGGGCCTTTCGGGAATTGTGAGGGTTGATTCCCCAAAATTACTGAGGCCGTCTGATAGGAGCAGAAATTCATCACATACATATTGCGACAGATCAAGGGCACCTATTTGCGTCGCTCCATCAAAGGGAAATAGGGAAAAGGCTTGACGTAAGGTGTGCCATTTCCCTCCTCGTATTTCAAATACAGATGAGGTGCCTACCTGATTGGAAAAGGGAATCAGTTCGACGGTAACGGTACCGAGATGGTCAATATATTCGGAAAGAATGGCCATTTCCCGCGCGGTATCCCGCTGAGCCGCTGAGCGCGAATGATCCCAGAGAATCCCGATTTTGCGCACGCGACGCCGTTCCCGAAGGTAGGTGTCCGGCTGCGCGCTGAGAAAAAAATAGTCAGCGTCCTGCTTTCTGGATTCTACAAATACCTGCTGAGAAAAAGGCGTTTGAGGAAGGGAAAACCCGAGCTGTTCATTGGGGAGGTAGTTTTTATAGGTAGAATTGGCAATCCAGGAATCCTGCCAGCTCCTGAATATGAAGTTCATTAACTCATTTTCCTCCAGCGTCGGCTCCAGATGTTGTTTGATGACCTGTACCGCTACGGAAAATTCATCGACTTTATCCTGAAAATTGAGTGGTAACAGATACTGGGGACCGTTGGTACCTGACTTGAGCTCTTGTTCAAACGAAACCCGAACGCGCTTGTGCCCATGAGCCGGGATCGGATACACCCGCGTCCGAAACGTATTGCCACGTGTCCATTCCAGAAGCCCCGGATCTACTTGCTGACGTACGATAGACTCAAATACCTGCCTGCCTCTGGCTTTTTCAATTGCGACGGCATCGCGGAGTTTTCCATTCACATCCATTGCAAATCCTGAGACGGTCTGCCCTTCTCCCAACGGGAAATAAAGCTCGCCCTCCAGGATATGATCACTATCATTGGTGAAGAGGAGTTCCATTTCCGTATGTGCCATGTGACCGAGCACTTGCACACGGATGTGAAGTTCGCCCAAGCGAAGCGGTTTATAGGCAGAATCGCTCTGTGCGCGGGCTGCTAATACAGGTTGGTCGAGGCTTGCGGGGACAGAAGTGAGAGTAGGGGACTCAGATTGAGTAATTTCAGCAGGACTTGCCTGCTCAATGGGTTTGCAATGTAGCAGCAACAAGAAAAATAAACACAAAATGAGCGGGAAGTATCTCATGTGTTGTAGAATGTGTTGGCGTATCAGGAAATAATATATAGATGTACTTCCTCAGAAATACAAATATACATTTTTTGTAATGACTTAGTTTCGGAAAGTACCGGACTAGCTTCCCCCCTGCGTTTGCTGGAGCAATTGCTGAAATTGTGGGTTGTCCGGAAATTGTGATACGAGGAATTCTGCGTGATATCTTGCCTGAGTGGCTTTGCCGGATTGTAGGTATAAAATTGCAAGGGCGTTGTGTAGTGCAGGAAACTGGCTGTCCACTTTCAGGCCCTCCAAATAGGCCGATTCTGCCTCTGCTGTTTTTTCCTGATGTTGGAGGGCGAGCCCCCAATTATAATAGATACGGGGGTTATTGCCGACTTTGATGGCGGCTTGTTTCAAATATTTTGTGGCTTCCTCCAGCCGATTTTCCTCCGCATACAAGAGTCCCAGAGAGTAGTAGGCCGGCCCGTATTCCGGCTCCAGCATAATCACGGTTTTGAGCTGTTGAATCCCTTCCTGATTGCGCTGCAGGCCATTGTAGAGAGTTGCCAGATTGATCCGGGCCATGTTAAACAGACTGTCAATCGTAAGGGCTTTGAGGTAGGCTTCTTCCGCTTCTGATGCCCTTCCCATTTTTTGATAAAACTGACCCAGCATCAATTGTCCGGAGGGAAAATCTGCCTGAATCTCACTGGCAACCTGAAACTCAGACAGGGCTTTTTGTTGATCAGCTTGAAAAGGGACTGGCATTTGGGCCGGGGGAATATCAGCCAGGGCATTCGCTGTGGCAATCCGAACGGCTTTCACTGTATCGCGCAACAGCCGGGGCAGTACCGAGAGTCTGTCCTGAGGCGGAAGATCGCCGAGTGCATTGACAGCAGTGTAGCGGACAAGACTGGAAGAATCCCCCAGGAGTTGAGAGATGGTCTGGTAACTTTCGAGGGTGGCAATTTCGCTCAGATACAAAACGGCTGTAGCCCTTGCAATAGCGGGTTGGGTCGTATTACGGGCTAATGTGATCAGGCTGGGAACAGAAGCTTCAGAACGGGTTCTCCCCTGAGTCAGGGCATCTGAGAAATGGGGCTTGCGTTCCGGGCCATACCAGGTCTCGACGGCTTTACTCGCCCATTCTGGAGATTTCTCCGTATGGCAGCCGGTACAGGCGTTGGGAGTTCCAAATGCTACACTCTGATCGGGTCTCGGAATCCGAAAACTGTGGTCTCTGCGGAAGTCATTGACCATATAGTTCTTGCCGGTCATATGACAGTTGATACACTCCGAACCCGCCGTTTGCATGGGGTGAAAATGGTGCTCTTTGGTATCGAATGTACTGGGCTCATGACATTGGGTACACAGCAGGTTTTTCTCATATTTCAGATTGAGGCTGTGGGCATCGTGGCAATCGGTACATTTTACCCCATTGTGGTACATTTTACTCTGGGTAAATGAGCCAAAGACATAGACCTCATCCTGGATCTGTCCATCAGCGTGATAGGTCGCATCGCGCAAGAGTTCAGGGATGTAGTGATTCAGGAAATCCCCTTCTGGTACGCCGGATTCCGAAATCAGGGTGCGTCGCGCATGGCAGCGTCCGCATTGATTCACCTGCTGGATCGAACTGTTAGCTGAGGTGAGGTGCAGGAAGTGGCCCGGAACCGGGTTTTCCGTCTTCGCATAATCCGTTTCGCTTACGTATTCGATATGCTGTTGGCCGGGGCCGTGACAGGATTCACAACTGACATTGATTTCTTCCCAGGTTGTATGGTATTCGCCAGTTGAGAGATCGAAATTTTTTTCCAGTTTGGTGGAATGACAATCGGCGCACATGCTGTTCCAATTCATTGCACCACGTGACCAGTGCAACCATTCAGAAGGGGAAATGTCTGTGTCGGGATACAAGTCAAACCATTTTTGTTCCTGTGTGTCCCAGGCCATTCGCAAGGCTTGCAATCGCCCATTGGGAAAAGAAACCAGGTATTGTTGCAATGGCGCTACACCAAATGTGTATAAAATCTCATAGTCATGCGAAGCTCCATCAGGCCCTTCTGTATTCGCAAAATATTTGCCGTCTTGCTGAAAAAACCGGGAGCTGACGCCTCTGCTTGTGACGGTTACATTGTTAAAATCTCCAAGAACGGTTTCCTGTGTTGCCGCTGCCATGGCATGGTCGTGGTGGGAACCTGCCCAGGTTTTGGCAGCGTCTGCGTGGCAGGAAATACAAGCTTCACTGCCTACATAAACAGCTTTTGTGGCAGCACTCGTCGTTTGAGTAGCATTGTCAGATAGCTTGTCAGAAGGAGAATCGCAACTTTTGTACGTCAGGGATACAATTGCCAGCAAAAGTGCTAATAAGAGGGAAAAAAATCGAACAGGTTTATGGATCGCTGACATCATAAAAGCGAGGGGATAGGAGTAAGTGTGAGGTAAAGATGCAAAAATCCGTGGATATTCCTGGTGCTTGTCAGGCTTCCGGGTTTTTGAGTATATGTTGAATCCGTTGGGCGGTTTCAACCGGGAATTCCAGGGGGAACATATGCCCGCCATTGATGCTTTCAAACTGGGTATCTTTAAAATATCGCTGCAAGGCCTGAATATCCGCAGGAGAGAGCACCTGATGACTAGCTGAATATAGCAGGTGACTGGGAAGATTCAGGGTGTTAGCTCCCATAGAAAAAGGGGGAGAGAGAAAAACTTGATATTCTCTTTCAGCTGAAAAGGCCAGCGTAAGCCCTGTACCGTCTGCTTGGAGTCCATGTTGAACGTAGTCCGCAAAACAGCGCGGATGAAAAGGTTGAAACAAGCTCTTTGGCGCCCAATAGGCATGCGCTTCTTCTCTGTCTTGAAAGTGTTTCTTGCGATGGAGCGCTTTCCGTGCAACGGGATTCCAGTAAGGTGCCAATCCGGTAATTCGCAGCAAAAACAGGAACCAGCGTTTAAGTCCGGTGAAAATGGGAGGGTCCAGTAAAATAATCCGGCTAAACAGATCCGGGCGCTCAATGGCAGCCCAATAGGTGAGTACGGCTCCGAGTGAATGGCCGACTCCAATGACAGGAGTCTGATGATTCGCTTCAATGTGGTGGATAATTTCGGGAACGAGCATCTTCCAGCTTCGGAGCGGAGAATCCATCTGATTGCCTAAAACGGGGACATATGTGATGGGAATGGAAGGAAATTGCTCGAAAAAATAGGAATAGCATTCAGCGGGAAATCCATTGGCATGCGAAAAAACGATAGCTTGCTGCATACCTGCAAATTACACAACTATTCCTCCTCTTTTACCAGCCGAATGCTCCATGTTTTGTAATCAATAATGACTTTTCTGCCAATCAGGAGGGAGTCGTCCTTCTTTTCTTTCTGTGTCTGATCTGCCGTTCTGATAACGGGGGTTCCGCTTTGGGCAGTTTGGGTAGTGCTGTCTGGAGCAGGGGCCGGGGTCGTTTGACCGATAAGGGTCAGACTCAGGTGCATAAGGAGGACAAAAGATAGGAGCCTGCAGCCTTTGCGAATAGCATTCATGGTGAATGGAGTTGAAATGTGTAGGATCTCTGTGCGTATGTTAGCGATACAGGCTCAGCAGATGGCTGAACATGCGGCCGGCAAATCGGAAACAAATATTCCCGCTGTGAGGTAAACTTTTCAGGGGGCGTGATTGCTCTAATTGTGCGTTCAAAATCTCAGAAGAAACCAAAGGCCGGGAATCAAAAAACTCGATTACCGGGGAAATTTCCAGATTTAATGGAGAATCGCAATAGCTGTAGGGAGTCAAAACAGTTGGCGAAATGCCCGATGTGGAGGGGGCATTCAAACTATTCAATACCAGACCGACTACCAGTAATATACAAGCTGCCGTACAAATAAGCGGAAAAGTTTGATTCATATTACGGGTTGAGCGTTCTAGCAGGCACAAATGTCTTGTTCCTGACACTTGTTACGGGAGAACAAGGGGAAAGGATGCAATTGGACTTGGGAAAAACTGCTTTTTTTAGAAATTGTTTTCCACAGTCGTATTTAAAATTGATGTATATTTATTTCGTGACTTTTGCCTGGAAGAGCCATCTAAAAATTTGTTTGTCGAGCTATTTCTGACAAATGAAATACTAAATCTTCACATACACCACTCATCTAAACTAGCTTTACTTATGGATTTCGAAACACTCATCCCGCAAGGAACTGCAATGGTAATGGAATACGCCCCTAAGGTCGTACTCGCATTAGTTACCCTCCTGATCGGCTTATGGATCATTAAACGCGTCGTCAAGATGATGCGGAAAGCGTTGAAAAGTCGCGACATGGACGAGGCCTTACAGTCTTTTCTGGGAGACCTGATCAGCGTTGTATTAAAGGTTGTCCTGTTTATCAGCGTAGCTGGCATGGTCGGAATCGAAACGACCTCTTTTGCGGTAATTATGGGAGCTGCAGGTCTTGCGATCGGAATGGCCTTGCAGGGCAGTCTCGCTAATTTTGCCGGAGGCGTGATGATCATGCTTTTCAGACCGTTCAAAATTGGAGATTTGATCGAAGGGGAAGGCCATTTTGGAGCAGTTACAGCCATTAACATATTTGTAACGACCATTCTGACTCCTGAAAATAAGACGGTTATCATTCCTAACGGTCCGCTTTCCAACAACAGTCTGATCAATTTTTCCCGCGAAGGTAACCTGCGGGTGGATCTCGTAGTGGGAATCAGTTATGATGCTGATATTCGGAAAGCTAAAGAAGTCATCCTGCAGACGATGCAAAGTGATCCGAAAGTCCTGAAAGATCCTGCCCCTTCTGTAAATGTATTGGAACTGGCTGACAGCTCTGTTAACCTGGCAGTGCGTCCGCATGCAACTCCTGCCGATTACTGGGACGTATATTTTGGCACCCTGGAGAATGTGAAAATCGCCTTGGATGGAGCGGGTATCGAAATTCCTTTCCCACAGCGGGTGGTTCACCATATGAACACGCCGGAATAACCTGGATTCGGGAAGCCTGGAATGTAATTATTCCATTGGCGTGAACCTTTTGCCCTTTGAGGGGTATAATGATTCGGTTTCGGAAGCCCTGCCTTGGGTCTTTTGAAACCGAATCTTATCTTTGTAACCAAATGAAAGCCAAAGAAATACAGCAACATTATTCTTATTTGAAACGAAGGTCGAGAGGCGCCTACTTTACTTCTTTACTGAGCATTTCTTTGGTGCTGTTTTTTCTGGGATTGTTTGCAACACTCGCCTTGTTTGGGCAATCTATCGCCCGCCATGCGCAGGAGTCAATTGCGATGAAAATCTTTTTATTTGATGAAATTGAGGAAGTTGACCGCCTCGCTTTTCATACAGAATTAGAACAATCGGCCTTCGTAGCTCAAGTCGACTTTGTCTCCAAGGAGGAAGCCGGGAAAATCTTAATGGAAAATACCGGAGAAGATGTGCTGGAACTTACTGACGGAATCAATCCCCTTCCCGCCTCTTTTAATGTCCGATTACAGGCTGATTATATCCTCGAAGACAGCCTCAGTTCCATCCGTAACAAGTGGGCTGGAAATCCCATTGTAGCAGAGGTGGAGTATCCCATTGAAATCATAGTAGCAGCCAATCGCAATGTCCAGGTGATCACTTTTATTCTGGCACTGACTGGCGTCTTATTGGTCTTTATTGCCCTGTACCTGATCATGGGGACTATTCGACTTTCGATTTATGCCCAGCGCCTGACAATCAGGAGTATGCAATTGATCGGTGCGACGAATGCTTTTATCCGACGCCCATTCCTCGCAAGAGGCCTCTCCCAAGGCGCACTGGGGGGACTAATCGCATGTGGCTTCCTGATTATCACCTTCTTCCTCGTACGTCTTCGGCTCGCCTGGATGGACTTTGGAGAGAGTCTTTCGAGTATGGGGGAATTTATTGGAATATTAGGGGGAATTGTGTTATTTGGCACGGTTCTGGGGCTCATCGGCAGCTATGTGGCTGTCAATCGTTTTCTGCACAGAAATCTTGACGAACTCATGTAAATATGGCTAAGAAAAATACCCGTAAGGGAAAACATACACCTCCCGCTACTAAGAAAGTAGAATCTAGTACTACTAAAAAAATGGTCGCTGCGGAACCGGAAAAAAAACCGGAAGTTGTCAATGAACCGGTTCTTTCCAAATCTGCTCAACAACCTAAATCTGATGGACTTCCTTTTGGGAAGCAAAATTACATACTGCTTGGAATAGGCGTTGCACTGATTGCATTGGGCTTCTTTTTGATGTCCCTTGACGAGTTCGTAGATGCTACTCAGTTTTCAATTTCTCTGCATATCGCTCCCTGGTTAGTGGTAGGCGGTTTTGTCGAGATTGTATATGCCATTATGTATCAGCCTAAGCCTGCTGCAACTGCCTGACAGAAAATGGTTCTTTTCACCTCTTAATAGCTTGTTCGCGTTTTCTGAAGGTTGCCGCTGTATGAACTAAATTTTTCGAGCACGACTCAACATGAATATTGTCGAATCTATCCTCCTGGGAATCATTCAGGGGCTTACTGAATTCTTGCCTGTAAGTAGTAGCGGACACATTGAACTGGGGAAAGCCCTCTTAAACGTACAAGACGTTGGGATGGATTATTCCATTCTGGTACACGTCGCAACCGCCCTGAGTACGGTTATCGTATTCCGAAAAGACATTCTTCAAATTTTCACCGACCTCTTTCGTAAGGAAGGCATTGCAGCAGGTATGCATTTTCCATTACAATTGATTTTATCCGCTGTACCCGTTGCAGTGGTGGGCCTTCTGTTTGAGGATGAAGTCAATAGTTTGTTTGAAGGGCGTATCGTGCTTGTGGGTGCGATGCTCCTCATCACGGCTTTCTTGCTGTACCTGACGACACGAGTCGCTTCTTCTGACAAGGAAATCGGGTACAAAGAAGCATTGATCATCGGGTTTGCGCAGATGTTTGCCATCATGCCCGGTATCTCCCGATCTGGTGCAACCATCGCAACGGCACTTCTTCTCAAAGTAGATAAGGCACACGCTGCCCGTTTTTCTTTTTTGATGGTGCTGATTCCTATTTTTGGCAAAGCATTGTTGGATATAAAAGATGTAATCGAAGACCCAAGCCTCTGGTCGATGGGGATGGACATTACAATAGCAGGCTTCCTGGCTTCCTTCATTTCCGGCCTCCTGGCTTGTACCCTGATGCTACGTATCGTCAAGCAGGG
>CAYGTH010000283.1:0-9474 GCA_964352745.1 uncultured Bacteroidia bacterium
CACCAGGCAATTTGAAGAGTACTTCACCGACTCATCAATTCAAATGGGACTACATCATCAATACATCGGTTCCACCAGAGAATGGATGCACTGACATTTCAGCCACTTTTTCAGCGCTGTAAACCATTATTGTTGTTCTACTAACTGGGAAGCATGATCCATTTCCTCCAAAAGGATATAAGCGAACCCAGCGTATGGGACTACACAGATTACCAAAGGGGGAGATATCCTTATTTATTTCGGAGGCAGCTTCATCACGTAGTCATAGCTTTCATTCAAAAGTGTTACGAGGGCATCGGAGTCTGTTAGCATCGCTTCCGGAATGAGGATATAGCCCTTCATCACAGCTCCGTGAGAATGATACAGCGTTGTGTTAAATGCTTCCATGTATTTCGCCTGAACTTCTTTGGAGAATCGAATCCCCAATTCGCCGGCTTTGTTGAGGAGGGAGAACATATAACCGTTGGCAGAGGTATAGGGCACAGACTTGCCTTTTCGGTCAAAGTGAGGGCATTTGGCGACCAGTTCATCGTAGATGCGGAGTTGTTGTTCCCACATGGTTGGTAAATAATGAGTCCTGTTGAAGTGCCGCCAGCCAAATAAGCTAGCGTTTCGTAACAGGGAATGGTTCCTCGTTATGTACGTTGTTTTTGATCACGTTCCAGTGCCTTCAACACCTTCCGGCCCCGTGACTTAAATCCAGCTGAGGCATCCTCCATGTGTGCAGCAATTAGAAGTCGGAGTTCATTCCCTAGGTCTGGCTCCCGCTTGCAGGCATTGTGCAGGACGGTCATGGAAAATACCCGCATGGCAATCGGCTCCTGCGGATTGGCGAGGAATCCAAAACAGAGATCGACCACTTCTCCCAATTGCGCTTCAGGGATTTCGATTGCCTGAAAAATGCGCAGGGTATTTCGCTTAACAGCATCGTGGCTCGGCTTGCGTAGATTTTCGACCAGTTCCCCTACATAGGGAAGAATGAGTTCGATGTGCATATCTGCACATTTCGACAACACCCACCCCGACAATTGACAAACCCGCCATTCATCGTAGAGAAACAGTTGCATCAGGGCATGAAACCGGTCGGTATCGGTGCCAATGTAATCGGCAATGGCCTGAATATCGTCTTTGCCTTCGGCGTCTAATATGGCTTTTTTGAGGTCCATATACGAAGATACAAAGATGAAGGAAGATTGGAAAGGAGAGGTCGGGATATTGAGAGCGTGGGAGTTCGGGAAAGAGTCAATAGCCTTGGGTATCCTCTCTAAGAAGCCCTTTCTATGAAACTTATTTCTATGATCTTCAATCTCTAATCACACCCAGTCAGGTTGGTCCAGTAGCTTCGAGGTAGTTCTCCTGCTACAACAAAAATATCCGCAGAGCTGACCCTGCGGATATCATATATGTTGAAAAATACCTGCCGGTTGGAGGAGCCTATTCTGACTCGACAGCGTCGGCGACTTTTTTCATTGAAACGGAATTGATGCAATAGCGCAAGCCACTCGGCTCGGGGCCATCCGGAAACAAGTGTCCCAAATGACAGTCGCAGGTATTGCACAGCACTTCGATCCGGCGCATGCCAAATCCATGATCCGACTCGTATTTGATCGCATTCACCTGAACGGGTTGGGTAAAGCTGGGCCACCCAGTGCCCGAATCAAACTTCTCGCGGGAATCAAACAGGAGGGTATCACAACAAATACAGGCATATTCGCCCGGTACGAAGAGTTCACAATATTCGCCTGTAAAAGCCCTTTCAGTGCCTTTTTGACGGGCAACCCGAAATTGTTCGGGGGTCAGGAGGGCGCGCCACTCTTCTTCGGTCTTTTCGACCCGGCGGTCCGGCTCGGGATTCCCTTTATGAACAAATTCGATAATATTTGACCAGTTAAGCATAAGATTGGAGTTCGGGATTTTGAGAAATTGAGAGAAAGAGAGAAGAACAATGTCTCCTGCTACTTGGTTTCGGCTTTTGGTTCGCCTTCTTCCGCTACAAAACTCAGGCTTACAGAATTGACACAATGGCGGGTTGATTTTTTGGTAAATCGCTCACCGCGAAATACGTGTCCCAGATGCCCCTCGCAATTTCCGCAGACGATCTCGGTACGGCGGCCATCGGCATCAGTGATTTCTGTGACAGCGCCTGCAATAAATTCATCAAAGCTGGGCCATCCGGTGCCGGAATCAAATTTTGCATCCGACTCAAACAAGGGTTGATTACACTGACGACAAATGAACGTTCCGCGTTCTTTCAGGTCATTGTATTCCCCCGAAAACGGCCGTTCGGTGCCTTCGTGCAGGATGACATAACTCTCCTGATCGGACAGGACATTATAGTTAGCAGGATCGGTAATGACTTCCGGTAATTCGGTACTGTAGACCTTCTTTTCCTGGGGCTTGGGTTGTGCGCAAGCGACTGCGAGCATACTGGCAAACAAGGCACAAATCATGAGTTGCTTATACATGGAGATTTACGATTTTTGAGTTACGATATACGATTTTGGAATTACGACATGAATAGGTAACGATTTAAGCTCCGATTCTGTTTTCGCAAGATACAACAGGTGCAGGCATTTCACTATCGGATGGCAGACAATTCTGATGGGTTACACGGGGCAGGAAGTTCATTTAAGTGGGGGAATGGCTCATAACGCAGGGAACCCATATTCCCAGAATTTGCCCCAAGACCCGGAGAAGATTTGTAGTCCGCTGGATTTTTGGGATATTGAATACTGAAAAACAGACAAGCGTGGGAAGCTAGACTTCTATCCAATATTCGTGATGTTACCTCCCACTCAGCCCTAGTGGGTTATGGAAGGGATAGGAAGTAGATTATAATGAGATGTCCGCTACTGTGTTGGATGATGTTACTAAAATAGCCCGAAATAACCGGCTAGCATATAACATCTAGCCAAAATCGAATAGAATCCGTAAATTGAAGGAGATAAGAATATCTAGTGATAGATAAAACTAGATAATAAGATTTTGAATTATGAGCATTCAATTAAATCTTCCAGAAAGCTTAAACATAAGCAAGTTCGAGGTAAGCATGTTATTAGCTTCGAAGCTTTTTGACGAAGGGCTAATTTCGTCAGGTCAAGGAGCAACTATGGTTGGACTTTCGAAGCATGCATTTATTGAAATGCTAGGCAAGTATAAAGTTTCAATTTTTCAATACGACATAGAAGAAATTGAGGAAGACATAGCTAATGCCTGAACAAATTATCATTTCCGATGCGAGCCCACTTATCGCCTTAGCTGATATTGGAAAATTAGAGATCCTTCAACACCTCTATAGCAACATCACAATAACAGATATAGTAAGGAATGAGATTCGTGTCGATTTGCCGGACTGGATATCAGTTCAGCTCCAATTATGACCCTCAGCAAATGCAAGTCCTTGAATTGGAACTAGATGCTGGAGAAGCTAGTGCAATTGCATTGGGGTTAAAATCACCGAATAGTACATTAATCCTGGATGAAAGTAAGGGGCGGAAAGCGGCTAAAAGACTCGGATTGAAAGTTACAGGAACAGTTGGAATCATCATAAAGGCTAAGAGACAAGGCGTAATTCAGTCAGGTAAAGAAATATTAATTGCACTCGAGGAACACGGCTTTTGGCTATCCCAAAAACTAAAGTCAGAAATCCTGGAACGACTGAATGAATAAAAAATGTTACCTATAGCTAAGCACAATACTTCCCTCACGCTTCATACAGATGCTTAGTAATGGTCAAAAAACAAACCCGTCATTCCGGAAATATTTCAATGCGTCCCGACAAGTCGGGATGAAATGTTATCCGGAATCCCCCAGCCCCAAACAGGGTTTTGAGCAAAGCATAGAAGATTCCGGATTGTCCTCGGAAGCTGCGCAACCTCGGACCTCCGGAATGACGCAAGTGCGTGGAGAGTAAAAAGGTGTATTTATTTTTTAGTCATTACTAAGTCGGTTTTTTTTGTTTATGTCGAACCTGAATTAAGTCCCAAACTTTTTCAGGATCCTCTGCCTTTCTCTCTAACGTTAACGCTAAGTAAGTAAGAAGACAGATTTAAGTATAAAGACAAAAGATGGTATCTGTTTGATAATCAGCAGGGTTCAGCCTCAGTCTAACTACTTAGATCTGTCCATTTACTTAACGCTCAAAAAATAAGTTATCGATTTTGCTTGATCTTTTCCACTGATCCTGCGTTAGTAAAATCCTCAAATCCCGATTAATCGGGATGCTCGGTTTTACTGCCTTGACTCAGCGAAAAATTCCGGCGCAAAATCTGAGCGTTATTTTTTTCGTGTTACTAAAATGGGTTTTATTTCTGGGCAAGAGAGTAATGGGATTTCATTTCTGTTTCAACCTCTTCGGTGGCAACTCGTTTGGCTGATCAAAGATAGATTTTAGTGCAATAACCCTTGCGCTTCAATGGTCCTTTCGTCCCTGATCGAACCGTGTAATCAGTCCAATTCTGATGTGTCAGGCAGGGATCAGTCCCTTGACTTTGATCGATTTTTGATCACTGAACATTCAGTTATAACTTTTTGATTCCCGCCAAATCTCCTCAAAAGACCGGATCATTTCCCGCCCTACCCAAATCTGCTGATTGTTTTCGTAGGGCATCACATAAGGGGCAGAAAAAGTAGCTGCCGACTCCACGCTCAGACAGGATCGCAAATGGTCAGTTTTATCGCCCCCGATGATGAGGACCACTTCAATGGGGGTTTCGCCATAGCCCCATAGCCAATAAGAATTGTGGGGAGAAACCACAGGCGGGAGGGGATATTTAGCCCGAAAGAAATCCATAGCACCCGCTTCTCCATAGTTTTCGGCAAAGACGACGGCATGCTTTTGTTCTGATTCGGGGAGAGATTGATACACCTGAGAAACGGTCTGCGCCATTTCTTCCCAGCCATGCATATCGGCAAAAAATTGCGGTAATGTGGAGAGTTCTTTATTTTCTGAATTGGGAGGAGCAAGCCCTACTAAGCTTTGGTAAGCAACAAATCGCTCTACCGACAAAACCGGCAGTGCCATCGGCGCAACAAAACCCGCTACCCCCAATAGTAATACGGCGTAAACGCCTGCAATCCATCTCCTGCTCACAGGTTGGGTCAGAGATTCCAGCATCACCGCTCCGCCTGCAAAGAACATGGGATAGGCTGCTCCAAGGTATTCTGATTTGCTACTGCCATTTGCAACCAAAATCAGGAATACACTCAAAAAAATCACACCAATAATCAAATAGGATCTGCCCCCCTTCCATCCGATATAGAAAAACAGCCCCAATCCCCATAGTACAAGTGACAAGGGATTGCTCAAAAGCAATTGCCCCATCAAAAAGTCAATCCGGGTAAGCGAACTATATTTAATACGCAAGGCATTTTCCATGAATTCCAGATGGGGAAAATCATAGGCCGCATTCCAGATCACATAGGGCAAAAACAGGAACAAAGCCAATGCCCCCGCAACATAGGGTTTGGGCGTCAATAGCGTTTTCCGATATTTAGTCAACAAGAGTCCTACCAGCAACCCAACTCCCAACCAGAGAAAACTGACTTTATTCAACAAGCCAATTCCCAAAATCAGTCCCAGGGTCAACCAATACCGCCAGCGATTGTGCTTGAGGGTTCTTAGAAGGATCCATGTAGAAAGGGTCCACAGCATCATATCGATGGCGTTCATCGAATAATAGCCATTCATCGCCAGATGAATCGGAGCGGCAATGACCGCTATACAACCCAGGGTCGCAGCTCGTACCCCACCGCCCATTTCCCGAATCAACAAACCAGCAAACAAGACATTCAAGGCCCCCGCTACTGCTGGAATCAGCCGCAAGCTAAACAGGTCTTCTCCCAACAGAGAACGCCCTAAATAGAGCAACCATACAGAAAAAGGAGGGTGATCGACATAGCCCCAATCCAGATGATCGGCGCATGCGAGGTAATACAACTCATCGCGGAAATAGCCATAACCCGCCGAGGCGTTTACCCAAAGATGAAGGCACAGTTTGAGCAAGGCAAAACCTGCGATAATCCCTAATACAAGGCGCGTTTGGGATCGGGGCGTATCAGTAGCAAGGGGCATAGTTCATAACCTAATGCCATAAGGTAAGAAAGAGCTGTTAGGTTTTCAACTGCTAAGCGTTCTAATTCATTGCCAAAGCCGCAAAATACTGCTAACTTCGCAGCCTGATTGAACTAATTTCGTCAAATTATGGGTACTTATGATTTCCGGACCATTGAACAAAAATGGCAATCGTACTGGAAAGAAAACCGATCCTTCGTTGCAGACAAATTGTCTGACAAGCCGAAGTATTACGTCCTCGACATGTTTCCCTATCCTTCTGGAAAGGGCCTGCACGTCGGGCACCCCCTTGGATATATCGCCACCGATATCATCACGCGATACAAGCGGCTGAAGGGCTTTAATGTCCTGCACCCCATGGGATTTGACGCATTCGGGCTACCCGCAGAGCAGTATTCGATCAAGCACAATGTCCATCCGGCAGAAGCTACCCGAATCAATACGGCCCGTTTCATGAACCAAATGGAGATCATGGGCTTTCACTATGATCCCGACTGCGAATTGCGGACCAGTGATCCTGAGTTTTATAAATGGACCCAGTGGATCTTCCTCAAGATGTTTGACCATTGGTACAACAAAAGCATCGAACAGGCAGAGCCGATTGCAAAACTTATCGCAGCATTTGAGGAACATGGCAATACACAGGTCCATGCCACCAGTTCCCAAAAAGACAGCTTCACAGCTGCTGAATGGAAGGCCATGTCCGCGCAGGAGCAAGGCGAAGTATTGATGAATTACCGCATCGCTTACAGTTCCTTTGCCACCGTAAACTGGTGTGAGGAGTTGGGGACTGTATTGGCGAATGAAGAAGTAAAAGACGGCAAATCCGAGCGTGGAGGGTACCCCGTAGAAAAGCGCATGATGCGCCAATGGATGTTGCGGATCACCGCTTATTCCGATCGACTCCTCAGCAGTCTGGATACTCTCGATTGGTCAGATGCCATGAAAGCCATGCAAACCAACTGGATCGGAAGGTCTGAGGGGGCCAGCATTATCTACGAAGTGGATGACCCGAATATTGAGGAAAAAATAGAAGTATTTACCACCCGCCCGGATACCATTTTTGGCAATACCTTCATGGTATTGGCACCGGAGCATCCCCTCGTTGAGCAATTGACCTCTGATGAGCAGCGGGCTGAGATTGAACAATACAAAGACTGGGCAAAAAATCGCTCAGAAATAGATCGAATCGCTGACACCACCAAAACAGGCGTGTGGACTGGCGGCTATGCGCTCAATCCATTCACGGGCAAGCAGCTCCCCGTTTGGATTGCGGATTATGTCGTAATCACCTATGGGACAGGGGCCATCATGGCTGTACCTGCCCATGATGAGCGGGATTATGAATTTGCGCACAAATTCGGAATTGAGATCATCGAAGTCATTTCCGGTGGAGATATTTCTAAAGAAGCCTATCTCTCCAAAGACGGGATCATGGTCAATTCTGATTTCCTCAATGGCTTGAAAGCCTCCGAAGCGATCCCGGCTACCATTGCCAAATTGGAAGAAAAAGGAATCGGAAAAGGGGAAGTAACCTTCCGTCAACGTGATGTAACCTGGTCTCGCCAGCGATACTGGGGGGAACCGACTCCTATTGTACACAAAGACGGGGTTGCCTCTGCCATTGATGAAAGCGAGTTGCCACTCGAATTGCCGGATTTGGAGAGTTTTCAACCCTCCCCTGACGGACAACCGCCCCTTGCACGTGCAGAAGGCTGGGCGAATCTTCCCGATGGTAGCGTTCGTGACTTGAACACCATGCCGGGTTGGGCGGGATCGAGCTGGTACTTCCTTCGCTACCCCGATGCACACAATGACGATCAATTTCTCGATCCGGAGCGCGGCAAATACTGGTTGCCAATTGACTTATATGTAGGCGGTACTGAGCACGCGGTCGGCCATCTCATGTATTCTCGATTCTGGACAAAATTCCTCTATGACCTTGGCGAATTGCATGTGGAGGAACCTTTTTCCAGATTGGTCAATCAGGGAATGATCCAGGGCACTTCCCAATTGGCTTATCGCCACAAGGAAAGCAATGCATTTGTTTCTGCTGATTTGGTAGAAAATGCGGATGACTATGTGCAAATCCACATGGAAGTCAGCATTGTCAAAAATCAAATACTGGACATTGAGGGGTATCGGAAATGGATGGGCGACCAGGAAGCCGTTTTCACAACGAATGAGAAAGGGGATTTCCTGACCACTTCACAGGTCGAGAAAATGTCCAAGTCTTATTACAACACGGTTGACCCGGACGATATCTGTGAAGCTTATGGCGCAGACACCCTCCGCTTATATGAGATGTTTCTCGGACCGATTGAAGTCGCCAAACCCTGGAAAACAGAAGGGATTGAGGGCGTTTCTAAATTCCTCAAGCGGGCATACAATCTTTTCATCGGAGAAGATGAATCTGTGGTTGTGACCGACGAGGAGCCTTCTGCTGATGAACTGAAGATTCTTCACACCATGCTCAAGCAGGTGGAGTCGGGCATTGATCGATTCGCCTTTAATACCTGTGTACCTGCATTCATGGTATTTGCGCGTGACATCGGAAAACTCAACAGCCACAAGCGGGCAATTCTGGAGCCGTTTTTGGTGGCATTGTCCCCTTTTGCCCCCCACATCTGTGAGGAATTGCGAGAGCGGTTAGGACATGCTCCTTCGGTCCTTACTGAAACCTTCCCGGAATGGAATGAAGCGTATCTGGTCGAGGATATGGACGAATATCCCGTTCAGGTGAATGGCAAAGTCAGAACCAAAATTTCTGCACCAGCGGGTTCCAGCAAAGAGGAAGTGGAAGCCATTGCTTTAGCTGACGAAGCCGTACAACGCCATCTTGAAGGAAAAACCCCAAAGAAGATAATTGTCGTGCCTAAGCGGATTGTAAACGTGGTGATTTAGGATGTACGATTTTGGATTTCCGAGTTACGATTTTGGAATTACGAGTTGGGATTTCGAATTTACGAGTTGCACTTGAATTTGTACTTGAATTTGCACTTAACTCACCTCAATCAACCTCAAAACGAACTGCCCAATAATATTCCCATTCACACCACTGGATCGAGGTTCCGATAGGTGCCAGTAACCGGCGCATAGCATCTTCTGTTGGGAAATTTTTCAATACCCGGTGTAAGCTTCCGTCCTTAGGACTTAGCCTGAGCGACTTCCAGTACCTTCTGATTGATATCAGTTGCATGAATCGATAGCGCAGTGGTGGACATGGGTTCTGTCCAGTATCTTGTCCCGCAAGCAATTTCGAGAACAGACAGATCTCGTACCTGATCTGCCAGCCAATGTTTAATCGTGGTCAGATCAGACTTGCGTTCCGGCTTTTGGTACACGCGTTCGTATTCCTGTGCCCGCAAGGCATAGTAAGCAATCATGTCTTGATTCATGGT
>CAYGTH010000284.1:0-9422 GCA_964352745.1 uncultured Bacteroidia bacterium
GCAAGTGTCCTGTTCGGTAAATTGAATCCCAAGTGTTTCGAGCTCTTCCAGCACTGGAGTATAAATTTCTGGAATTGTGGGAATCATGACACCTCTGGCCTGGATTTGATCCTGGAGAATCAACTTAACTCCAATTGCGGCCGGAAGCCCCACAGTTCTGGAAATCGCAGTATGCAAAGGATCTAGCCCTTTGGTAACCATATAGGAGCTTCTTTCACAGATATTGCCTTCGTATTCGTAGCGGAAATGGTCATACATGACGAGCATGTCAACATCATCTGGTTGAAATTCAAGTTTTTCTTCCAGTAAATCCAGCAGCAATTCTGCCGGACTGGCAGTGATTCGACTGATTTTTCGATCGCTTAGGAGTCCGGTCCATTTCAGCCGTTTCATATCTTCTCCATCTTCGGAGATATTCAGGTAGTTTGCCAGCCTGTTTTCAAGGGATAAGCCATTTCCATTTGGAGGCAAGTAAGCAGCAATCCATTCCCGGTAGGTCAGTTGATCGGTTTGGGGAATCTGGTAGCTATTGTCCGTTAGTCCTAATTTAACAAAGGCATCCCATCCCGGACAGAAACCTGGCAGCCGTAAGGTTGCACGATACAAGGTGGGAATGTTGTCGAGTCCATACGCACTGCGATAAGCGAGTGAATCCCGATTGGCGTAAGCTTCATAGGTTCCGTACTGAGGGATCTGTATCTCTTCAGTGGTGCTGAAAAGGCGGTGGTATGGGATGTAGTGTAGTTTGTTATTTTCGATGAATCGGGCGGTTCCCTGTCCGGCGATGATGATATTCATTGGGTTCCAGGTAAATTTATAGCCCCAGGGATTATCATTGCTTTCGGGGGCTAAGAGGGCACCACAATACGATTTGTAAGCGAGTAGTTTGCCGCCTTTGTTCCGGATTTCATCAATATTTTTCATGGCCCCCATGTGATCGATTCCTGGATCTGCTCCCATTTCTCCCAGAAAAATCAATCCTTTGTCTGCGACCTGCTGATCTAACTCCCGGAGAGCCGGGGATACGTAAGAGGCGGTAACGAGATGGGATCGCTGTCGAATACATTCAAGTGCAACCTCCTGGTGCATGTGATGGGGTAAGAAAGAAACGACCAGGTCAGCCCGGCTTACCTGGTCGGCTAGCAAAACCGGGTCGGTGGCGTCAAAATGGATAGCCGTTCCCCTGGGATGATCTCCCACTTTTTGTTGGGCAAGGTCCTGAGAGAAATCACCCACGACCACCTGCCAGTCGTATGTGTGTGCAGCATCGAGCAAATAATGAATCAAGTCGGTAGCCGATCTCCCGGCCCCTATCACAAAAATATTTTTCATTCGCTAAGTACAATTGTAGTCCTTTAAAATCCAAGGGGGTTTCTTCCCGGCTAAACCGGAAAGCTACTAACAATTCACAGAACAAAAAATCAGAATAGACGAGCGAATTACTTCTTCCAGAGAATTTCAGAAGAGCCGGTAGCGTAGGATAAGGTACGGCTTAACACAAATAACCAGTCTGAAAGTCGATTCAGATATTGGATAATGATCGGGTTCAGCGGAGATTGGGCACTAAGCTCTACTGCGCGTCGCTCGGCCCGCCTGCATACGCAGCGTGCGATATGCGCCATGGCATTGGCTGGATGCCCCCCAGGCAAGACAAAATTTTTGAGGTCGGGTAAGGCTTCATTCATGTTGTCAATCGACAATTCCAGCAATTCTATGTCTGACTCCTTGAGTTGGGGGGGCTGAAAAGAAGTGTCTGCCGGGTCATGGGCGAGGATGGATCCCACTACAAATAGATTGTCCTGGATTTCTTTCAGAATGGACCGATATTCCTGTGCTGCTGCATCTTCTCTGATTAATCCTAAATGAGCATTGAGCTCATCAACCGTTCCATACGATTCAATTCGTAAATCATATTTAGGTACCCGACTGCCTCCAATCAACGAGGTCGTGCCGTCATCTCCTTTTCGGGTATAAATCTTCATATTACTTTTGAGTTTGGGTATCAATAAACATTACAGTGATGCCACGTTTGTTATCACTCATCTTTAACCCAACTTCCATGCTTTGTGTTTTGGGAGTGCTGGTTTTCCATGAATAATTCCCAAAAGTACCGCTGGAAATGCGATATTTCCGGCTGAAATACTGCTCGATCTCATTGTAAAGTTGAGCAATCTCTACTTCATCATCCAGGGAAATATTAGCCACAATTGAAGATATCCGACTGCTGTCGTTTTTTTCCTGCGGAATGCGGGGGTAATATTCTACAAAGAGGAGTAAACTGTCCGTTAAGACATATTCATAGGAAAGGCCAAGAGGATCATGGTGCTTGGGGCCGCCTGTCTGGCTGTGTGCCTGTGCAGTCGTTTTTTCCTGCTCGATTACTTCTCCTATTCTGTCGCCTAAGTCAGTCCCCCGAAAAGTGGAGTTTTCATCTGAAAACAATTCTTCGAATAGAGGGCCTTTACTAAAATTTTGTGTGGTGCAGGATACAAAACAACATAGACTGGAAAAGAGAAAGAAGAGAATATATAAGGAAACTCGAAAGCTCATATGGGTGAAATTTCCGAAAAAATGCTACAAGTGGACACTGGCTACGCATTTTCGACCGACTACCGGTTAAAACTAGTAAAATTCGCAAATGATATCTAATTTTAGCGAAGAAAGAAGATATACATGACATTTATTCCGAAAGATGCTACTCAAAAGGAATTGGAATCCGAAATCGTAGCGAAGGGGCTGAAGGTTCAGGGCTTGCTCAATGAGATTGATAAGGTGGTTGTAGGGCAACGCTACATGATACACCGATTGCTAATCGGTCTGTTTACAAATGGACATATTTTGCTCGAAGGCGTTCCCGGACTCGCCAAAACGCTTACAGTCAGCACCTTGGCACAAGCCTTGAAACTGGATTTTATGCGTATCCAGTTTACGCCTGACCTCTTGCCGGCAGATTTGATCGGTACGCTTATTTATAATCAGCAGAACGGGAAATTTGAAGTAAAAAAAGGGCCCGTGTTTGCTAATATTATCCTCGCGGATGAGATCAACCGATCTCCGGCTAAGGTGCAGAGTGCATTGCTCGAATCCATGCAGGAAAAGCAGGTTACCATCGGCGATCAGACTTTTTTACTGGATTCTCCCTTTTTGGTATTGGCTACACAAAACCCAATTGACCAGGAAGGCACTTATCCCCTGCCTGAGGCGCAGGTAGACCGATTCATGATGAAGGTGTTTGTAGATTACCCGACCCGGTCAGAGGAAAAGGAAATTATGCGGAGAATGGCTCGGGTTCAAAAACGTCCCAAGGTAGAGCCCGCCCTATCTCAGGCAGATATTTTTGAAATCATGGAATTGATAGATGCCGTTCAGTTATCTGAAAAACTGGAGGACTATATCATTGACCTCGTCATGGCAACGCGATATCCACATCAGTATGGATTGCGCCGTTTGAAGGAATATATAGAGTTCGGGGCCTCTCCACGTGCGACGCTGGCGTTAAACCTGGGCGCAAAAGCCCATGCTTTCCTGCAAGGCAGACCCTATGTCCTGCCAGAGGATATTAAGGCGATCAGCAGGGATATCCTGAATCACCGCATCATCCTTAACTACGAAGCCGAAGCCGAAGAAGTCACTACGAACGATTGCATCGATATGATCCTGCGTGCAGTAGAGATCTGAATTTTTTTAAATTTTTTCTTGCAATATCCCCAGAATTTCTATCTTTGCACTCCCGTAAGATATGCACTCGTAGCTCAACTGGATAGAGCACCTGACTACGGATCAGGAGGTTGAGGGTTCGAATCCTTCCGAGTGTACAGAAATAGGAACGATAACATAAACCCACCACAGGTATTTTACCGATGGTGGGTTTAGTTTTTGGGGGGAGTAGTTATTCGATTGCCAGTGCCTCCTCCAGCGTTTTGGCGATTCCTTTATTTATAAACTGCCAAAGGAAATCGCCTACGGGTTGAGCCAGGCCTGTTGCCTCATTGATCTCTGCCCCCCATACGGATTCGTCCTGAAATACAGTGGACGCCCATGCCTGTACGGCCTCGCTCGTTGCAGATGCCTGTGGAGCTGTTTTCCATTGTTCGTCCCACCAGGCAGCCAGATCATCATTCAGGACATAGGGAGTCCCCTTATGGGTGCCGTAATAGGTTCCGCCATCGGTATGCGTGGGGCGGCTGAAATAAATAAATGCGGCAACTCCCAGTGTCATCAGACGTGGCAACTTGCCAAATTTATTCTGATACCGAATAAAGGTCAGTAGGTTCCGGAACCGCATTTTAGAAGTGTACTGAAACGTAATCGAAAGCAGTTTATGCCCGAGAAAGGGGTTGCGAAAACGATCGAGTACCTCCGAGGCAAACTGAGCGCCTCCGGGTACGGAGTCTGGTAAGCTGGGAACAATCTCATGATGAACAACCCGCTCGATGAAGTCCGACATCAGCGAATCTGTCAGGCAATCATAAACAGTCTCCAGTCCATAGAGGTAGCCCAGTGCTACTGTGATGGTATGAGAGCCATTGAGGATCCGGAGTTTTCTTTCCCGAAAAGGAGAGATGTCATCAATGAGCAAAATACCTTCGTCGGCTTTGACAAAGGAAATTCTCGATTCCAGATGCGGAGGCCCTTCAATTGCCCAGAGCTTATACACTTCAGACACGGTCAGTAGCTGATCGTCATACCCAAGTTCCTGCGAAAAGCCAGCAAACTTATCAGGATTAGGCATACCTGTAACAATCCGGTCTACCAGGGTGTTGCAAAAATAGTTGGTTTCATGGAGCCAATCCACAAATGCCTGCTCCAGCTTGTGGTCATTGATCTGACGCAGTACAAGCTCCTTGAGCGCTTTCCCATTGTCAACGATTAGCTCAGTAGGTAAAATGACGCAGGGTGCTTCTGGATGGTGCTGAAACCGCTCATAGAGGAATGCAGCCAGTTTCGCCGGAAAGGATTGAGGAGGGCTGGCAAACATATCTTCCTGCACGTATTGAATACCGGCCTCGGTGGTATTGGAAATGAGAATATCAATTTGAGGATTGCGCGCGCATGCCAACACTTCTTCCCAGGCATCTCTGGAAGAGATCGCCCGACTAATGCTGGCATTCAGTTGAAATTCTCCGACTTCAGCTCCTTGATGAAACCCCTCAATTCGTTGGGTAAACAGACCTTGCTGGTTATTCATCTGCTGGGTTCGTCCTGAGCCTGTAGAGCCCACCACCACGATCTTTCCGCGAAATTGACCTGCTTCATTCGCCTTGAAAACGGTCCATCCTACAAGCCCCCGAAGCAATACACCTGTTCCGAATTGAAGAATGCGTTCCGGATACTCTTTCCATTTTTCAAATGAAGCATCTCCGTTTTTGGCAAGGGTAGCGTAAGTGAGTGGAGGAAAATCCAATGTGAGGTCTTTTGAGGAATCCATCTGTATATGAGTAAATTATGAGGTTAGGCTAATTTGAAAATTCGCTCCATCTCTATCCATTTTTCACCGGGCTGAGCCCAGGGAAGTGCTTGCTGGAATTTCCACATGAGGGTTTCCCAGGCCTGAACATCAGGATTATCTGCATCCATTTTTGCTTTAGTCGCAGGATCAAAGGTTTCATTTACTTCCATGATCATAAACAGTCGATTTCCCGTCAGGTAGATTTCCATATCGACGATACCGGCATCATGGATGCTTCGGAGTATGGCAGGAGGTACATTGGGAGGTTGGTGGTAGTGCGTATAGGCAGCAATCAACTCCGGATCATCGATTAAATCGAGTGCGAGGCAAATCCTTTTACTTATCATCTTGAAAGAAAGGTACGGATTCGGACTTGTACCTTGCAGGTGAAAATGATTGCCCATTCCGGTATAGGTAAGAGCCTGGAGTCAAATGGGGGCGATTGAGTGTTCAGTTCGCTAATTCCTGAATTCATTACTCCGTTTCGTATATTCGTACTCTTAGGTATTGCCAGGGGAAGATAAATCCTTAGATTTTTAGTACTTATTGTTAATTCGTAATAGTTAACCATGAAAACACATTCAAGTTATGCTAAGGTCCAGATTCTGGAGAAAGATATCCATGATGCAAGTAAGATGGAGCTTCTGTTCAAGGAGGACCATATCACATTAGTTGTACTCAAGCGAGAGGTGTCAACGTTTGATAGTTTTTTAAAATCGGCCAATCTCTCTTGTACGCAAACTGGTGCTACAGGTAAAGAAAGGGTATTGCTGATTGAGGAAGCTGATTTATTGACGGAATTAAAGGCTGTAAAAGTTCCTGCTGAAGGCGAAACCACCTTGGATCTTCCCGATGTGTTAACAGCCGTTTATAAAACAAAGTATCCAGACAAAACCCTCTCATTTGATGATGTGCTGGCTTTTTCGATTTTTCCTGAAACGGGTAAGATTGCGTATGTGGTTACAAAAAACAAGGCCAATTTCATCGAAGTCAGGAATGCCTTCACTACCGTTACCAAGAATCTTCCCACCAATTAATGTCACCCCATGAGACGATTTTATAGCTATTCTCTTTTTGTGTGGGTTTGGGGCTTTGCTTTGAGCCCGGCTATTGGACAATCCAATCTATTACTGTATGAAGAAACAAGTAGTGGAGAGGTTCGCCCTATACTAGATACAATCGGAGGAATTGTAGATGCGAATAGTACCATTCGAATTGTGGTCAAACAGGCCGATGTGCAGGATGAAATATTCCGATTTGAAGGGATTTCAGAGCGTGAATCGCGACTCGGAGAACTTCGCAAACTCAATACGATCCTCGCAGTAGAAACGGAGATTTTGGACCTGATTAATCAGCTTTCAGCCGAGAGTAATAGTGGCATGGAAATCTACAGAAGATTGGCTGAGTTAGAAGGGGACGTTTTCGCTGAAATCGAAAAAAGTGATGCCTTGTATAACGAACTGGCGGAAAAAGGCATGGAGGCGAATGAATTCGTAGAATCAGGAAAAGGGCCATTTGTTGTCTTTGCGATTAATTTTCTGGAAGGGAAGGCGGAAGAGATTCGGGAAGAGCTGTATGCTGAATTAGAGGATGAATCAGATATACGGGTATATTTTCGACTTGCTGCCTTTATCAAAAACAAGAGCGGAGGCCGCCCGGTGCATATAGAGAATTTTGATGACTACGATGAGAACTCATATAAAGAGCTGGAGCTGTTTTCTGCCCCGCTTTCCGCCAAAGATCAGCAAACGATCACGGATCATAAGCAGTTGACCGAAACGCTGAAGGGGGGATTCGCAGAGGGAATTAAAAATGCCCGAAAAATGCTGGTTGCAGGCGTGGATAGCTTATTCACATCAGAGGAGGCGATTGTTACGTTTCGGGATAGTATAAGCAAACTCAAAACTCGCTTCAAAAAGAAACCCAATGTGAATCTGGATGAATTACTAGACAAAAATATTTCCGGACTCGAGGATGCAAACCTGATTTACACGAGTATTCAATCCGTATTCACCAGTTTTTCGGGTAAGTTTTCTGCGGATTCTTTGGAAGGAAGTGGAATCGAAGGTCGGATTCAACAATTCGAACAACGAATCGCGAAGGTGCTTGATGTGATTCCTGGAAACCTCGATCAATTTGAGGCCTCTCATGCGGCACTCCTGACGGAAGATAATGAGGTGAAACAGGCGATTTTCCGAATTAGAACTGATTATTCAGGGGTTCGCACCTCTGTAGATCAAGACATCAGTAAGTTGCGGAAATTTATCAATGACGTCAAAAACCTGCTCAACCCTTTCAAAAAAGCCTACCTCGAATCTGAGGAAATCGGAAATGAAGTCCGGCGGTTTACTGCAAGTAATATCCCTGATGTCGGCTACCTTGATTTGCGATTTATTGGAGAACGTAAACCCGGTGATGAAATTCTGATCAAAGCCGTTTTGGAAAAAGGGGAAGACCGGACGGCGAATACTTATCAGGAAAAAATGCTGTATCGGCGATTTATTTCGATTGCCAGAGTGGCGGCACATGTAAAGATGAGTGGCTCTCTGATTCTGGCCAATCCCTATAATCGGGGTGCAAACACGCGCGTCAGCCCTAATCTCAATCAATTCCAATTTGCGCCCACCTACGGCATCTTCATGAAATGGGGCAGTCGAAAAAGTAAATTCTACAATGAATTTATCAACCTGGGGATAGGAATGGCCTTTTCCTCTCCCGACTTCAACCTGGATGGCACGCCAGAATTTGGGGCTGCCCTCATGTTCACGGGCTTTCGGGATATCCTCGGTGGAGGCTGGGGATATAATTTTGGTGCAAATGCTCCTTACGTATTTGTGGGGTTTAATATCCCCTTCAATGTAGGCGGATTGGGAGGAATCGGAGGGGGAGAAGGGCTATAATCAAGCGATAGGGTAAAAAAAATACACCTGTGGCAACCGCTTAGCCAAATACTTCCGTTATCCGGATAGAAACCCGAACAAACACCATGCTAAATCGGGAAAGTCTCATGGTTAGGCATGAGACGAGTAAGTAATAAAAAGGCACTTCAACCCTGAAGTGCCTTTTTTTATTTTGACGGTTTCGCCGCCCGCAGGAGATAATCGGTGCCCAATAGCTCATTTTCCGGAAAAGTGTACCAGGTGCGATCTTTGGGAATGCGCATCTTCTGATAGCTAACCTCTCCTTCGATTAGTATGTATTCTCCTTTGCGGCTTACAGGATCTTTATAAAAAGCATAGCCAATCATGGCATAGGTACTGGAGTCCAAATAGATCTCCCAAATATGGTCCCCCATCTCGGGATCGTAATCTACGGTAAGTACCCAGCTATCCTTTCCGTAAAAATCCCGCTGATAAACAGAGTCCCTCACCCGTGTGCCGGGATCGGTAAGCTTCATAGGGAGGCCATACAGGTAAATATAGTAGTCTTTGTATCGCGCTGTTGTCTGGCAGTCGAGTTTGTATTGTTTTGCATCTGCTTCCGAAATATCGGATGATCCATTGAGTTCATGCGTGCAGGTGCCGGCAGTAAGGGCGCGGTATCGACTTTCATCGCCCTTTTCCCAAAGGAGGCTAAAATGCTCCTGTGGGAGGTCAATCCGAACTTGCTGACTGATGGGAATACCATCTGAAAGTTGCTGCTCCAGAAAAAGGTCGACCTGCACACTGTTCCATTGACCCTTGGGGTCGTGATACCAGATGCTCTTTTGCAACAAATCCGGTCCGCTGGGAGGCTGGCTGTAACCGATCCCGGCATTGAACAGAAGTGCAAGTAACAATAAGGAGTATTGCATAATGAAGGGTATAGAAGAGGTGTTGTTAAGGAAAAAGGTACTGGAAACAGGCGAGATGCTGCCTTTTTTACCTGATTTATCGTTATGAAAAAGGTGGATTGAAATAAAGAAAAAGCCCTGCGGTAATCAAAAATTAATTCTCCTGTAAGGATCCGCAGCCTTTTATTATCTTTGCAATCC
>CAYGTH010000285.1:0-9421 GCA_964352745.1 uncultured Bacteroidia bacterium
CGCAAGGCGACAGCTGATTTTGCTGCTCAGTTCGGAAGACTGGATTGTTTTGTAGCCAATGCGGGGATTACGAAATTTGGAGATTTCCTGGAATATGAACCGGAGGATTTTGACGAGTTGAATGCCATTAACCTGAGAGGCTCTTACTTTTCCGCACAGACTGCCGCCCGGATCATGATTCAACACGCCATACCGGGCCGTATTATTCTCATGTCTTCCGTAACGGGTGTGCAGGCCCTGCCCAGTCTCAGTGCCTATGGCATGACCAAGGCTGCGATTCGGATGCTTGCTAAATGCCTCGCCCTCGAACTGGGGCCGCATCGTATCACGGTCAACGCTGTAGCGCCGGGCGCGACCCTCACAGAGCGAACCCTGGAAGAATTACCCGAATATGCTGCTCAGTGGGAAGCGGTAACCCCCAATGGCAAGGTCGGACAGGTAGCAGATGTAGCCAGTGCGGTGCTTTTTCTAGCTTCGCCACAAGCCGGACATATTAGCGGTCAAACGCTTACGATAGATGGAGGCTGGACCGCGAGGAGTCAGGTGCCGTGAGAGAAGAAATTAGATGGAAGAAGAAAGATGAAAGACAAGATTTTCCATCTCATATCTAACATCTAATTACTCATATCATTCTTATACTACTTACCAATCCTATAACCGAATGAAAAAGAAAAGACGCAGCCAGGAATGGTTCGGCAAAGACGACAAGATGGGTTTCATCTACCGATCCTGGATGAAGAATCAGGGAATTCCCGATCATGAATTTGATGGCAGGCCCGTCATCGGTATTTGTAATACCTGGTCGGAACTCACCCCCTGTAATGCTCACTTCAGGGAGCTGGCGGAATCTGTCAAAAGGGGTGTGCTGGAAGCGGGTGGATTTCCACTTGAATTTCCCATTACCTCGCTAGGCGAAACCCTCATGCGGCCCACCGCCATGTTATTTAGAAACCTCGCCAGTATGGATGCCGAGGAATCTATTCGTGCCAATCCCCTCGATGGCGTAGTGCTGCTCTGCGGCTGTGATAAGACGACTCCTTCTACCGTGATGGGCGCTGCCAGTGTCGATTTACCTACCATCGTCGTGTCTGGCGGTCCGATGCTCAATGGAAAATATCGGGGCAATGACATCGGCTCGGGAACAGATGTATGGAAATTCAGTGAAGACCTCCGTGCCGGAAAAATGTCGCCAGTAGAATTTGCCATTGCCGAAGGCTGTATGTCCCGGAGTCGCGGGCATTGTATGACGATGGGAACCGCCTCCACGATGGCCTGTATGGTCGAGGCGCTGGGCTTAACCCTTCCTACTGGTGCTGCGATTCCCGCTGCCGATTCCCGACGCAAAGTGCTTGCTCACATGGCGGGTCAGCGGATTGTGGAAATGGTCGAAGAAGATTTAAAAATATCAGATATACTGACCCGAAAGGCATTTGAAAATGCCATTATGGTCAATGCAGCTGTAGGGGGTTCCACTAATTTCGTGGTGCATTTGCTTGCCATCGCAGGGAGGGTTGGAATCAAATTGGACCTGGATGATTTTGATAAAATTGGCAGCAATATTCCTTTCCTGGTTAACCTGATGCCTTCCGGAAAATACCTGATGGAAGATTTTTATTATGCGGGTGGTGTGCCTGTAGTCATTAAGGAACTGCAAAAGCACCTCCACATGGATATCACGACGGTCAGTGGCTATACAGTTGCTGAAAACAATCTCCACGCAGAATGTTTTAATCGCGATGTCATTGCTTCCGTTGACAAGCCGATTCTTGAAAAAGGGGGAATTGCAGTGGTTCGGGGGAATATTTGCGAACAAGGGGCAATCATCAAGCCTTCTGCTGCAAGCCCGGAACTGATGCAACATCGAGGTAGGGCGGTTGTATTCAAGAATATCGAAGATTATCACGAACGCATAGAAGATCCGAACCTGGATGTAGATGAGACTTGCGTATTGGTTCTGCAAAATGTGGGTCCCAAAGGATATCCCGGCATGCCGGAAGTAGGAAATATGGCCATGCCTAAGAAACTGGTAGAGCGTGGAATTCGGGACATGGTAAGAATCTCTGACGGGCGAATGAGCGGAACAGCTTATGGGACTGTATTTCTCCATGTTTCGCCGGAATCAGCCATTGGAGGCAATCTTGCCCTCATCGAATCAGGAGATATGATCGAGGTAGATGTGGAAAACCGACGTCTTCATCTCGATGTCTCCGACGCAGAACTGGAACGCCGCCGCACAAACTGGAGTCCACCGGAAATGGATACGTCCCGCGGCTATGTGAGTCTGTACATCGAACACGTTCAGCAATCTCATTTGGGGGCTGACATGGATTTTCTGGTTGGGAAATCAGGGAGTTATGTCCCGAAGGATTCGCACTAAGGAAGATATAAGACAGCAGACAATTGACGATAGATGTTGAGAGGAAGGCAAATCTTAGACCATGTTTGGGACAGGAAATTTGTTAGCGAAAATGCTGGATTTAGGGTTCTGACAAGCCATTTCACACAGAAATAGCGAGCTATTTCGAGTAAAAATGGCGAAGATCAGGTTCCTGAAGCCAGTGTTTTCTAAGGGAATTAGCGTTCCAAACATGGTCTTAGGAAAAGGCAAAAAACAATTTATCGATTTCAATCGTCATCCCGGACAAATCTCGTTGCGTAGCTTCGGGATTTGATCCGGGATCTACTGCTTATATTTCCTTCACTACCTTTTTCGTTTTCCTATTTCCAGGGCTTGTTTTGCCACTTCTGTTAGAAAAAAGTTGTATCCGCTCAAAATTTGAGGATTACTGCCAAAAATGAGGTAAGGCTCGCTCGGGATGCCCCAAGCTGTATTTATTCCATATCTCCTTCCTGCTTTTTTATGATCCTGCAACTTTTTTCCCAAAAAAGTTGCGCAAAAAAATCCAAACGGGCTAACCAAGGCCGACTCACTGTCCGTCCGCGCGCGCCCGTTTAATCTCCAGCCCGCCTGGGTGGGAATCCTGGGATTAAATTTGTTGTTGGCAGACCCCAATCTGCCAAATGCCTCAATCGAAGATCACTTAGCAGTGGGTTGTTTCCTTTTGAAGGAGCCTGTCCCGTACTTGATACGGGAAAACGGGGGCGTGCGGGAAGGGTTCAAGGACAGCAAACGCAGCGCGCAGGGGGAAACCGTTCCCAATCGAAGAGCACTCCGTAGTTCATCCCAGCTGCACTTTTTGCAAAAATCGATTGGCTTCAAAAAGTGTACGGTAGTGAAATATTTCCTGATAATCTTTTCCAATCCCATATCGTTACGATATGATATTCAGTATTATGCGTTCAGCATTTTACAGGCCTGCACATGATGCCAGGTATGGTAAATGGTAAAAAACAACATTTCCCGGGCCGTGAGCTTGCCCAATAGCGGATGTGGCATGCGATATTTGTCGAGGTCGCTCTCTGACCATTTTTCCAGATTTTTATGGAAATAACTGAGCGTCTTCTTCCATTCGGCTAATTGATCCGCCGCATCAGGCAGTGCATCTGTTCCCTGGGGCACATAGGCTCCTCCTGCGCGGCCGCCTTGGGCAAGCAATTCCCGATAAGCAGCAGCCAGGTCTCCGAAACTGCGGGAGTCTTTCTTCGCAAGACCAAAGGCCCGGAAAGCCAATTTGGGTAGGCGAAGGCCCTTCGCGACGGGTCTTGCAGACAAATTCAGGTGATCCAGATTCTCGGCAACGGACCATTTCTCGCTTGTTTTTTCGCGATAGGCCTCATCAGTGAGTGGGGCTACCAGATCAGAAACTTCGGCAAATACTCTTGCCAGGCCTTCCCGAATCTCCTCGGCCGTATGGATATTCAGATACGCTTCCATTATTTGTGTCTGTTACGCAGAATCTTCACCACATCGGCAAGGCTGACTTCCTTCTGTTCCAACAATACCATTAAATGAAAGACCAAATCTGCACATTCGTTGAGGAATAGGTCTTCGTTATCATCTTTGGATTCGATTACGACTTCCACGGCTTCTTCCCCTACTTTTTGTGCGATTTTATTGATTCCTTTTTCAAACAGACTTGCCGTATAGGAACTGGATCCGGAAGTTGCTTTTCGCTGGCGGATAATGCCTTCTAATTGCGTTAAAAAGCCAATTCCCTCTGTATTGATTTCCTCAAAACAGGTATCCGCGCCCGTATGACAAACCGGACCGTGTGGACTAACTTTTATTAATAAAGCATCCTGATCGCAATCTTGTCGAATGTCAACCACATCCAGGAAATTTCCGGAAGATTCTCCTTTGGTCCACAATCGATTTTTGCTGCGGCTAAAAAAGGTAACACGCTGGTCGGCTACCGTCTTATGATATGCGGTTTCGTCCATGTACCCGAGCATCAGGACTTTTTGGGTATTGGCGTCTTGAATAATGGCTGGGATCAGTCCTTCCGCCTTCGTAAAATCAAGCTTCATGAGAGTCGATTAATATGCGGCGCAAACATACCGCTTTATTCCGAAGAGATCAGTCCTTTTTCCTCTTTTCACGGCGTGGTTTGCGCTCAATCAGGTACACTTTAATGTCATCAAAAAAGCGCTGAGGATTTTCTTTTACTTCGCCCAGGAGCGCATTTATGCTGGAAGTAGTGCTTACAATGCTGTCATATAATTGGGTATTGTTTAGCAATAATCCCAGCGAGCCGTCTTCACTGTCCAGTTTGTCTGCAATACTTTCCACACTTCCCACTGCTGAGCGCGCATCGGTAACCAGTTCCGTAATTTTTCCAGAGGCCTTTACGAGTGAGTCAGAGGTCGTCTTAACATTAGCGATAATGTCCGACACATTTTCATTATTCTGCTCTACATTTTTCACAATGCTCGTCGCGCTGGTCGCCATCAGGTTAATTTCCTGCGCAAGGCTGTCAATTTCTGCTGAAATACTGGTAATATTTGATGAAGTGCTTTTGGCATTTGAGAGGATAACCTGAATGGTATTCAGGTTATTTTCATCATTGAGCAAGCCTTTGAGGGAGCCGATCATCTCATTTAATTGCTGTGAAAGCCGCGCAACTTCCAACAATATCTGTGTACCCTTATCCTCGACCATCTCTCTGGCCGTATCAAAAAAGCCTTCTTCCAGCACACCCCGGATTTCATCCCCGTCAGAGAAAGTCTGAGTTGAAGGCACACTATCCAACACGATCTCCACTGCCTTTGAGCCCAGCAGGTCGGCACTGACAATCATGGCGGAAGAATTATCAGGAATTTCCAGTGCATTATCAAAATCAAGGGTTACGAGCACTTTCTTCTCCGTCATATTCAAGGCCAGGCTACTGACCTTGCCTACCTTCAGGCCATTGATCATAATTGGATTTCCCTTGATCAATCCCTGCGCATCTGGATATTGAGCAGTTAGTCGCAGGGAATCTCCAAAAATTCTGGATCCGGACATGAACTGCATTCCAAAAAAGAAAAGTGCAAGTCCCAAGACTGCAAAAATCCCAAACTTAACCTCGTTACTTAGTTTCAAAATAGATGTGGTTTAGCGAATGATCTTTTGCCAAAGCTATAACAAAAGCGAAAGCTGCGCAATTTTCCATGTCAATAGGCAGCCAATTCCAACAACTTATCCTCTAAACGTGCTTTTGCCATAAACTGCTGCTCCAATGCGGGATGAAAAGGGATCGGCGTATCCATTGAACCGATTCGAATTACAGGTCCATCAAGTTTTTCAAAGCAGTTTTCCCCAATAGCAGCAGCGATTTCAGCCCCAAAAGCGCCTGTCTGCGTATCTTCGTACAAGACAATACACTTCCCCGTCTTTTCAACGGATTCAAACACGGTTTTCTTATCCCAGGGCAACAGGCTCCTCAGATCGATTATTTCAATGCTGATTTTATCCCCTAATGTCTCCCGGGCTTCCAATGCCCAGTGTACGCCCATACCATAGGTAATGATCGACACTTCATCCCCTTCCCCCACACATGCTGCTTCTCCGATGGGTACTGCATAGAACCCCTCTGGCACTTCACCAGTCTGGCTTCTGTACATGAGTTTATGCTCGAAATACATGACCGGATTAGGGTCTGCAATAGCGGCAATCAGTAAGCCTTTGGCATCTGCGGGATTTGAAGGATAGACTACTTTTAAACCGGGCACATGGGTAAACCAGGATTCCGTGCTTTGCGAATGAAAAGGTCCGGCTCCCATTCCCCCGCCCGTTGGCATCCTCACCACTACATTGGCAGCATGCCGCCACCGATAGTGGGTTTTGGCCAGGTTGTTTACAATTTGATTGAAGCCACAAGAGACAAAATCGGCAAATTGCATCTCTACCATGGCCTTTTTGCCAGCTAAAGACAGCCCGAGCGCTGCTCCTATAATCGCAGATTCACAAATGGGCGTATTGCGTACCCGCTCTTTCCCAAACTTCTCTACAAAGCCATCCGTAATTTTAAACACGCCTCCGTACTCTGCAATATCCTGCCCCATTAGGACCAATTCCGGATACCGTTCCATTGCTACTTCCAGCCCATCTTTGATTGCATCTATCAGCCGCATTTCGGTCGCTGGAGGGTTTTCCTGAATAGCCGGGACAATATCGGCATGTGAAAAGGGAGCATATACGCCTCCCTGCTCCCATTCTACCCGCGGGATGATATCCGGCTCAGCAAAGGCCTCATCCACTGCCTGATTGATTTCCTCGCGCAGTTCTGCCCGGATTCCTGTTATGGCGGTTGCATCCAGCAAACCTTCCCCCAGCAAGAACACCTCATAATTGCGCACGGGGTCTTTTATGTCCCATTCGTCAAAAAGTTCCTGAGGCACATATTTCGTACCGGATGCCTCTTCATGTCCCCGCATCCGAAACGTATTACATTCCAGCAATACGGGTTTCCGGTCTTCACGCATTGTCAGGCTAAGTTCCCTGACCGTGTGATAGACTTCCAGTACATTATTCCCATCAATGGTTACGCCCTGGATTCCATAACCTTTCGCACGGTCTGCGATCTGCTCACAGCGAAATTGCTCACGGGAAGGAGTTGACAGGCCGTAGCCATTGTTTTCCACGACAAATAATACCGGAATTTCCCATACGGAAGCCACATTCAGCGCCTCATGAAAATCCCCTTCACTGGCGCCTCCATCTCCTGAAAATGGGACCGCAATATAATCGTCCTGATCCAGGTTACTCGCCAGCGCGAGCCCATCTGCAACCGGCAACATTGCACCAAGATGAGAAATCATCCCGATCACCCGATACCCCGGTGCGCCAAAGTGAAAAGAGCGGTCTCGCCCCTGAGTAAACCCAGCCTCTTTCCCAAGCCATTGGCAAAGCAATCGCTTGAGTGGAATCCCCCTTGCAGTAAACACCCCCAAATTACGATGTAGCGGTAAAATGTAGTCGGAAGCCCGTAAAGCACGGGTAAGCCCCACTGAAATGGCCTCTTGCCCAATTCCTGAAAACCATTTACTCACCCGCCCCTGTCTCAGGAGGATGAGCATTTTTTCTTCAATCATTCGGGGAAACAAGAGGTCTTTATACAATTCGAGCAATAGGCGGTCTGAGAGTTGCTTGCGCTGAAATTCCATAAACCTTCGTAAGCGTAGTGTTTGTTTAATCGGTTTAGTCTTCAGGCAATTGGCCAGTTGCCTTCAGGTACATTAATTTATATATGGCAGCTACGGTAAGTGAGTCGGTAATCTGGCCAGATTCTACCGCCTCAAATACTTTTTCCAGTTGCCATTTTTCAACCCGTAATTCCTCTGTGTCTTCGGGCTTTGCTGTGCCCTCCGTCAAATCAGTCGCAAGGTACACAATCCCCCATTCGTCAGAAACACTATTCGATAAATGCATTTCAAATAAGGGTTCATATTTCCCTGCTACCAGCCCTGTTTCTTCCTCCAATTCTCGCTTAGCTGTTTCCAGCGGTTTTTCTCCTATCGGGCTCCCTCCTTCAGGTATTTCCCACGAAAATCGTTCCAAGGGAAACCGATACTGCCCTACCATCCAAATACAGCCTTTTTCAAAGGGAATTACCCCCACTGCCTGGTTCTTATAGTGGACAGTTCCGTAAATGCCAGGCCGACCTCCAGGATGGATGACCGCATGTTCTGTCACCTGAATCCAGGGGTTATCGTATTGAGTATCAGACTGAAGGATTTTCCAGGGATTCTTCGCTTTTTCCATCTGGGCATTTCAAAAATCAAGGATGAGGAAACCTGCGTGTCAAATTCCCCGAGTCAGACTCTGGACCAGTTTAAACTGATTAAAAAACTCTTTCCCTACCGCACGAATAATGGTGTAAACAGGAATGGCAACAATCATCCCCCCTACTCCTGCCAGGTTGGCAGCCATCAGGATAACGAGAAAAATTTCGAGCGGGTGAGCCCGGACAGAACTGGAATAGATAAAGGGTTGAAAAACAAAATTATCGATGAGCTGAACAATGGCAAAAACGACCATCACTTTGAGGATCAGGGGAACCATGGCAGAGTAGAATTCGAGCTGCAGGCTACTCAGGATGGTGAAGATGACGCCCAAACTCGCACCAATGATCGGCCCCAGATAAGGAATCACATTAAATAGCCCTGCAAAAAATCCAATTGTCATCGCATTTTTCACCCCAAGTATGCTCAGACCAATCCCAATCAATGAGCCCACCAATAAGACTTCAATTACTACCCCAATGAAATACCGGGTAAGCAGGTGCTTGAGGTTGGAAATCACCTTATCGACTTTATCTTCATACCCAGAGGGTGCCAAAGTCATAATGACACTGTAAAGGAGGGTCGTTTCTTTTAGTAGAAAAAAGGAAATGAAGCTGATCGAAAACAGGGCAATAAACAGATTGCCAGTGAAGCCCAGGACATCGTTTACCAGATTGGAAAGCTTGGTAGAATCAACTAATGAAAGGATCTTTTCTTCAATGTACCCTTGAACCGACTGATTCTCATCACTTAGCTTATAGGTATGCATATAATGCTCTATCGTTCCGAGAGGTTCATTGAGGCTACTCTGGATCGCATTTACATCTACATTCGAAAGGGCTTGCGTCTGGTCTACCACTACAGGGATCAGGAGAATAAACAAAAAAGCAAAAGAGCTATACAACCCCAGAAGCGTAATCAATGCACAAATAGAGTCGGGAATTTTTGTATCCCGGATCCGAGCTTTACGCAATAATTTCACTAAAGGCCTCCCCATTAACGACAAGACGGCAGCAACCACGATATAGAGGAATATATCGCTGAAATAATATACCAAAAACCCTATCAGACCTGCAAGGAGCAGTACAATCAGCAAAATGTATAATAATCTAAATAATCGGGCGCGCGAATCCATCAGCAGAATTGTATGGTGGAATATAAAGGTAGCAAATGCTGTGGAATTATATGCTATGGTTAAATTTCGGGGTGTAGGCCAAAAATCCACAAAGAGAAACCACTCAGGCACTTAGGACACTAA
>CAYGTH010000286.1:0-9396 GCA_964352745.1 uncultured Bacteroidia bacterium
ATTTCGGAACCATATTGTAGCATTTTCCGGTCTTTGCGGAAAATGATCTGCCCCTCCCCCACCCGTTCGAAATTTTGTTGCTTTCCTGAGTACAAGTCGGTAAAATCGATTACCATCTGTCTCTTTTTTAGGGTAAGGCACCACATAATCCACTCTACAGATTGTGCTGTACAATAGCTTTCAAGGCTCGGTATGGGTCTAAACTTTCCCACTATTTCCAGACACATCCATTCGATTAATTATTCGTATATTGGGTTTAAGGACCCAAGTATTGCAATATGGCCGAATTAGTCGAACAAATATTATCTCTCCCCAAAGCAATGCGTTTGAAAATCGCAATGCAAATCCTGATGAGCATTCATGACGAAGAAGGCGATGATCCGGATTTGCATATAGCGGAATTGGAGAAGTTCCAATCGGAACTTGCCAAAGGAAATGTCAGCTATTATTCCGAATCAGAATTCTGGGCAGAAGCTCGCAAGCGTGTATCATGAGTGCCCTAACTGGCGTATTGAATCCTCCCACCACGCGCTTGATTTCATTTCAGAAGAATATAATCGACTTGAATCTTTTAAAGAAGGACAGGAGAACGATTTTTCGATAAAGTCGAAGCTACTTTCAATCGGTTTCCTCGTCAACGGGCTCCTGGCTCTCCACGCTTTTATATCCGTAGCCCCTGCTCACGATGAGTTGGTCGCCTTCAAAATAGGCAAGGGACAAGCCCGGAATATGCGCTTCTTCCATCATCGCAAGAATGGCTGATTCTGGTGATTGGGCAATAGAGTGGTGAGCCCAACAGATAAAAATGGAAGAAAAAACAAGGAAGCGTATCATCGTATTGAGTTAGCTAGTGAAAAGATACACCTATCTCATTTGATTGTTTCTCTTTGTCAGGGAAATTCATAGATTGGATACTTGCCATCTTACTGCTAAATTATCAATTCTATTGCTCACCTCCGTCTGTATCTAATTTCTATTCACATGAAAAATAATTTACTCATCCTCCTGCTCGCGTTCCCTATCACGCTATCAGCCCAGAACTTTGAATGGGCAAAAAGTATGGGCGGTGTGGACTTGGATTGGGTGAGCGCAATGACGATAGATCAAGATAACAACGTCTATCTTGTAGGGTATTATAGAGGCACGGCGGATTTCGACCCAAATACAGGTAGTACCCTATTGACTGCGGTTGGTGATTGGGACGTATTTGTTCAAAAGTTAGATATGGAAGGCAACTTACTCTGGGTCAAGAGTATGGGCGGGCCCTTTAATGATGTAGGCTATGCTGTTTCAGTAGATAATGATGGCAATGTTTACACCTACGGATCATTTTCAACTACCGCTGATTTTGATCCGGGTCCAGGAGTTACCTCGATCACTTCTGAAGGGGATTTTGATATTTTTATTCAAAAATTAAATTCTGAAGGAGATTTCGTCTGGGTAAAAAGGATGGGAGGTCCTGAATATGATTATGGATACGCGATCACGATAGACACGGCCAGCAATCTATATGTTACAGGTGGTTTTAAAGATACGGTAGATTTCGATCCGGGGCCTGGCGTCACCGAATTAATGGCGATAGGAAGGTCCGATATTTTTGTTCAGAAACTGGACACCGCAGGAAACCTGATATGGGTTAAAAGTATGGGGGGATTAAAGAATGATTTAGGGCATGCAATAACCTTGGATGACCTCAGTAACGTGTATGTCGCTGGTGAATTTTCGGATACAGTAGATTTTGACCCTAATTTGGGAACGAGCGAACTCGCGGTGGTAGGGGACGGAGATATTTTTGTATTAAAACTTGATACAAACGGAGACCTGATCTGGGCAACAGGCGTGGGCGGAAAGACCAACGATGAAGCACAAGCGATCACAACTGACGGATTGAACAGTCTGTATATCACAGGAACATTCGAAGACACGGTTGATTTCGATCCTAACCAGGGGATTACCCAGCTAATCGCTGCCGGGAAAAGCGATGTTTTTATCCAAAAGCTTGATCTGGATGGTAATTTGGAATGGGCAAAAGGCATAGGAGGTCCTTTTAAAGACTTGGGAACATCCATTACACTTGATAGTATCGGTAATCTCTATACAACGGGAAGTTTTACAGGGTTTGCAGATTTTGATCCGAGTCCAGTTGTTGACCTACAGTTGACCGCTACTGGAAACGAAGATGTTTTTATTCAGAAAATGGATACAGGAGGCAACTTAATTTGGGCGAAAGGTATAGGCGGAGGAGGATTGGATAGAGGAGATGTTACTGCAATAGATAAGATGGGGTATCTGTATACAGTGGGCACCTTTATCCAAACAGTAGATTTCGATCCAGATCCCGGAATCGCAAATTTAACCGCTGAAGGACTTAGCGATATTTTTATTCAAAAATTCAAATTAGAAGAGACAGTAACTATTGAAAACGCTCTCCAATTGAGCGTTAACATATTCCCCAACCCAAGTAGGGGTATCCTTACAGTTGAACTTCCAATAAGTATGCTGTCTGCACATGTCAAACTTATTGATGGTATGGGGAGAATTGCCCATCAACAAAGCTTATCCTCAACTCAATCAAAAATAGCTATTTATCACCTTCCTTGTGGTTTATATCAGGTCGTTTTATCTCTTCATACAGGCGAGCGACTTTCCAGTAAGCTGGTGTTGATGCGCTAGTTAGCGGTATGCTGACTAGCGTTGATAGTGGCCAGGCGAATCTGAATCGACTGGCACTATTCATTATTGAAATGGGGAGCCTGAACATACACTTCCTGGCTGCACATATTCAGCCGCAAATCGGCTAGCCCTCAATCCATATGAAAAACCTCAACCAGCGGAGAACTAAGCGGTTCATGATCAGGATGTGTTTCCATCAGTTCCGCCATATAGGCCCACCATTTTTTGACAATGGGATGTTGGGGAATCAGGGAAGCATCGAAGTCATCACTCAGCTTCTGAACAGCAAATAGCGTAAGGGTTTCTTCATCCAGAAAAATGGAATAATCCTGTATGCCCGACGCTGAGAGAAATGCGGAGAGTTCCGGCCAGATTTCATCATGGCGCTTTTTATATTCCGCCACGGAACCGGGCTTCAACTTCATCTTAAAGGCGTTTCTGTACATAAGAATGGGAGTAAGAAGAGGAAAGAGGGAAGAAGAAAGAGAAAAGATGATTTGTCATCATCAAGAGCCAGATCGAGCGGCAGAGGCAGCCTGGAGTTTGTCCAAAACAGATTGCTTCACCTTAAACACACTTCCATGCCTCGTGCCCTCCGGGAAGTGAATCTGATCAGAGATATCCGTCCAGTTTTCGAGGTCGCTGGACTGGATCGCTCCCATTTTATGCGCTGTGTATTGATCAAAATACACCATCCATCCCTTTTCGGTTTGTACCGCAGTAGGTCCTTCCACCCAATTGCCTGTTATCGGTTCGGATGCAGCTGAATAGGGCCCCGTCAGGTTTTTACTCCTGGCGGTACGGATATTCTTTTCAGCGATAGGATGCTTGATTTCGTTTTTCAAAAACATCAGGTACTCCTCCCCTACCCGCTGGATCGTGGCATCTATCACATTGAATCCATGATCATAGAGCACTTCAGTGGGGCTAAACGTCTCAAAATCTTCCGTGGTCACATAATACATGCGGTGATTATAGCCATTGTCTCCGGAGGAGTCCGTCTCCGGATATCTCCCCGGAATCGTGGTCGCCCAATAAATCATATAGCGGCTGGATGCCGCATCGTAAAACAACTCCGGTGCCCAGCAATTTCGAGCATCAGGTTCATGATCCATGACCGGGATATATTGCTGTTCAGACCAATAAATCAAATCCTCAGAATATGCATATCCAATTCCTTGTTCATTCCAGCTTACAGTCCATACCATGTGAAACATGCCGTCACCTCCTTTGATGATACAGGGATCCCGCATGAGTTTGTCCTTTCCAGCTGTTGGGGTCAGGAAGGATTTATTATGGTTCAGGGCAGTCCAGGTGAGCGCATCTTCACTCCAGGCCAGGTGCAGGCCATCTTCTCCATTACCCTGAAAGAATGAAAACAGATACACTTCCGGTTCAGGTGCTGCACAGGCACTCAATAACAAGGAAATCAGGATCAGCAAGCAGGATTGTTTCATAAGTCTCGCTGATAATATTTGCTAAATACAAGGAACAAGGTGCCACAGGCCAACCAGGCAGGCAGGGTCAAAAAGGATAGGAATACTCCCTGCGAGGCAGAGATGAAGTAAAATACTCCGAAACTTATGCCCCAGGCCAGCAATACCGCCATATTGAATGAGGTGCCGGATTCTTCCGCATAATTTCGGATGATCCCGACCTTATCCGCAAAGAAGTGCTCAAACACAATAATCGCTCCTACGGGAGCCAGGATAAAGCCATATACGGCTACAAAATCCAATAGCTTCATCGCAAAGGCCGGAAACAAACCTGCAACAGTTGCAATCGCTCCCGCCAAAATGGTAACCCAGAATGTAGAAGCCTTTGGAATAATGGCTTGAAATGCCAGGCCGGCCCGATATATCGTAGGATTGGCCGTGGTCCAGCCTGCAAGGATGACTGCGATAATCCCAAAAACGCCAATGGCTTCATAGGCGAGTGGTCCGGGCGCTACCGGCGGCGCCTGATTATTAGCGAGGAATCCCAGTGCTTCCGGTGATTTGATATACACCGCATACAGGAGAGCAGCAGCAATCCAGGCGATGTAGTGCCCGACAAACATACCGGCAGCGGTCGTCCAGCCTGAGGAGGCCTTCTTCGCATAGCGAAATACGGACAAATCCGACATCCCGATGTGCATGGCCGCATTACAAAACCAGGACCACATGACCACATGCCAGAAGGTATATTTGATTTGGCCAGGAAAAGGATCAGAGCCTTCGCCCCAGATATTCCAAAAATCGCCAAAGCTGCTTACACCGAGTTTATTCAGGGAAACGATCCCACACGCCAGGAAGGCCAAAATGATAAGAGGAGACATCCAGTTGGCCACCTTGGAAACCGAATCGTAGCCACGTGCCGCAATAATGGAAATAACCGCCCCCAGCACCAATACAATGACTACCCAGGTGATACCATTGGGCATGGTATCGGTCAAGCGAGGCATTTCCATGTCGAAGGGAATCCCGACAGCAGTAGCAGAAACCGTGATCATGGCACCCGCTAAAAAGCAAAACAGGACGCCATTTGCGACATTGTAGAAGGTAACCAGGTTCTTTCCGCAGATTTTTTCCAACTGATAATACAAGGTAAGCCGGTGTTTGACTGCAATTTCTGCTGTGAGGAAACGCCAACTGAATACTGCCAGCAGGTTTCCGATCAACAGCCCTACGATGAGGTCAAAAGCACTTACCCCGGCCGTCAGGAAAAGGGGGCCAATGATAAACTCTGTCCCGGCTGCGTGCTCACCCGCATACATGCCCAGAAAGCTTTTCCACGATTTTTGATGCGTCTCCGGTACGGCTTGCCGTTCGAATTCTTCAGACTGTACGAGTTGGGTCTTTTCCGATTCCATTGTGAAGGTTGTTAGTAGTAGTCAAATGAGCGCTAGTCTGTCAATATCCTGGAGGTATGTTTTTCCAGGCTGTAGTTCTCTTTTAAAAATTGTTTTCCCACTTCTTTTCGCGAGACCAGGATCGCAGCTCCCAGTGCTGAGCCTAAGGGGGATTGCGTGGTGCGCAACTTCATGTCTTTGAAATGATGCGCCAGCAGTTTTACATACAAGTCATTGTCTGCAAATCCTCCATCAATATAAATCCGGGACAATTTAGTTTGACCGATTGCCCGTCCCACAGCCTGTATTTGCATATCTGTGAGTTCTTTCATGAGTTGGTGAAAGGCTTCTTCGTAATCCTCAAATGCTTCCAGTGAAGTTTCATCCGGCTGCTCTCTTTCCAGCTTAATTCGATCAAAGCGAAAATAGGGCCCCGATAATTTACTAATTTTCAAATAGATAGCAGGATCAAATTTTACTTCGCGATCATAGCCTTGTGGTTTCCCATAAAACGCTGCCAATCGATCGATATGATACTGATATTCACTTCCTAAAAACAAGCGAGATGCCTTGACCGATTTTCCATCCACCCGCATAAAGTTCAGGCAATCCTGTTTCAGGTCCTTTTCCGTAAGGATTTCATGATTGAAGGGATTCATGGAAATACTCCAGGTGCCTGTCGAGATCAGCAAAAAGGGCTTGCGGTCTGCTCGTACATAAGGCACCAAAGCAGCAGAGCTGTCATGCACCCCTACCCCGACCCGCAGGGACTTACCCGCATGCCTGATGTTGATACTCGTATTCGTAGGAACCACAGGCGGCAGAATTCGGTCTAATTCTTCTGCATATACCCAGTCGTGGTAGTCTTTCTTTGCATAATCCCACAAAAAAGTATGGCAGCCGATGCTCGTATATTCACTGAGTGGAATCCCCGTAAAGAGGTAGCTCAGGTACTGAGGGAAATGTAAGGACCAGCGAATCTGCTTGAATATTTCGGGCTTCGCATACTTCAGCCAGTACAATTGAAGACCAGAATTGAGCATGCCCAGCGGAGGAGAAGCCGTTTCCCGGGCGAGTTTCAGTTCATCTCCATATTTGCGGTAAAAAGATTCGAGAATGTCTGCTGGAATGGGTTTCAGGTAATTATACAAAGGGCATATCGGATTGCCATGCTTGTCGATATGCACAAAACTGGCTCCGTAGCTGGAGAAGTTGATCGCCCGGATTTCATACTTTTTGCTGTTCAACCCCTTTTTCGTACAGTCCTTCAGCCATTTTTGGATAGCGGCAAGGTCATCACAGGGAAATCCATCCTCGTCACTGATCTCCTCAAAGCGGGTATAATCAGTATATACCTCCTGGAAATTAGCGTCAAACAGAAAAAACTTTTTGTTGGTCTTTCCGATGTCGAAGATGGCCGTTACTTTCATGTGTGCAGCATCATAATCCTGTAGCGATAGTTTCAAGCCCTCTTTCCCCAATCAACTGCTCCCTTACGTCCAGTTTTCTGAATAAGCCAACCGGATCAAGCGCAGCGCCACTCAGGCGTCGGGCTTCTGCAAGCAAGGGCCGCACATCAGTACGAAAGGCGTCTTGCAGCATTTCCTGGGCGTTGGTTACATCATTTTGTTCCCGCAAGTCTTCAAGCGTCTGCCGATCTACGATCAAAGCTTGCGCATAGGCGAGTCGGATTGCTTCCAGGCTCTGGATCAAATCTTCCAGCGGGTCTTTTACATTGTGGCTCGCATCTATCATCCAGGCCAGGTCCGGATTATTGGAGCTGTTATTCTCCATCCCATAGACCAGTTCATTGAATATCAAAAACAACTGATAAGGCTTAATACTGCCCACTGTGAGGTCATCATCCCCAAATTTACTGTCGTTGAAATGAAATCCACCCAACTTACCCTGCCACATCACAGTAGCGACAATCTGTTCGATATTGGTATTGGGTAAATGATGCCCCAGATCAACCAGGCAATAGGCTCTTTCCCCGCATGCATTGGCCAGGAGATGCGAAGTTCCCCAATCCTGGATAACGGTGCTATAAAAATTCGGCTCATAGGGTTTGTACTCGATGTACAATTTCCAATCCGCTGGCATATAGGCATAAATTTCCTTCAGGCTTTCCATTGTCCGTTGGAGTGCCTTTCGAAAATTGAGTTGCCCTGGAAAGGAAGAGCCATCTGACAGCCAAACGGTCAGGCTTTTGGAGCCGAGGCTTTCCCCAATGTCAATGACTGCTTTATTGTGGTCAATTGCCAGTCGCCGTGCCGCGGGATCTGCTGCACAGAGAGAGCCATATTTATAGCTGGCTGGCTGCCCGGCCTGATCCTGAAAGGTATTGGAATTGACCGCATCGAATACAATGCCATGCGAAACTGCCAGTTCCCGGGTTGCCTGGGTATTTTCAGGTATATCCCAGGGAATGTGCAGAGAAACAGCCCCGGCGGATTGGGTCAAGGCATGAATCAGGCCGATGTCATTGATTTTCTCTTCCAAATTCCCCGGCTCTCCCCCTATCGAAAACCGGCCAAACCGAGTGCCGCCAGCTCCTAATGCCCAGCTGGGAATCGCGACCTGAAATTGCCGGATTTTTTCCACGATTTCATCTGCATTCATTCCCTTTTTTTCCAATTGGGAATGGAGGAACTGAAACTGCTCAGCATGATCCTTCAGGGAGTTTTCGTTATCGGCTTGTATCTGAGATGCTGTAATTTTCATGCTTTTGCTGTTAAATTGAACACGGAGGCACAGAGAAACAGAGGATTACATCTTATTTTCTATGTGCCTCCGAGTCTCTGCGTTCAAACTTCCGCTCCTTTGCATTTCGACTCCGCTCAATGTGACGGATCGATTGTTAAGGTCTATGATCTTTATACTTAAATCTGCCTTCTTACTTATCTCACAAAAGCAGTCGCCATTCCTCCATCCACATTGATAATATTTCCGGTACTCTTGGTCAGTATCGCCACAAGTGCAAATACGCCATCCGCAATATCGTCAGGTCGGATGATTTCGTTCATGAGGTTTCGCTTGGCATAGAATGCGGGGAGTTCTTCGACAGTGATGCCATTTGCTTTGGCTCTTCCTGCTGCCCAATCTCCTTCCCAAATTTTACTGCCAATGATAACACCATCCGGGTTAACAACATTTACACGAATCTTTTCAGCCCCGAGTTCTGCGGCCAACAAACGACTCATATGCTGCTGTGCAGCCTTGGCGGTACCATAGCCCACATTATTAGGTCCGGCAACCAGCCCGTTCTTCGAAGCAATATTCACAATATCGCCCCCCAATCCCTGCTTCCGCATCACGCCGACTGCCTGTTGAGCCAGGAGGAACTGACCTTTCACCATAATATTTTGCAGGATATCCCAATCAGCTGAAGTGTGATCGCTTAGGGGTTTCGAGATGGCGAGACCGGCAGAATGTACAACAATGTCCACGCCTCCAAATTCGAGATTGGCTACCTCAAATGCCCTGGCAACGTCCGCTTCTTTCGTGATATCACAAACCGAATAGGTGGAAACATCCCGCTTAAAAGTGTCGTTTGCGGTTTGTAAGTAGGCCTCATTGATATCCGTCAGCACTACGGTTGCGCCTTCTGCTGCCAGCTTATCGGCAATAGCTTTTCCGATTCCGCCACCAGCCCCTGTAATCAGCGCTACCTTGCGGGAAAGCGGTTTTTCTTTGGGCTGGCGTTGAAGCTTGGCTTCTTCCAGCAACCAGTATTCGATATTAAATGCCTCTTGCCGGGAAAGGGCCGTATATTCCGTGATCGCTTCCGCTCCCCGCATCACATTGATGGCGTTGAGGTAAAATTCAGCTGCAACTCTTGCCGTTTGTTTGTTTTTGGCGAAGGTAAACATGCCCACGCCCGGATAGAGAAT
>CAYGTH010000287.1:0-9337 GCA_964352745.1 uncultured Bacteroidia bacterium
GCATGTATCGATGGTACGATGGAAGTAATCGGCTCTGTCTTTACGGGGGTAACAACCACTATCGTGGCTTTTTGCGTGTTCTTTTTTCTGGAAGGGCGATTCGGGCAAATCATGGTCGAGATGGCGATTGTTGTCATTATCAGCCTGGCTTTTTCTCTTGTTGAATGTTTCCTGATTCTACCGCCCCACCTCGCGCATTCAGGTGCATTAACTCCCAAAAAGACCGCCGGATTCCGTCGGATCATGGACAGAGGGTTGAGCTGGATTCGCGACCGGGCTTACGGTTCCTTACTGGCACTCATGGTCCGCTACCGCTATCCGGTTCTCGGTACGGCCGCCGGGCTTTTCATGTTGGCGATTGGCCTGATTCAGGGGGGATACGTCGGCTGGGGCTTCTTCCCTTTTATAGATAGGGATGATATGTCGGTGGAGCTCATGATGACACCCGGGACCCGGGATTTTGTGACCGAAGACCTCCTGCGAGATATAGAAAAAAAGATATGGGAGGTGAATGGAGATCTGAAAGCAGAGCGACCTGACGGCAGGGATGTCATTCTCAGTACCATCATGACAATGGGGCAATCCGGCAGCACCCGAAACGGTGGTGGAAACTCCGGCTCCCATACCGGCCAAATCCGAATTCAATTGCTACCGGGCGAATTGCGAAACATGCCGACTTTTGTCATCGGTGCCAAAATCAAGGAAAAAACAGGCCCCATCCCAGGTGCAGAGCAATACCTGGCGGGTGCACGTGGCTTTTTTGGCAGGCCCTTTTCCATGAGTATCAAAAGCAAGGACATGGAAGAACTGGCCCGAGCAGAAGACTATGCCCGAAAACAACTGGACGAATTCCCCGACCTCACGGGGATAACTAATTCCAATATTCCGGGAAACCGGGAAGTAGATATGGAACTCAAACCCCTTGCCTATGTATTGGGGCTGACCCAGAGTGAAATTACCCGTCAAATCCGGCAGGGATTTTTTGGGGAAGAAGTTCAGCGGTTGCAGATTGGTACTGATGAAGTTCGCGTTTGGGTACGCTACCCGGAAGAAAATCGCAAGAGTCTGGGCGAACTGGAACAAATCCGCATCAAAGTACCGGGGCAGGGAGAATTTACCTTGAATGAGTTAGTGGATTACGACATTCGACGCGGGGTGGTCAACATCAAACACCTCGATGGCGCCCGGGAAATACGGCTGGAAGCCGACCTGGTGGATCGCGACTTGTCGATTGAACCGATCGTCACCAATCTTAGGGAGAACCTTCTGCCCGAAATGGCAGGTCTGTTTCCAGGGGTTCAGATTTCTTTTGAAGGGCAAAATCGTCGCGGCGATGAAATCGCAGGCTCCCTCTGGTATTTGGTACCGACCGTTCTCACTTCGATGTTTCTCATCATCATGCTGACATTTCGATCGCCTTCCCAGGCCTTCCTCATCATGCTCATGATTTTCCTGGGCTTTATCGGAGCGGTGTTTGGACACTTCCTCCACGGTGCAAAGATGTCCGTATTCAGTATCTATGGGATCATTGCTTTATCAGGGGTAATCGTAAATGATGCCGTTGTCTTTACAGACAAATATAATCGACTCCTCAAGCAGGGCCACAAACTGGCTTCTGCCATTTTCTTTGCAGGAAAATCCCGATTCCGACCCATTATTCTGACTTCTTTGACAACTGTTCTCGGGTTATATCCGCTCATTCTGGCCAAGAGCCGTCAGGCCCAATATCTCGTCCCAATGGCGATCTCGGTAGCCTATGGCGTACTGGTGGGTACTTTCTTCATCCTTACCGTATTTCCGGCCTTACTCGCCGTTACAAATGACATCCGCATTTTACTCAAGTGGCTATGGGGCTGGGCCTGGAATGCGCAAACCGAAATGGCCGACCGTATCGACGTCGAACCTGCAATGGTAGAATCCAGGCACCTCAAAAACATATCCTAACCATCCCGTATGAACTCATTCTTCTCGTTTCGATATTCCTTCCTGAGCATCTTGCTGCTTTTGCCGTCTTGGGTGAGCGCACAAGAAAGCCTCAGTCTCGAACAAGCAGTTGGGAAAGGGCTGGAAAACAACTATGCGATTCGAATTGCTGCTTTGGACGAGCATATCGCCCAAAACAACAATACCTGGGGAGCTGCCGGACGATGGCCTCAGTTGAATTTCAGTCTCCCGGGAACCTACAGTCGATTCAATAATCCGGGTTCTTTCCTGGCGGGAAGGGAAAACATTGTGGGAAACCTGAGCCTGGATTGGGTGATATTTGATGGCTATGGCATACAGGCCAATAAAGAGCGCTTTGCTTTGCTCGAAGAACAGAGTGCCGGAAATGCTGCCATCGTAATAGAAAATAACATTCAGGCCATCGTACTGGGATACAATCAGGTACTCGTACAATCAGCACAACTCGATGTACTTCAGGAAGTACTTGACAATTCAAAAGAAAGACTGACCTATGAACGATACCGCAAAGACCTCGGTACCGGCAGTACATTCGAGCTCCTACAATTTGAAAATGCAGTATTGACGGATTCCACCAACCTCATCACTCAGTCCCTCAATGCCCGTAATGCACGGCGCAACCTGAATTTGGTGATGGGCGTCCCGGTAGATCAATTCTATATTCTGACGGATAGCCTTCAGGTCGATTTCCAGGTCTATGATATTCAGGATTTGGAAAAGCGAATGCTGGAAAACAACCATAATATTCGCAATCAGTACACACAATTAGCGATCAGGCAGCAGGAAAGTCGTATCGCAAAATCAGTCCTCTATCCCAGCCTGTCTATTGGAGGTAATACAACTTATTCTTTTGGAAATGTGATCCTCCGCAATCGTGATCCGGATACCGTAGATGAAATGCCCACTATCACCAATCAGGTCAGCGCCTTTGACTACAGTGCAGGTTTTACGATCGCCTTTACGCTCTTCAATGGCGGAAATGCCAGGCGGCAGATTCAAAATGCACGCATCAGTGAGGAGGTTTCTCTCCTTCAGATTGATGAGCTTACCCAGGCCTTGCGCAATGAGCTATTCGCCCGCTTCGATGATTACCGGGCCCGGAGACAGATTCTGGCCATACAGGCTGCCAACCTGCAAGTAGCGGTGCAAAACCTTGAAATGGCTGCCGAGCGATTTGAAAATGGCCTGATCAATTCCTTTGACTACCGAAGCATACAACTCCAGTACCTCAATATTCAGGTCGGGCAGTTCAACGCCCTGCAAAATCTAAAGGAAACGGAGACGGAACTGATCCGGCTTATGGGAGGGCTGGTGCGGCAGAATTGAGGTAAGAAGAAAGAGGGAAGACAGAAGATCAAAGAGGATTGTCTTTCATCTTCCATCTAATATCTTTCTTCTTATCTCCCACCCATTTGCGTATAAAAATCATGCACGACCAACATACTATCTCCCATGTAGTGAATCCGGGGGTCGCGATTTTTGCGATGGAGTTCGAGCAGTTCCTCATCTCTTTGAAGAAACTTGTAGAGGGCACGGGTGATCTTGATGAATCGGGTGAGGTCATAAGCACCGGGAATATCATGACTGCCCACTTGCTGAAGCGTACTGCGAAAGGGAGCGTAATCGAATAAGGTGTATTGCTCAGGATAGGCAAAGGCTAAATACAGAAAAAGCATTTCATGGGTATCGTGATAATGCAGGTTTTCCCGCCAGAGTCCGGGTCGCTTATTGTGCTGCTTGAGAAAATCATCGCAGGCATATACAAACTGAGACATGCGGGAACTGGCATCCCACTGCTCTTCCATTAATTCTGTAAACAAATCCCGCACAAAATCCGGACTTACCTGGATAAATTCGAGCATCATTTCTTTGGGAAACCAGGCCGGCCGCTTCCATAACCGCTGTGTTTGGGTATTCTGTAGACTGAGTTCATACATTTCCCCAAAATCGGCTGCTGCCACATCCCAGTGATCCTGGAATCGCTGAAGGGATTCCCACTTATACAGATGGTCATGTAGCCGGTCTTGTCGGAGAAAAGTTTTGTACTGAGCAATGAGAGCTTGTAGTTTTTGGACTTGCATGCAGAAGAGACTAGCGAATACGAAAGCAGATTTTCAGCTATTGGCAGACAAATATCGATTTTAATCTCCAATTGGGAAATGTTTGAACGAGATTATCTCATTGTGCGTGAAAATTGTACCCGCTCGCACATGCACCGCTCCCTCAAGAGGGAGCTCGCGCAGGTCCATTTCTACGAAATGTAATGCTGTGCTTTTCAAATCGAAGATCTCACCTTATGCGGGTCGTTTTCTTTTGAAGGAGCCTGTCCCGTACTTGATACGGGAAAACGGGGTCGTTCGGGAAGGGTTCGGGGGACAGCAGAAACATCCTTTCGCGCAGTCTCCATTTCCTTCAAAGCAAATGTGCACACAGGCCCTTTCTTTGAAACAGTTTTATGTTATCCGCAGATCGGGGTCTGCGGATAACATTTCAAATCGAAGATTTCACAACGAATTGTCCCCCACGCTCAAGCAAAAGCGCCGGAACGTAGGGGACAGCAAGCGCAGCGCGCAGGGGGAAACAAAGTCCGCAGATCGGGGTCTGCGGACAACACTACTGAACAGTAATCCTTGCAGTCGAACTCAGAATTAACTCCGCAGGTAAATATCAAAGTTCACGGTCAGGTCGCTGAATTCATTTTCAGGGAAAATCTCCAATACACGGAGCTTCGCAGACTCGGATGAAGCCCAGCGATCCGCCTCAATATGAGGGTCTCCTTTAAAATATATCTGAGAAACCAATTCTTTGTGGCCTTCTGCCGTAACCCGAAAGTGGATGTGTGAGGGCCGAAACGCACCGCCATTCAGGTATTTCCCTGGAATAATGGTGCGGAAACTATACGCTCCATTCCGGTCGCTTTTCCAGGCAGCCCGATGGAGGTATTTCGTTGATTCATTGTCGTAATTGCCTTCCGTATCGCAATGCCAGATTTCGACCAGCGCATCCTTGAGGGGCGTTTGGCAATCGTCTGTATATACTTTTCCTTTTACCAGGATCCGGCTTCCTTTCAATTTTTCAAATAGCAAATCCTGCCGCATCGGCGCATCTGGCCGGTAAAAAGGACCGAGTATATCTTTCGTGGTATCACAGTCGCCTGTAAAGCCATCCTCCTTATCCGGAACAACAGATCCGACGGCTGATAGGGAAAAGGCGGCTAAGGCAGAATTGATCAGGAATTTTTTGCGGTTCATAGTATAAGTTGCTGAGATAAATGTGCGTTTCTTCTTCAACGAACAATATACTACGATAGTTGGGTATTTATTTCTGCACCCGATAATCTACCGCACGCATATTCCCCGCCTCATCTACGATGTGGGTCTCCATTCCCGGCACGATATCCGTATTATGAGCGGAAACGCATAACCATCCCGCTGCTGTTTGCTGGACCACAAAAGAAAAGAGGGTTTGTCGGGCTCCGGGTGTTGAAGTTCCAGATGTTGCAGTCTGCCCCATCAACTGCATCCTTGCATGAACAACTGCGATTTCCGGATGGATATATTTTACCTGAAGTTTGCGAATAGACAAGGTAGAATCCTTAAAGATCACCCTCAGCCCGTAGGCATGTGCCTTTTCGATTGCTTCCCGACTGTGCCACCAGAGACCCGTTACATTCACAAACTCTGCATCTTCAGCAAATAGTTCCGCAATCGAGGAGGCATCCCGACGGTTCCAGGCTTCCACAAACTGTAGCGGAATTTGATCAGGAGATTCGATAGGAAGGGGACTATTCATCTGCTACTATTCATAAATGATTACTCGCCTTGTAAAACAGGTTGCTCCAGGCTTGCCGAAAAGATTCGAATGGCTTCGTCAAATTCTCGAGCCAGCTGCTCATTAGTAATGGAAAAGGAAGGAGATTCTGTAGAATTTTGGCCAAAAGAAGGGAAATTAAAAGTAGCCGTAATCTCCCCACCGGAAAAGGGAAGTGATTTTTCCGCTAATGAAAAGGCTTTTTTTGCAGCACCTGGCCCTGGAGAACTACTCATCAACAAGACTTTGGTATTGAGTAACCATTTCCGATCCAGACGAGACAGCCAATCCAGGATGTTTTTCAGATAGGCCGAAAGATTTCCATTGTGCTCTGCCACTGACAACACGAGCCCATCACTCTCCCCTACCCGCTTCAGTAGATGTTGAATGGCTTCAGGAAAACGGCCTTCCTTTTCCAGATCGATTCCATACACAGGAATATCAGCCAGCCGCAGGTCCAAAAATTCAAATTCATGTTCCGTCAATTTCGTTCCTGCATACTTAACCAACTTTCCATTTATAGAAGCAGAATTATTACTTCCTGCCAATCCAATAATCTTCTTTCGAGTTTTCATAAGTGATATTGTCATTTCTGGTTCAATCAATTCAACAGATTGAACGCAAAAAGCGAAAAATAGTTGTACTGAAAACTTTATTTGTGCCTATTTCTTTTCATTTACGCGCATTTTATCCAGTAAAGCATTGAGTAATACCGCCTCCTGATCGGTCAGTTCAGACAGGTTAGGCTCCAATAAAGCACGTTCCTCATCTATCTTTAGCAGGAGATCCAGGCCGTTTTGATGAATTCTAATTTCATAGGCTCGCTTGTCCGTTTCCGAACGTTCGACTTCCACCAATTCGCGTTCTGTTAATTTTGAAATGATGCGGGTAATATTGGAATTCTTATCAATCATGCGGCATAGAATCCCTTTTTGGTTGATAAACCCAGGGTATTGCCCCCGCAATATCCGCAATACATTAAACTGTTCATGGGAAATCTGGTAGGGCCGTAAGCGTCCCAATAATTGGTTTTTTAGCCAACTGGCCGTGTACATGATGTTCAGATGTGCCTTCATAATATCATTCGGAAAAGGCTTCATCTGAAGGGCTTCTTCAAGTTTCATATCATTTAGTTGTATAGAAATCTATTAAACATACGCAATTATATTGTATTTCGGTATTCTTGCACCCCAAAAATAGTCGCACTCCCCTTCTTTTTCACCTCACAAACACAACTACATCAGCATCCTGAACAGTTCACGCATCAAAATGGACCGATCTGCTTAGGTATTGATTTTGGAAGGCTTGATTATCCGATTTTTGTATAAGAATATGCCGCCTTGATTGGGTAATCCGAGTAGCTAAGCGATTCATATTCAGCGTAACCCTACCTGTAGAATGAAAAAGGTTAATCAGCCACCGATATCCTATTCGCTTGAGCGCTTCATTACGGAGCGTCAAACAAAAATCTCGGAAACCTTATTTCGACAGGACTTATTGATTTCTTTAGGAATTACTATTGCTTCCTGTGTTTTCATTCTATCTGCGACTCAACAACCTGAAAAAACTACGCTGCTCTTTTCCTTTTTCTTTTTTTTGTATATCTCCAGCTATCTTCTCAATCGCCTGGACTATCATCAATTCGCATTAATCAGTTATTTCACCCTCAATTTTCTCATTCCGATTTGGGTGATTTTCAATTTCCCCTTTTTAAAAAATGAATCGCTTCTCTATTTCTCAAGCGCGATTTCGGCAATCTTTTTTATCCCTAAAAAGGGGTCGGCCGTGCTTGTTTTTACCTTTTTTACCCTGACAGCCATTGGGTTTGGTGTGTATGAGTTGCAAGTTCAATTTTTACATGATACCGACATTGGAGAAAACCAGATTAGTCAGTCAATTCCTATTATCTTTTTTGTATCGATGCTCATTCGGTGCTTAGCCGCCTTTTGGTTGTATCGAAAATTCCTCTATAAACTGACACAAAAACAGGAAGAAATTTCGGAAACCGCCACTCATTATAAAGACATCTATAACCTGGTGCAGGAAGGCGTATTGGAGATCGATACAAACGGGATTATTCAATCTTGTAATAATGCAGGAAAAGGAGTTTTTAAAGGGGGGCAACTCAAGGGTACTCCCTTTCATCATTTGTTAACTGAAACAGGAAAGGAAAAATGGGATCAGGCATTTTCGATACTCCAGCAAAAAGGCTATGCCTCTCCCTTTGAAACCAAGATTGCCAAAAACCTCAAGCCTCCCCAGTACATCACCATTAATGCGATTGCCAAGTATGATCAATCCGGAAATTTTGTGGGTTCACGGAATATCATTCGCGAAATTACGATTGAAAAACTACAAGCATTGGCACTCGAAGAAAGCGAAAAAAGATACCGGACTCTCTTTGAAAACACGCCTTTGGGCTTATTGATTGCAGACATAGATAAACAAAAGAAAGGCCTTGCCTGCAATGAGACCATGGCCGTGTTAATGCAAACGAGCAAGCAGGCCACCCTGGATGGAAACATGCTGGTATTCAGTCCCACCTATCAACCTGATGGAGAACGCTCCAGCGATCGCTTGCATGAATACCTGACTATCTTCAGAAAAAAGCGCGTTCCCATCCAATTAGAATGGCAATTTAAAACCGCCAAAGGAAAGTTGATTTGGTGTGATGTCATTTTTTCTCCCATCCAACTGGCTGGAGAGGATCATATGTTGCTGATTGCAACTGATATAAGCGACAGAAAGCGTCAGGATCAAATAATTCAGAACCAGATTCAGGCCTTAAACCTGAAAAATGAGGAGTTGCAGAAGTATATTGACTCAAATCTTCAATTGGAGAACTTTGCCTATATGGCCTCACATGATTTAAAAGCACCTCTCAGGTCGATTATCAGCTTTACTCAACTGCTGGAAAGAAGTTTTGAAAGCCCTCCGACAAGTACCCAGTCGCTCTATTTCGAGTATGTCAAAAGTGCTTCTAAAAACATGCATCATCTCATTGGTGATTTGCTCAGTTATTCTTTGGTGAATTCTGATGCCTTCACCCTGACTGCTATTCGAATAGAGGAAATGATCGCTTCAATAGAAACGGATTTACTGGCTCAGATTGAGTCGCAACAGGGACAATTGTCCATTGGTCAGCTTCCAACAGAGATACATGCTGATGCAACACGGATTCGGCAACTGTTCCAAAACCTCATCTCCAATGCCCTGAAATTTTCTCGCCCCGGCGTGCGGCCTCACATTCAGGTTAGCTGTGAAGAATTAGCCCATCACTGGCAGTTTTCCATTCAGGATAATGGCATCGGGATTGAAGAGGCCTTTCGGGAAAAAATATTTCTACTCTTTCGGAGGCTCCACAGTCCTGCCGAATATGAAGGGACAGGAATCGGACTGGCCATCTGCAAAAAAATAGTTGAGCAACACGGCGGCCTGATTTGGCTGGATTCTACCCCCGGCCAGGGAAGCACCTTTTACTTTACCCTTCAAAAACGAGTGAATATCCCGAATTTGCTACAAACTGCTTATCTTAATGGGGAATAAACATTCAGCATGGAATCCA
>CAYGTH010000288.1:0-9319 GCA_964352745.1 uncultured Bacteroidia bacterium
GTTTCCCGCGGGGAAACAGGGCTGCGCCCTATATTAGATGGCCGCAGGCCCAGCCGCTTAGCGGCTGAATATTTGTAGAACCGATCCCTCCCCCCCATTTTGGGGATCGAGCGTCATTGACGCCCAATAGCGTGCGGGATTGAGATTGAACTTGCAATTGAATTTGAGTTCGGGAATTCGGGAGTTTGGGAATTTGAGATGCAAACCTCCTCAACAAATCCCAAATTTCATTCGAGCCGCGGTTCTGTTTGACCGTTTGAGTGTTTGGGGTTTGAGGGTTAGGGATAAAACCCTCAAACAAAACTCTCCCTTGCGCATCTGCGCCCGACAGCAAAAAGAACCGGGCATAGTTGATCGACTATACAAAATATTGAGATTTTCTGACCATCTTTGTTTAGTATTATTGAAAAAAGGAAAACATTCAGTTTTTCAAAACTACTGTTTATATGACTCGGTCAATATTAGGTGTTCTGGTTATTTTATGGTGCATGTGTGGAAGTTTGTATGGTCAATTTGTAACAAATGGAAATGCGACAGCCTCAGGCCCCAATTGTTATATACTTACCCCCAACCAAACCGGTCAAAGCGGATCTGTCTGGAACACTGCTGCGATTGACCTGAATCAATCCTTCCAGTTTTATGCCACCATCTTTTTAGGCTGTTCAAATGGAGGAGCTGACGGGATGGTTTTTAGTTTCCAGTCGGTGAGTACAAGCGTGGGGTCAACAGGGGGAGGAATGGGATATCAGGGAATTACCCCGAGTTTAGGAATTGAATTTGACACCTATCAGAATGGAGGAAACGGAGACCCTACCTATGATCACATTGCGCTGATCTCTCAGGGAAGTGTCAGCCATCTTGCCGCCACCAATTTGCAGGGACCTGTAGGACTTTCGCCCACCTTAGCCAATATGGAGGATTGCCAGTATCATGATTTGCATATCTCCTGGGATCCTATTTCAGATAGTTTGAAGGTATTTGTGGACTGTGAGCTCCGAATAGCGTATCAGGGAAATATCGTACAGAATATATTTGGCGGGAACCCTTCCGTCTTCTGGGGATTTACAGCAGGTACAGGAGCCCTATCCAACCTGCAGCAGTTCTGTTACTCCTATATTGCTTACGGAGTAGATTCTACCATCTGCCAGGGAGATACGCTGGGATTGACGGTTGGAAGCGGGACAGCCTATTCCTGGAGCCCTGCCACCGGCCTGGATAATGCGAATATTGCCACCCCACTGGCGTTTCCGGATACGACAACCCTGTATACCTGTACCATTACCGACCCATGCGGATTTACCCGTGAAGAATATTTTCAAATTACCGTAATCGACTCGGTTGCCGCATTCGATCTAGGGGGAGATACCAGCCTTTGCCCCGGTCAAATATTGCCCCTGCTTCAGGAACAGCCGGGTGCTACTTATGAATGGCAAAATGGGAGTACGGATTCCAGTTTCACGATTGTCAATCCCGGACTATATTGGTTAGAAATCCAAACGGGCTGCGACACCTTGAGGGACAGCATCAGCATGGCCCATTATCTGCTGCCAACTGTGGATTTGGGCCCGGATATCCTGCCCTGTCAGGGAGATACGATTTTGCTGGATGCGACCGACCCTCTGGCCGCGACTTATCTATGGCAGGATGGTAGTACGGATTCGGTTTTTGAGGTTACGACTTCGGGCTTGTACTGGGTAGAATTGAATCACCTTTGTGGTCCGGTCCTAGACACTGTACAGGCCGATTTCACACCGGAACTACCGACGCTGGATCTTGGAGCAGATACGATTTTGTGCGATCTGACAAGTTTTGTGTTGGATCCTGGACTTACCGGAGTGAATTTCCTTTGGTCGAATAACAGCAATCAGCCAAGCCTCACTGCCACTCAAACCGGGACCTATTGGCTGGAGATCAGCAATGCCTGTTTTGCCACCCGGGATAGTATCTTCTTGATTTTTGATCAGGCTCCTATCGTGGACCTTGGCCCGGATTCTACGCTCTGCGTGGGCGACTCCCTCTTTGCAGATGTGAGCTGGACAGCTACTACTTCGTATAGCTGGCAAGATGGCTTCAACCTGCCATTCCGAAACCTGGGAGATGGGCTGCTATATACAGTAAGCCTGAGCAATGTATGTGGAACGGCTACGGATGAGATCCTGATGGGTTCTCTGACACCTCCCCTTGCATTTGATTTAGGGCCGGACAGTTCGCTCTGTGAGGGCGATGAGGTTCTCCTGACTGCTGGTCTGAGCGGTTATGAATTTCAATGGCAGGATATGTCAACGCTTTCCACCTACACAGTTACAGAGGCCGGTTTGTATAGCCTTCAGGCAAGTAACCGGTGCGGAACGAGCATCGCCAGCCGGTCCTTTGAGCTTATTAGTTTGCCTCAAGTGGAACTAGGCGGTGATGTAAATATGTGTGCCGGGGATTCGGTAAGTATAGATGTTTCCTGGCCAGGTGCTACCTACGCATGGAGCGATGGAAGCACTGAGGCAGTCAGAACCCTGCGGGAGGGAGGAATGTATGGGGTGATCCTGACGAATGGTTGTGGAGTGGCGGACGATATGATTCAGATTGAACTGGAAGATACCCCGGTACCTTTTGACCTGGGGCAGGATATGACTTTATGTGAAGGCGAGCAGGTCGAATTCGATATTGAACAAACCGGCGAATTCGATTATCGATGGCAGGATGGCGACTCCCACCCTCAAAAAACGGCGACCAGGAGCGGACTTTATTTGGCGGAAATCAGCAATGAATGTGGCGTAGAGTCTGATGCTGTAAACCTGAATTTTGCAGCACCCGTTAGCGTTGACCTGGGCCCGGATACCCTCATATGCGAAGACCGCACCGACCAAAAGGTAATCAATGCCTTCCAACCCCAGATTTCCTTATATCGTTGGCAGGATGGCAGTACTGACCCAAGCTATACCGCTCGGGAACCCGGTATTTACGCGGTTGAGGTAAGTAATGGCTGCAACACCCTTTCGGACACACTGGAACTGATTCCGACAAAATGCGTATGCGGAATTTATGTCCCTTCGGCCTTTACCCCTAATGGAGATGCGTACAACGATGAGTTTTATCTGGTCTACGAATGTCAGATAGTAATTGGCGTTTGGAAAGTTTTCAACCGGTGGGGGCAGGTCGTTTTTGAAAGTACAGACCCAAATGAGAGGTGGGATGGTAAATCCGGAGGGCAGGCATGCTCAGAAGGCGTATATGTCTGGGTTCTGGAATATGAGTATCTGGAAGGAGACCGTTCCCGGGTACGGAAGGACAATGGCACTGTGACGCTGCTTCGGTAGAGAAAGTTGCTGATTTCCCCTAACACTCAAACCCCGAACTCCTCAAACGGTCAAACCAAACAGCCCTCCGAATGACATGGGTGTAGGTCAGTTTTCCTACAAACCAAGATAATCGCAAGGTTCGCAAAGGAAAATGGCGCCGGATTTACCACTGAGGCACTCAGATCACAAAGAAAGCACTAAGCGAAATCTCCGAGGTCTCATGTACAACATGCTTAGTGTATGCTCAGTGTCCTAAATGCCTGAGTGGTTTCTCTTTGTGGATTTTTGGCCTACACCCAATGACATTCGTTAGCCAAATTTTGTTTGAGAGGAGTTTGATTGTTTGAGAAAGTTTGATTGTTTCCATTTTTTACACGGCAATACAACCATTTTATTGATCCTTCTCACTTTATTCTGAAATGACAGCAAACGGAAAGCGATATCCGATCAGTGAAATCGAGTTAGCCCTGATCAAAGGCTGCCTGGCGAATGACCGCCGGTCGCAAAAGGCACTGTATGACCGATACAAAGATGCTATGTACACCCTGGCATATCGAATTACCGCTGACTTCGATTTGGCAAATGACGTGTTACAAGATGCTTTTCTGGGGGTATTTATGGGCCTCAGTAAATTTCAACAACGCTCTACCTTAGGTGCCTGGATCAAGACAATTGTCGTTAGAACTGCCTATAAAAAAATAAAAAAAGAGCCCCAGCACGAAGAATTGACAGACGCGATGACAAAGGAAATGATCGATTGGGGCAATCACCTGGAGGCAGAATACCTGGAAAAAGCCATACAAGCCCTCCCCTCGGGATACCGGTCAGTATTCATTCTCATTGAGGTAGAAGGATATAGCCATAAGGAGGTAGCGGAGATGTTAGGAATTTCAGCAGGAACGTCCAAGTCACAACTGTATCACGCCAAACGGTATTTGCAAAAAAGAATCCGGCATTTGGTTGAATAAAGCAGCACGAAACGTGAACGATATGATGGAAGAACGAAATAGAACAAGCCTGGAGGAAGCATTGAAGCGACTCCCGACCTATCAGCCGGGTAAGGAATTGTGGATGCAATTGAGTGCAGTACTGCCCATTGATGAACATATAGAAAAAGTTCCCCCACTCACCGCACCGTCCGCTGTCTGGGATAAGATCGACGAAGAACTGATGTATAACGAATCGGAAAAAAATCGATTGAGCTTAAAAGAAGCAATCGCTTTACTCCCGCTGTATCAGGCACCGGAATATCTATGGAATAGCCTGCGAAAAACGCTCGACCAACGTGCCGGGAAAGTTCGTGTTCTGCCCATGAATCGTAAATCTTGGAGTCGGGTTGCTGCTATCGCGGCGGTGTGGGTCTTGTTTGGAATGGCCATGTGGGTGAGCAATGCCCATTTTCACCGCCCTCAAACAGAAGCAGAGAAAGGCCTTACCGGCGAAATTTCAATCGATCCGGTAGAAATGATTTATTCCGAAGAAACGCTCAGTCCGGAATTAGGAGTCGAGTCCGTCGACATGCTGGAAACAACGGAACTCCTGGAACCCATTTCCAATCTCAAAAGTATGTCGAGGCAATTACCTGACATTCCGATGGATCGCCTGAAATCGATTCTCAATTCGCAAGACACGAGTCTCATACTGCTCAAGCAGGAATGGGAGGAACTCCTACAGGCTGAGCGTGACATTATGGAAGCAGTTGGTGCATATAATGATGATCCACGCTGGGTGGCCAAAATGGCCCATATAGAAAGAGAGAAGGCGGTTGTTGTCAAAAGGATACTGAAGACAGAGGGAAATAGCTATGAAACTGATTAGCTATACGGGAATGAAAATCCTGCTGATAATAGCCGTCTTTTCCACTACCCTGACGCGCTTACCTGCACAGCAACGCTTACAGGTCATCACCAAGCGAATCCAAAAAAGCATCGCCCATCCTCCGGGCGCCCCCATTCAAATAGAAGCTGACCGCGCAGAGATTCGGATCGAATCCTGGGAATATGACAGCATCCGGCTCGAACTCCACCTCGTGAGTAAGCATCCCAAAAAGGAAGTTGCAGCAACGGAACTCGACCTGATGCAATACTTCATCGGCCGCTTTGGGGAAGGTATCATGATCCGTAATTTTCTGGCCGGGCAGGAGGATTCCCGCCCAACTTCCAACCTCAAGGCAAAATATTACCTCAAGGTTCCGAAAGGCTGTTCTCTCGATATCCGCAATGCCTTTGGACTGATTTGGATGGAAGACCTTACCGGACAGGTCGAAATCAAAGGCGAATTTTGTGAGGTTACCCTCAAATCCCATACAGGAGATGTGACGATTCAGTCATATTTCGGCGATGTCAATGGAGAATCCATAACCGGGCAGGTATCGATTCAGTCTGACCGGTCTGCGATTACCCTGAGCAACATTTCCGGCAAGCAAGACCTGAGTGCAAAATACGGTGAAATAAGCCTGGATATAGACAAAACAAATGCTGATATTCGCATTGAAGCTCAGCAATCCAACATCAACTTGACAGGGGTAAGCGGCGAATCCGGAGCCTATTCCCTGCACGCGCAAGCCGGGGAAATCCGGCTCCCCAAATCCCTTCCTTTTCGTCAGACCCCCAATGGGGAACGCGCAACATTTTCGCCTGCCAGCCCCACCTTTTCTATCGACGCAACTACCACCTTCGGGCGGATTTTTGTCGCTGAATAAGATTTCCGGGCCGTTCATGTCTGAATTCGTGCAAAACCTACTGCACTAAGGAAAAAATTCCTCAAAAATCAGTATCTTATCTGCTGACGCATCGGATCTGGTATTTTCTGTTTTACGAACCCCTTAAAGCCCTGCTGTATGAAGCAAATGATACTATTTTGGGTATGTATCTGTATGTGTCTGGTTGTTTGCGCACAAGAGGTAGATGCCCCTCACTCCCCTCACAACCTCGAACGATCCCTGCCGGATTTATTCCGGTTTAAAGTTCCCGAATCTACACTCATCAAGATAGATGTCCTCAATACCTTTCGTCGCCTGAACGAGGAGGAAGCTTTTGGGCTCATAAACCTGGGATGGGAACAAAAAATCAGTCCTTCCTTCTCCCTCGATAGTCGATTGGCAGCAGCTTATTACCTTTCCTTTTCTGGAAAAAATCCACACATCCCTTCCTGGGACGGCACCATAGGGCTGGACATTGCTCCCCGGTATTATTACAACCTGCGAAAGCGAATGCGGAACAGCCAAAGTGCCAATAATTTTTCAGCCAATTACCTCAGTGTAATCGGCAGTACCCAATTGATGTTTCGCAGAACAAATCCTCGTTTTGTAGAGCCACTGGGGAATTATTATTTCAGAGGTCTTTCTGTTACCCCTGTTTATGGAATCCAGCGTAGAATAGGCAAATGGATGTACATAGATGCGCAGGCAGGCTTTCAATTTTTCAACACGGAAAACAACCTTTCGCCTCATGGCTTCATTATCAGTACCCCCCATTTAGAGAGTTGGAAAGTATCGACCTTTAGTACCATCCGGTTTGGGCTGGCATTTTGAGGCAGGTACTGTCTATCCCCATATTCTGTGATCGAAACCGTTCCCTCTTGCGAGGAGGACGAGGCGATTTATGGCAATCTAGCAAGGCTATTCAATAAGATCATATCGCATCCTGATTTGAAAAAGACCCGGCTTTTGAAGATATTCAACTCATTCCCGGCTACTCAACACATCACTACTCTTAACACTCCCCTTTATGAACGCGCTACTCTTCAAAATTCAATTCATATTTGCCCTGATCTTATTATCCGTTTACTCCCTGATCGGACAAATGGATATCCGTACGGGATTGGAACTTACCCCCGATCATTTTCCGCAAGAGGGCGTCCCCAAGGGCGAATTACGAGGCCCCTTCACGTTTCACAGCAAAATCATCGAAGGCACAGTTCGACAATATTGGCTATTCATTCCAGCCCAATACGAACCTTCAAAAGCCGCAAGTGTATTGGTGTTTCAGGACGGGTATCGGGCCACGAATCCGAAAGGCTCCATCCGTGCCCCGCAGGTGATGGAAAATCTAATTGCCAAGGGAGAAATACCCGTTACGATCGGCATTTTTATTACCCCCGGAAATCGATCGGAAGTGTATCCCGATGACTTAGGCTCACGCAATCCCAATAACCGCGCACAAGAGTACGATGCGATGAATGATCGCTATGCACGATTTATTGTAGAAGAAATGTTACCCCTGGTCGCCAAGCAATATACCCTGACTGATGATCCGGAGCAGCGCGCCATTGGGGGTTCCAGCAGTGGGGCAATTGCCGCTTTTTCTGTTGCCTGGTATTATCCCGATGTATTTCGGAAAGTGTACAGTAGCATCGGCAGCTACGTTTCCATCGGTTTTCGGCCAGAAGAAACCCCCATCAAACTGGGCGGACAGGATTATCCTGCCCTCATCCGTCGGCAGCCCATTCGCCCGATGCGCATCTTTGTTTCGGATGGCATCAATGACCTGAGCAATAAGTGGGGCGACTGGTTTCTGGCGAATCAGCAAATGGTTTCCGCCATGAAATACGCAAACGCAAATGCCGACAAGAATGAGGTAGCAGGCCCACGCTACGAATTTACCGCTGTCTGGACAGATGGCGAACATAATGATAAACATCCCGGCATATTGTTACCTGAAGGTCTGAAGTGGCTGTGGGGGGAATCGGAGTAGCGTGAGAAACCTCACTTTACTATTTCTTCGTAGATTGAATAAGGATTAGGCAAGCCATCAAAAGGATTATTCATGACACTCTCTATATCGGATAATATCTTACAACAAATCAACCTGAGTGAGACAGCTCTACGCACAGAGTTAGCTATGCTGCTATTTCAGAAGTATGAATTGAGTTTTGGACAAGCACGACGCTTGTCTGGGCTAGATGTAGTGGCTTTTCAACAGGCTCTGGCGGCCAATCAGATTCCGCTCCATTACGATGTAGAAGATTTTGAACAGGATTTACAAAAGTCCTTGAAATGATTGTGGTCAGTCTGCTGGACATAGGCCCGTATTGGGTAGCCAAAGTGCTATCATGCATATTGAGAGATAGCGAATTGTCTGAGTAATGTTATAGGAAATCAAAATCACTACCATCAGTTTCTACTTTTGATGTATCTATCCTCTCAAGGTAAATATCACCGATATAAAATCGAATAAGTTCTGTTTTCCGATTCTCATATAAGGCAGTTGTAATATACATTCCAACAACGCCGACCTCCTCGCCTACCCAAAACACCAAATCTTCACTCAAATCCAAAGGAACATAATTTCTGAATCGGAACTTGAATAGGGTATCAAATTGGGTAGGATCATAAAACTTATCTTCCAAAACAAGATCATAGACCTTCTTATCTTGGGCAAATTCTTTTCTACCTTTGAAATCAAATGGGTATTTTAGTACGTATGATATCGGAATATGAGAATCAATCGACAAGCCAAAATCAAATAATTTGTATCCAATAGAATCATTTTCAGGCATCAAGAAAATACTCTTATCAACTTGATATACAATGCCTTTATGGATAATAAACGGAAAAGAGCCAATCCATAGCCTAAACTGGTGCCAATACCCACATAAGGAATCATTGACCCGCACGATGGAATCTGTCTTAAAATAATCGGAAGAGATAGCGGAATCATTTCTACCGAATTCCTGAAAGAATTGTGGATTGCAGTTGGCCGTGTTCGACTTCTCAGAAACCGAGAATTCATGACAGCTCACACAAATGCTCAACAAGACAAGGCTATACAGGTAGGTCCTGGGAAGAATCTTGTATGGTATCTGGATTTCCATAATTAGCTAAAAAAAACGGGCTACACGAATATAAAGCATCAATTAACGCGGAAACAGGCTCCGAATAAAATTGACAAGTTTTTTTTCACCTTTCGGCGTTTGGTTATTCGTGCAATTTGCTTGAGATTATTCTCCAGTGAATCTAGTTTTTCTTGAATTAAAATATTCAATCAATTGACTTTTTAAAATTTAGATTTTACGTCTTATAAATC
>CAYGTH010000289.1:0-1403 GCA_964352745.1 uncultured Bacteroidia bacterium
CCAATGCTCTCCAGAGCTGATCGATTTCCGGGTGCAATCGAAAAAGCTCCTGCATCGCGCAACAAAGGGCGTTTCACCAACTCCTTTTCGAGCATCATCGCATGAAATCGCTTCCCAAAATAATATCGATTCAGGTACATGGCCCAAAATCCATCCCACCACCCAATATGATTTCCAATCAGGAGTAAGGATTTATTCCCCTGAACCTCGACCCTGTTATACACTTCCACCTTCCGAAAACAGAGCTTGATAATCCCTGTGGAAAACAGATTCCAACTCCATCGACCCAATCGGGAATAACGAGCCTTTAGTATCGCCATAATATTTACTCAGGAGCCTCGATGAGATCGGCAGTAATCTTTGCAGAAAGGAGGCACAAGGGCACGCCTCCTCCAGGATGTACGCTTCCCCCACAGAAATATACATTCTTAATCCGGCGGGAAAAATTGGGGTGTCGCAGGAATGCAGCAAAGCGGTTATTGGAACTATTGCCATACAAAGCCCCCATATGCGAGGAAGTACGACTTGCCAACAATCTTGGATCGAGGATCGACTCCGATTGAATATGTGGGGTAACCGGCTGCCCCAGCACCCGCTCTAATTTTTGCTGAATAGCAATTCGGGCATCAATAATTACCTGATCCCAGTCCTGCCCTTTATCCGGCGGCACATTGATCATCACAAACCAGTTTTCACAGCCTTCAGGTGCATCCGAAGCCTGAAACTTACTGCTGACATACACATACACGGTAGGATCATCTGTTACAGAATTCGCTTGCCACAACATCTTACATTCTGCTTCATAATCCTGGCTAAAGAGTATATTATGGAGGTCCAGGTCTTTAAAGGTCTTGTTCATGCCCCAGTAAAAGATGAGCGCAGAACTGGATCGGGGCTGATTCAATGTGCTTTCCGGCGCATTAACATCAGGCATCAGCTTGCGGAAAGTCGGCACGATATCCATATTGCTCACCACCAAATCTGCCGGAATGAACTCCCCTCCCCTTTCTATTCCGCTGGCAACTTTATGCGCTACCACAATCCGGGATACCGGGGAGTCAAAATAAAATTGGACCCCTTTTGACTCCGCCAGATCGAATAGGCTTTGGGTAATGCTGTACATACCCTTTTTGGGAAAAAACGCACCCAGGTTATGTTCAAGGTGCGGGATAATATTTAAGGTTGCAGGCGCTTCGTAGGGATTTGAGCCATTATAGGTAGCGTAGCGGTTAAAAAGCTGTACGACTCGTGGGTCTTTGAACTTGCGGGCATTTGCCTGCCCCATGGTCTGAAAGGCGTCCAGTTTATGGAGCTGGGTAATGGAGCGAAGGGTATCCTTACGAAGATAGGTGCCAATTTTATGAAGTGATCGCTCCAAAAACACATGCGCTGTGATGTTGTAC
>CAYGTH010000289.1:1413-9277 GCA_964352745.1 uncultured Bacteroidia bacterium
TCTTTGGGTTCTCCTGTTTTGGCCTCCACCTCCGCTGCAAAATCTTCAACATCTTTCCAGGCATTGATTACGGTTCCGTCTTCGTAAAAATATTTGCAAATAAGCGGGAGGGCTTCACGTTCAAAATGGTCCAGGGGATTTTCTCCAGCTTCCCGAAACAAGTCTTCCACCAAATGGGGTAGCGTAAATAAAGAGGGGCCAGCGTCAAAGCGAAACCCTTCCTGCCGAAGCTCAGTCAGTTTCCCACCCGGACCAGAATTTGCTTCGTACACCGAGACTGCATAGCCTTTTATCCGCAATCGAATGGCTGTTGCAATTCCAGCTATTCCCGCCCCAATAATGATCGCCTTTTTCATACTTATCTCTTCCTTGACACGCTACTTCTATTGAATAGTATGCTTATTGGTTTTCCGCATTTCGCCCGAGGTATGTTAACCCCTCGCCGCTTACAATGTTTACTGCTCCTTGCTCCGAATCATAAGATTACCAAAGATAATCAAGGCAAAAAGACGATATTCAAGTATTTTAAAATTTAATTTAAAAATCCAATTTCAGATTAATTACATCACTATTAGCCATATTTTACTTTTTTCACTTTTTATTTATCCTCAACACTGGTTATACTGGTGTGGGTTGGCAAGCGATATTGGGAACATAATTAATCACCAACCCCATCAAAACCATGAAGAAGTTTGCATTATTAATATGTCTCGGATTGCTACTTAGTCTTACACAGGCCCAAATCCGAATCGTAAAGGTAGACCCTACTACCTCCGCATTTACCCTCAAGAACTTTGGTTCAGGCAATGTAGATGTATCTTCCTACCGACTCTGCGCATTATTCAGCTATACTCAAAACCTCACTTCCCTGACAGTAGTAAGTGGTAATCTCGATATCCCTGCAGGGGCAGAAGTTGAATTATCGGGCTGGAATCTTTCTGCTGTATCAGATTTCGGGTTATATCTCGGGACTGGAAGTTTTGGAGACCAGCCTGCTATGGTAGATTTTGTACAGTGGGGCAGCGGTGGCAATGGCCGTGAAAGTGTGGCGGTAGGAAAAGGGATCTGGACGGCTGGCGACTTCCTTTCCGGCTCAGGACCATTTGTCTATACTGGAAATGGAACGGAGAATGGTTTATCTGCCTGGGCCTCCCAGGTAGCGAATGTGCGGATCGCAGGAGTCAATCCTACCACAGATCAAATTACGATCAAAAACTACGGAGATGCGGCAATCGATATTTCAGGATACCGACTGTGTTCTGAGTTTGTCTATACCGCGAACCTGACTGATGCCCCTGTAAATATTGTATCAGGAGCACTTGCCTTGAATCCCGGAGATAGCGTAATTATTGACGGCTGGCCCATTACGGACGCGGCAGCAGATCTCGGAATCTATCTGGCAGCAGGAGCTTTTGGTTCCCCCGCAGCCATGGTGGATTTTGTGCAGTGGGGAGGCGCGGGTATCGGGCGCGAATCTGTTGCCGTTATGAAAGGCATCTGGACTGCCGGAGATTTTATCACAGGGACTGCTCCTTACTTTTATACGGGAGACGGGAGTCAAAACGGCTTGCCTTTTTGGGCGAATAGCCCTGCCCCCAATGCGCTGGGTGCCATCAGGATTGTGTATGTAAATCCAGCGACTGATGTGATTCACATCAAAAATTTTGGCACAAGTACCTTTGACATTTCTGGTTATCGACTTTGTTCTGAGTTTAATTACACAGGCGATTTGACCTCCGCTCCGGTAACGCTTATTTCAGGCTCACTAAATCTTGCGCCTGGCGACACTGCCAAACTCAGCGGCTGGCCACTTACCGATAACGCGGCAGATTTAGGCCTGTATAGGGCTTCGGGAGCCTTTTCGGATACGGCCTCGATGCTGGACTTCCTTCAATGGGGGGGCGCAGGTATTGGTCGCGAATCAGTTGCTGCAAGCAAAGGAATATGGACAGCCGGAGACTTCATCACGGGATTGGCTCCTTATAGCTTTACCGGCAATGGGTCCAGTTTCGGATTGAGTTTTTGGTCAGTAACAACCGGGCTGTTTGCGGATCTGACAAACACTGGAATCCGTGCCTACCCCACACCTGCTGTCTCTTTTGTACGGATTGTAATGGACAATACCCTAATCAACTCCGGAGATATCCGGGCCAAACTAGTAGATATCCGGGGGCGTGAAGTTCGTAGAATTGATCGCATAACAGAACCAGAATTCCTCCTGGAGAGAGGGCACTTGAATGACGGGACCTACTTCCTTCAGGTCATTCAGCACAATCAAACCATTGCAATTCAGAAAATCATCTTTCAATAATCCCGTGTAGCATTTATCCGGGGTGGGCGTTTCGTCCACCCTTTTTTTAATCCCCTATCGACACAACAATCTTTTACGCCCCGACCGTGCCAGCATATACTAGCCGCTTGCAATTCAACGTTAAACACGTAGTTTTGATGATTTAGGATTAACAATCCTCCCATCTTCTTTATTTAGCGGCTATAATATTTTTATATGAACTCTTTTCGTTATTTCCTGCTGGCGCTCCTCCTTATTTCCCTCAATCGTGCAGATGCGCAGCAGCCCCTTTCACAGGCAGAAACTACTCTCAGCAAGATGGCGCGTGATATCCTGAATCACGATTCGCTCACTTATAAAATCAATCAAAACAGACGATTTGCCTCCCAACTCATTGAAACCCTCAAGCGTCCTGAGAGCTATGAATATGACTTTGACTCCCTCCAAACGGTTTCCATTTTAGAAGCAGAGGATCATAGTTTCCGAATATTTACCTGGTATATAGTGGACAAAAACTATGAGGAGTATTATGCAGAACAATACCATTACTTTTTTGGATTGGTACAACGAAAGTATATCAATGAACAAGGCGGGACCGAGTATATCGTCATTCCACTGGTTGAGATGCAGGACATTCCCAGAGATATTGAGAATCGCTTGCTTGACAATACAAACTGGCTCGGCGCGCTGTACTACCCGGCCAAAAACAAAAACCATATTCCAGCCTACCAGATCAAGGTCGAGCGCGGTGGAAAAAAAGAAAAGAGCAAGGTCTATCTGCTGATGGGATGGAATGGAAATGACAACAGAAGTAATTACAAAGTGGTGGAAGCCCTGTCCTTTGATCCAAAAGACAAAAACAAAGTGTTGTTTGGCGCGAATGTATTTTACTTCGACATTTTGCCTAAATCACGCGCTTTATTCAAGTATTCTGATTATGCCCCCTTCACCCTCAATTTCAGCTATGTGAAATCGGGCATTGGAAAACTGTTTAAAAAGGAAATGCTGGTGTATGATCACCTTGCAGATCCGAGAATGCAGGGTGGGCAAAAATTACAGGAAGTGTGGGAAATGGGGCCGGATGGCTCTTATGATGCCTTGAGTTTTTACAAAAGAGGGGGCTATTTTGAATGGTACCGCAATGTGGAGCTGGCAGAAAAGTTCAATAACAAATTGACACAGAAGCAGTTACAGGAGATCAGGGATCGGGAAGCAGCAGCGCAGCAAGCAGCAGGGATCGATACTTCGGGCGGGGAACGTCCGGATAATAATTAGTGTTTTCTGCAAAATTTGGATAATCTCCCTCTTTGAAAAAAGCTTTGGGCGGAATGTGATAAATTCATATTTTTGTGTATCAACCTGAAATACCCGAATAAAAACCGAAGATATGCAAGGGAGAGATGAAGTGTACTCAGAAAAAATCAGAGCGGGAAAACGGACCTATTTTTTTGATGTGAGATCGACCCGTTCTAATGACTACTACATTACGATTACAGAGAGTAAAAGGAGATTTAACGGCAGAGGATACGACAAGCACAAAATCTTTTTATACAAAGAAGATTTCAACAAGTTTCTCGCCTCCCTCAATAAGACAATCGACCATGTAAAAACAGAACTCTTGCCGGACTATGACTACGAAGAGTTTGACCGTGATCCGGAATACAGAGACAACCACGTGGGAGAAGATGGGTCAGTAAGACATAATGAAAAATCGAAAGAGTTTTCATCAGACGAACCCGAAGAAGTTGAAGTTCCTATTAGTGCAGAAGTTGATCTTGACTCAGAAGATCTTTCTGCTTCCTGGGAAGACTAATTCATCACAAATACCAAAAGAGAAAAAGACCTCAATTGCGGGTCTTTTTCTTTTTTGAACGCGGTTTTTCGCTAAGGAGTTCCTGATTGATCTTGAGACTGAAGTATTCTTTTTTAACCAGGCTCTTCCAGGCATGAAAACTCACTACGGTTGAAATCAGGAAAAGAATGGAAAAAAAGATACTCAGTGCTAGTGTCTGCGGAAACCAAGCCTTACGGAGAATCAAAAACACATTCATGCTTATCAGGATCATGGTACTATTATATGCCCATGCCCTGCATATCCGAATTCGCATTCTACTATATGTAAAAGCTTCTTTCAACCCTTCCGGCCCCATGTATATACAGGAAACAGCTCGCTTGTAAGTAGCTCGGTTACCTCCAAATTCTTGTTTGGCAAGCCGGTTTGCAAACCAGTTGTCAAACAGGTTGTCGACCAGGCGGTCCGTAACGATTCCAATAATGTAAATGAATGGGGCAATCAGTAATACAACTAGCGTAGCAAACCCCAAAAAGCCCTCCAACTGGAACAGGGTACCTACGAATTGCCAGTTTACATCGATTATTCCCAGAAATAGAAAAATGATCCAGACAAGTGTACCCAGCCCGGCGATAATCAATTCCAGGATAAAATCGGTTGTTTTCACAAGTCTTGGAAATTAAGATTCCAGCAATATTGCCTGTCCTTGAATGGCAGTAGGCTGTAAGCCTATTTGTATTCCTTCGGAGGATCTTTCTCAGGAAGCTGAATCGATCCGGGAATGCCTAATAAGGGGAATTCTTTTCTCAACGGAAAATATTCATAATCCTCGGGCATATACATGCGACGGAGATCGGGATGGTTGGCAAATTTAATTCCCAACATATCGTAGACTTCCCGCTCGTACCAGTTCGCAGCCCCCCACAAGGTTGTTGCGGTTTCGACTTCGGGATTGCCTTCTTCTACCCGGCAGGTAACCCGAAGACGCTGTCCGGATTCCATACTCAGGATATTGTAGGCAACCTCAAATCGAGCTTCATCTGTATAGTCATCTGTTCCGGTAATGTCTGCCAAATAGGTAAAACCGAAGTTATTTTTCAACTCTGTCAATACAGTAATCAAATTCTCCGCTTTCACCTCTATGGTCATCTCGTTTGCATACCCTCGCACCTCCACGATATAATCCTGAATGGTGCTTTTTTTGATGGTATCGAGGAAGGTAGTATTATCGCTCATTTCGAAATAGTTGAAATAACCGGGGCTTATTGCCCCCATGAATCAGGTGCCTGTTGCCAGGCAAATATAGTTTCCTGTTCCTGGCCTTGAAGATAGGCATTTTGCTCGGCTTTCTCCAAGAGTGTCGCCAGATTTGTCAGAGATTGATAGCTTGTTCCCGTCTCTGAAAAGGTTTTTTCAGCCTGCGGGAATCCATAGCTAAAAATGGAAAGGGTCGTCAACACCGTTGCTCCGCTCTCCTGGATTGCGCGCACTGCCTGAGCACTGCTTTTTCCGGTGGAAACCAAATCCTCGATTACCACATAGGATTTCCCGGCCTCAACTTTCCCCTCCAATAGGTTTTGTAAACCATGTCCTTTTGCCTTTGCACGCACATAGGCAAAGGGAAGCTCCAGTTTTTCTGCCACCAAAACGCCCCATGCGATTGCTCCGGTAGCAACTCCAATGATCCCATCAGCATGCGGATAATTTTCCTGAATACGCTTTACAAAGGCAGTGGCTACGTAGTCCCGCACCTCTGGAAAGGACAAAACAAGGCGGTTATCACAATAAATGGGAGACTTCCAGCCGGAACTCCAGGTGAAAGGTTCTGCCGGGCTCAACCGAACCGCTTTGATTTCCAGTAAATACGCTGCAATTTTATCCGATTCAATTGACATATGGCCTAATTTGGAGGCAAAACTATGAAAATTTTTGCGTTAAACCTGTGTATTTCCTTCGAAGTTGGGCCGATGCTTCCTCAACAACCAAAAGGCATCTCCTTAGCAGAGGCTTCTTATCAAATTCACACTTCCTATCTTCCACAGGAAAATCGAATGTTGTTCTATATATCAGAAGGGGACACCCCAGAATTTCATAATGAGCTATTTTCTTTTCAGCAGGAGAAGAGACATCGGGAGGCAAATGGGGAACTCATCATCCTGTTTACAGACAAGAAACGCAGGAAATCAGCCTGGAAAGCATTTAAGCGATTATTCAAACGTAAAGATGTCGCAGGTGGTCTGGTGCTTAATGAGTCATCTGATGCGCTATTTATTTTCACCCGAAATCGATGGTCTCTACCTAAGGGCCATATGGAAGGACTGGAATCCCCGAAAGAAACTGCTATCCGGGAGGTGCAGGAAGAAACCGGGCTTGATTTAGTTGACCTGAGCCATCAGCTTCCTTCGACCTTTCATACCTTTTGTAGCCCTAATGGCAAATGGGTTCTCAAAAAAACCTATTGGTTCCAGATGTTTACTTCTTCTCAGCACCCCCTTATTCCACAAGCTGAAGAGTACATCGAAGCAGTTAGTTGGATCAATCGAGAATACTGGAGTCAAGGTGAGATGCCCACCTATCCATTAACTCAAAAGCTACTTGAAGAACATTGGCTCCCTATTGTCCCAAAGGAGAATTAAAGCTCTGATAATCTTGTCGTATCGATAATTTTATATATTTGCCCGCACACTAACCCTCATTCCAGTGGAATTCACACAAATTATTATGATTCTCGGGTTCATTTTCGCCTGCTACTCCGTAGTTGGTAATGATGTAATCCAAACACTCGGGACATTTTTGTCTTCCAATAATACCAGGCCATGGTATGTATTATGGGGCTTTGCCGCCCTCATTATGAGTACTGTATTGATTTATGGGTTTTTCTTCAACGGTGGAGACATGTCCTACGGCCGACTGGACCAAATCCCTTACCCTGAGACCATTTACTGGTGGTATATGTTGCCACCACTTGTATTATTATTGATTACCCGAGTAGGGATTCCGGTAAGTACAACCTTTCTGATTTTGAGCATTTTCTCGACAGGGAAAACGATTCAGGGCATGGTAGTGAAGTCTATCACGGGTTATGCAGTCGCTATCGGAGCTGCTTTTTTGATCTATGTATTGATTTCTAATTGGGTCGAAAAAAGATTCATAGATACAGAAGAAGACGAAAACGATGTCAAATGGCTGGTCGCCCAATGGGCTTCAACAGGCTTTTTGTGGTCACAGTGGCTTATTCAGGACCTGGCAAATATTTATGTTTACTTCCCTCGAAAAGAAGAGCTTACAGTTGGGGCATTCTTCTTATCTCTTGCCTTGCTACTCGGATTATTGGCTTATATTTTCTACCAGGGAGGCGGATCAATCCAGAAGATTGTAACCTCAAAAACCAATGTTCAGGACATTCGTTCCGCTACCATTATCAACTTATTTTATGGAATCATTTTACTGATATTCAAGGAATGGAATAACCTCCCAATGAGCACCACCTGGGTATTTATCGGCCTACTCGCAGGCCGGGAACTTGCTATGACTTTCCGACTCAAGCATCGCAATCAGGCAGGGATGTGGCGGGTATTGCTCCTGGATTTAGGTAAGACAGTTGCAGGACTCGTTGTCAGCGTAATCCTTGTTGTAGGAATTCGTTACCTCGCAGGCGAGACCTTTTAAGGGGTCCGTGGGTTCAACTATTCACATCAAAAAAGGGAACCCCAGATAGCAAAGCTACCTGGGGCCTGTGTGTTGTCCAAAACAGTTATCTGTTTATAATAACTATCTCGATC
>CAYGTH010000290.1:0-9254 GCA_964352745.1 uncultured Bacteroidia bacterium
CCGTTTCGCTCAACCAACCGATTTAAGTTCCGTAAACTGGGGCCTATTGGGCTTATCGCCGAATTGGATTGATGGCAAGTCATACACTCGTTTTGGCTTGGAACATGATACAGGGTTGATTGACTAACTCCCGCTGCATTAATCCAATTTACTTGGGTATCAGAACCATCTATGGCCAGAGTTGCATCAGTTTGGTCTTGGTTCCACAGATAGGTGGCGATATTCCATTTTCCATTTGCTTTGATTTCCAGTCGCGTTTCGATGATTCGTTTGCCCTGTGTGGTATCTCTTTCATCGTTTTGATAAAAGAAGGTCTTCGTCAAGATTGTTCCATCAGGGTAATCAATCGTCCCGTCATTCAACCTTGTCATTTTTGTCCCTGCGGGAACTTTCACCAGACGTTGTTTGTGGGAGTAATCCGTAAAGAGAATTGAACTTAGCTCCACCAAATGGTAATCGTTGGCAGGGATTAGATCAGCAAGAGAACCTTCAAAAATGTTATAGGCAGAAAGGTTTTGCTCAAAGACAATTGTTTCAGGGAAGTTGAATTTAGGAATTGTTACATCATCATTCCTATCTGTAGCATCTATACATATAATTGTTATCAGAAATACTAATCCAACCACAATAAGTGCCTTTCTCATTATCTTTTTAAGATTTTTTTTGTAAGAAACGTCTCTAATCTATTTTTAGGTTTTTCATAAACCTTTGATTAAAAACGACATCTAAAACTGCACATCTCTGATCACTACAAAAAAATTATTCAACGAAGAGGGCATTTTTTTCAACGATTTTGATCTTTTAGGGCTTAACAAGAGTTGAAGCCATTAAACTACCTAAGCAACCAGTTTCGTTGAAAAATATCTGCTGTTCGTTGAAAAGAATTGAGCCTGCAAAAATTTCATCGCACATTACATAATGAAAATCGACTCAGTAAAGAATATAATCACTCAGATACTTATATGGGGGATAGGTTGGCTTTTCATTCTTCTAATCCTAAACAATGGAGATGAATTTGATGCCAGTTTCTGGCGTCGAGTTATCCTTATGGTTGTGGGGGCGTCTATTGTCGTTTTTTTTAACCTAAAATGGCTTCTACCCAATCTATATTTCCAAAAGAAAAAAGTAGTCTACTTCTTATCTTCTGCTGTAATACTTATGGTTGTCGTTTGGGGGATGCACTCTGACCATCTTCCATGGAATCAAAAAGAAAAACAAGGAGTAGAAAGATTTAAAGAAAAAACCTCTTCAGAGGTTTTTGAAAAGACATATAATCAAAAAGTCGATGGTAGTTTCCGATGGTTGATACGGAATCTACCTCCTCTGTTGATTAGCCTGCTCGGTAGCTCCCTAGTCTCCTTTAGTAGATTTGCTAGCGAAAAAGAAAAAGCTTTCATACAACTGGAGAAAGCTAAATTAGAAACCGAAATAAAATTCCTTAAATCCCAAATTAACCCTCACTTTCTATTCAACACTTTACATAATATCTATGGCTTAACCATCATCCAGTCGGATCGAGCCTCTGATCAATTGTTAAAGTTATCGAATATCCTAAGATATATGCTTTATGATTCTAATGAAGAGAAAGTCCCACTTAAGCGAGAAGTAGAATATTTGAAGAACTATATTGAGCTCGCAAAATTGAAGGATAGTCGGGGTATGGATATAAGATTTGATATAGGGGAAGGGTATGAGGGTTTAAAAGTATCCCCTCTTCTTTTTATCCCTTTTGTAGAAAATGCCTTCAAACACAGCCAAATTGAAGACCTTGAGAATGGCTATGTCCACATAAGCCTGAATACCAGGGGAAATAGGCTTATTTTTGAAGTGGGCAACAGTAAGCCCCAGGAAGAATATAGTAAGGATAAAATAGGCGGTATTGGCCTAAGAAATATTCAGCAGCGCTTGAAGCTTTTATATCCAAATAAACATAATTTACATATCGAAGAAACAGAGGCTTCTTTCAACGTACACCTAGAACTCGACTGCGCATGAGAAACTACTCTTGCATCATTATTGACGACGAAGAGATCGCCAGAGACCTTTTGGAGAATTTTATTGGAAGGATTCCCCATTTAGAGCTACTGGGAAAGTTTAGCAATCCTCTTGAGGCACTCTCTAGCATAAGGGTAGAATCCGTTGATTTAATTTTCCTTGATATACAGATGCCAGCAATGACGGGCATTGAATTCTTGAAAACCCTTTCCAACACCCCAGCTATCATTTTTACCACTGCCTATGATGAATATGCTTTAGAGGGGTACGAACTATCAGTTATTGATTATTTGTTAAAACCCTTCAGTTTTACCCGCTTTCTGCAAGCAGTAAATAAGGCAACAGAACTAATAGAGCTTAGGTATAAAGCCAAAAACGAAACACTTCCGAAAATCGCCACTAGCAGCACTCCCCCTCTTGAATTTTTGCTTATCAAGGCCGATCACAAATTGCATAGGCTATACCTAAAGGATATTTTATATATCCAGAGTATGAAGGAATATGTAACCTATTTTACGGATCAAGGAAAGATCATGGCGTGGGGTTCACTCAAAAGTTTGGAGGAAAAACTGCCCTCAACAGACTTCATGCGCATCCATAAATCCTATTTTGTTGCCAAAAACAGAGTGAATAGCCTACATGGAAATCAGCTTGAATTAGGAGATATCACCCTTCCTATAGGGGGGACTTATCGAGATGAAGTTATGGCAAAGCTTTTTGATGGGACAGAGGATCAAAAAACACATTAGCTAAAATCATGATATCCTAGACGATAATCTTCCGATTTTCTGATCATGATGATCTTTTTGAATATCCTCATCACCTCAAATCCCTTGATAGTAGCATGAGCTGTCATCTTCCTTCTGTCGCTGATTTACCATGGGACATTTGCCCTGTTTGTACACGCAGGCCCCATTGGCTGATGTTAGTAGCTTGTACTTTATTTTGTCATTTGCGCATAATCAAGTAAAACAATTTTGATACTTGCAATTATCAGTTCAGGGTCATCCCAGTGTACAAAATGCCCAGCATCTCCACTATAAAAAAGCATCCCTTTATCCACTGATTGAATGACATCCGTCCATCTTGCCATTCTATGTTTCATTTTTGATCTAAATACAGCTTCAACATCATATTCTTTTGAACGGAATTTCTGAGGCGTATCAAACCTTCCACCGGTTATAATGTGTACTGGAATATTTGGTAATTTACTTTCTGCTATTTCTGTAAACTCCCTTTCTCTTATTTCTTCCAAATATTGACCTTCCATCCGTATTGATGCTGGTGCCTGTTCATGCCTATTGTTTCGTTTATCAATCATTCTATCGATTAAACTATCAATTTTTGAGTCTTCCCAATTTAGCACATCATAATACGCTCGCTTGTTTTGATGATTCTCTGTGAAGTCAGCGGGGTCAATAATGATAAGTCCAGCCAACAACTCAGGGTAGTAAATAGAAAATCCTCGAACATAAAGCCCTCCTAAAGAATGCCCAACTAGTATGTATGGTGGCTCCAACTTCAGATAGTCGAGTATTTTAACAAGTCTATCAGATACGTTCTTGATTGTCGGTATTTCATCAATTGGTTCTGATTTTCCTATACCAGGTCTGTCATAAGTAACCAAGGGAGCCAATTCAGATATTCCATCTAATACCTTATCCCAATTTTCCATGGGGGTCCCATGGCCACTTTCACAAATTACCACAGGCTGTCCCTCTTTTCTATTTTCAATTCCAATGGTATTGACCCAAATGTTAGTACTATCAATTGTTATGAAGTGTGTTTGACAAATGCCTTGAGCACAAATAATTAAAATCACAGCCAAAGTGAGTAATATTTTTTTCATAGTTAAATCGTGATTATTGCGAATGATTTTGTAGCGATAAAATAGATGCATTTAACAACCCCAGAGTTGATTTCGGTTCCAAACCTTATCAATTGAATATACAGAATTATTTAGTTTGTCCTCCCCCCATTTTGTCCCCTTCCCGACGATTCAGCACCGTGATACATTCGTGATGATTTCATGAACATTCCGTAATGGTTAATCCCCAACTTTGTAAAGGAAAAATTAACAATACCCTGATATGAAAAACATACGCTATTTAGTTGTGCTGTTACCCTTCTTGGCTTCCTGCATCGGAGATGATGTCATCTTCGATGCGGTGCCGGAAGCTGTTCGCATCACGGCCTCCGTCGATACCCTGGGGCTTGGCGACACCTTTCAATTTGAAGCCCGGTTTACCAATACCATCGGCGTAACCGAAGACCAGCCCGTAAACTGGAGGAGTTCTGCACCGGAAATCGTCGGAATAGACGCCAATGGCCTCGCGACAGGTATTGCCGCCGGAACAGCAGAAATTGAAGCCGAAGTAAGCGGATCTGAGGGCGCCGTTCGGGATGTATTCCCGGTTGTGGTAGGCGCAGAAACCTCCGAACCTACCGTCACCTCCCGGACAGGTACGATCAAAACGACCAGTTCCTATCTGCTGGAAGGCAGTTTTACGCTTACCCAGACCGGGAGTGACTTGTCATTGATCATTGGAGACGACTATCGGGCCTCTTCAGCCCTACCCGGTCTCTACCTGTATCTGACCAACAATCCCAACTCGGTAAATGGTGCCCTGGAAATCGGCGAGGTAACCGTCTTCAGCGGGGAACATAGCTACCTGATACCGGATACCGGCCTCTTCGACTATGAGTACATCTTCTATCACTGCAAACCATTTAATGTCAAAGTCGGTGATGGAAAAATCGATGGGTAAGCACTTCATTTTCGCATTAACAGTCACATCCAGGATGAAAAAATATATTGCACTTCCACTCCTGCTTCTTATTTGCAGTTTTCAGCTGTTCGCCGGTGGCGGATGGCCCCAACCGAAAGGCCACGGGTTTTATAAACTCACACAATGGTGGGTGATTGCCGATCAGCACTTCACAGACACGGGCCTGTTGGATCCCAACGTTACCAACGGCATATTCACGACCAGTATCTATGCAGAGTATGGATTCACAGACCGTCTGACAGGTATCGCCTATGCGCCTTTTTTTACCCGAGCCTATTTCAACAATACCATTTCCGGCACAACCGGTGAGACCCTGGTTCCCGGAGAGGCGATCAATTCATTGGGGGATTTTGACCTGGGCCTGAAATATGGCTTGATCACCAAGGGGCCTGTTGTGGTGAGTGGAACGCTTATGTTGGGCCTACCCCTTGGGGTTGACGGTGGCGGTACACAAAATAATTTGCAGACAGGAGACGGCGAATTCAATCAGGTTTTTCTGCTCGATGCCGGTTCCGGATTTAAAGTAGGGAAGCTAAACGCATATGCCAACGCGACGGTCGGCTTTAACAATAGATCGAATGGCTTCTCAGATGAATTTCGATTCGGAATTGAAGGAGGAATTACTTTTCTGAATAACAAAGTAACAACCTTGGTTCGCCTGACCGGCATCCAATCCTTCCAAAACGGAGATGCGACCAAAGGGGCAAACAGTACCAGTATTTTTGCGAATAATAGCGAGCACCTGACGATTTCGCCGGAAGTGAGCTACAGATTTTCAGATAAAATGGGCATTTCCGCAGGCTTTGGAAAAGCCGTATCCGGACAAATTATTTTTGCCAATACCGCCTATAATGTCGGCATTTGGCTTCAAATATAAATCACATGGTTTTGGTTAACTGTTGTGAAGTCTCAGGCGTTCTGAATAATCAGGGCGCCTGTTTTTGTGTTCACTTGAAGCTGGCCTGCTTAATTCGGGGCTGTTGTGGAATCCGGGATGGGTTGATAGTAGGCTGCGAGCGTTTGATGGAGATTTTCAGGTCGAAAAGGTTTATCCAGAAACCCAGACAAGCCTACTTTCAGGGCTTTCTTCCTGACGTCATCAAACAGAGAAGCGGATAAGGCAATGATAGGGCTATTCTGATTGGGGTTTCCCGCTGTCGAACGGATTTCCTGGGTAGCCTCGTACCCGTCTTTCTCTGGCATTAGCAGATCCATGAGAATCACATCAAAACCCTGTGCAGCGGCATGTGTAACAGCTTCATTTCCATTATGGGCGATTTCATATAGCGTTCCCCATTTTTTTAGATAACGGGCTGTGATTTTGACATTGATCTCATTGTCTTCTACCAGCAGTACCCTGAGGCCGGTAAGCGGTCCTAATTCTGTCGCGACCTTGGCACGTACTGCCTGTGTTTTTTCTACCAATAATTCGAATGAAAAGACAGAACCTTCTCCCTCGTGGCTTTTTACGTGGATGTCGGAATTATGGAGTTGAAGGATTTTTCTGGAAATGGATAAGCCGAGCCCTGTGCCTGCATGGGAACGGGAAACGGCAGAGGAAATTTGTACAAAATCATCAAAGATAGCAGCCAGTTTATTCTCGGGAATCCCCACTCCTGTATCGATAATCTCAAACAGCAGCGTAGCTTTTTTTGCGGATTGCTCGGTTGAGGTAACGCGTAACCGCACGCTACCTTGGGGGGTGAATTTAATCGCATTCCCTACCAGATTAAACAAAATTTGGCTGATTCGGGTAAAATCCCCCAGGATCGCATCCGGCAATTCCGGGGTGGTTTCCAGCAACAGATCTATTTTCTGTTTCCGGGCCAGTGGCTCAAAGGTTTTCCGAATGTTTTCAAGCAGGTCTTTCAAATTAACCGGAACTAGCTCCAATTCGATTTTCCCTGCTTCGAGCTTGCTGTATTCCTAAATATCATTGACGAGCGCCAGGAGGCTGTCTCCTGAAAATCGAAGCGTTTTTATGCTGTCCAGTTGATCTTCTCTGGGGTTTTCTTCCAGAAGTTGGTTGGCCATACCGATCACAGCATTCAAGGGGGTTCTGATCTCATGTGTCATGACCGAAAGGAAATCACTTCGGGCCCTCAGAGCCACTTCTGCGTCCTCCTTCGCTTTCTCCAGGGCAACTGCCTGCATCCGGAGCTCATCGATTGACATGGCATGGTAGCTCAGCAACTGCAACAAATCCATGATGGGATCGTGTAGGGCAAAGTCTCTTAAATTGAGCCCCAGGACTTCCATTTGCTTGGCGTCGGTCATCCAGGGGGAAACGCAAAATACCAGCTCCTCTTCCCCATCAAGCACCACTTGTCCTCGTAAAACGACCTCTAATTCCTGTACGGCCAGCAGAAGTAGATTCCCCTGAAGATTGGAAAGATTCTCGTATGAAACTGCAGATATACGGGGTCGCTTAACTGTTACAATTTCCGAGAAATCAGAACCTATTGTTTTCTGAGTCAGCTTTTCAAGACTCTTTCCCAACGAAATTATCTGTAAATCGGAATTAATCCGGATATGAAATGGAAATAACTGATCCCATAATTGTTGGTTCATAGCACCTTCTGACAATTGATTCCCTACCACTTTATCCGAAATATTTCGTGATCTGCTCCCTCTTCCCGGCTTTGCAGTAATTCAATTTCTACCTCCGTATTATACATTTTACCCAGTCCGTTTATGAGGCCAAATACAAAGTCTTTCAGGCCGTGTCGATCTGAAAAATAATGAAGGCTCAAGGCATCGGCTTCCACATCCGTAACCTGAAACTCAGGGGGCTGCAAATTGGGAAATAGCAACATGACCCGAATATGGAAACTGGGCAAATTGATTAAGAAATCTTTGAAGGTAGTCCCTGCCGTACTCAGCATGGCGCCGTATTTTTCTTTAGCAGTCACCAATACCCAATATTCGCCGAATGCGTGCAGCACGGCTTTCAAGGGTACTCCCAAAACGCTGGCAGCAGCTTGTGCCAAATCAAAAGTCATCTGATCCGGATATGAATCGTGGCTGAGAAATTGGTCCAGATCAATCCCACTTTCCTTCTTTACTGCTTCCCAGGCGGGTTCTCCATAATTACTCACTACAAGGCCTTTTATCGCATCATTTACCAGTCCGTACATAGTCTAAGTTTATTATTAAACAAAGTTGTGTAAATGGGACTAAAACAAAAATATGATATACCGGGATTGCTTACACTCTTTTTCGATGTAGAACAGCTACACCTGGTAATCTATTCTCCTTCTGGAAATTAGGCAATTGATTTCCGGAAATTGGCAAAAAACTCCGCTAAAGTGTCAATACTCGGGCTGAATCAAGACTCAGGAGAATATATCTATGTTTGTTAAGGGTTTGTAGATTACATATTGGACACTGATACAGAGTTATATGTTACACAGGGTCGGGTACAGATTTCTACTTTTCCTTTTGAGTAATTTCTCCATAATTCACATTTTTGATACAATTCGGTGATCTGAAGAAATTATCCTGAAATTGTTTCATTTACGGATCTAATCCCTGTATTTTAAGAAAAAATAAGCACAGGCCAGCATGCCGTTTTTGCACTTTCTCTATCACTTTGTCAATTCCTATGGAAAGCATATTTACATTCCTCGAATACACCCTCATCGAAATCGGAGATTTCAAACTCACTGGCTTGAGTATTCTGAGTGTTGTATTCATCTTTCTGGGCGCTCAAGCCCTCTTGTGGGGTATCGGAAAACTCATCAGCAGGGCTGCCCGTCGGCGGGCTGACAAGGACCCGGGCAGGCTCCAGGCACTCCTTCAGATCGCTCAATACATTGTTTACTTATTGGCCTTTTTTCTGTCGCTACAAACCATTGGGGTGACACTCACCTGGTTGATGACCAGTTCGGCAGCCTTACTTGTAGGGATCGGGTTTGGATTGCAAAACACCTTCAATGATTTCCTGAGCGGAGTAATCATTTTGTTTGATGGGAGTATCGAGGTCGGCGATGTCGTGCAGGTAGGCGATTTGGTGGGCAAGGTCAAACGTATTGGAATCCGGACTACAACTGTCGATTCCCGTGAGTCTATTGCTGTCATTATTCCTAATTCTAAGTTTACACAGGACAATGTTATCAATTGGAGTCATGAAACAAGGATGACTCGTTTTGGGATTGCCGTTGGAGTCGCTTATGGCTCAGATGTATCTCAGGTTATGAAGTGCTTAAAGGCTGCTGCAAAGGGGCATGAAATGGTTCATAAACATCCGGAACCCCAGGCCCGATTTCTGGAGTTCGGAGATTCTGCCTTATTGTTTGATGTCCTGTTTTGGACCACGCATACCTTTGATGTAGAATTCATCAAGAGTGATATCCGGGTCGCGATTGATGCTGCTTTTCGGGAAGCGGGAATCACTATTCCCTTTCCACAACGAGACTTACATATCGTTTCGGATCAAAGAAAGCCTATTCAGGTTGAATAAGGACTTTC
>CAYGTH010000291.1:0-6889 GCA_964352745.1 uncultured Bacteroidia bacterium
AGCCAATACGCTGCGCGAATTTGAGAATCTGGCAGCAGATACCCAGATTGAATTTTGCCTGGCCCAGAAAAGCCCAAATGGAGGGGCAACCAACGGCATCAATCGAATCTCCATCAGCGGAGGCCCATTTAATGACTCGTACATGAACGATGTCATCAAACCCAATACAATTTGGGACGCTAATCGCTACCTCAATATTTGGGTATGTAATCTTGCGGGTGGCATTTTAGGATACGCACAATTCCCCACTTCAGCCGGTATTACAGGACTGCCCACAGATCCAGGAGGAGCGGATACAGATGGCGTAGTAATTCACTATACAGCATTCGGCACAAATGGAACAGCCGCTGCTCCCTTTAACAAAGGCAGAACTGCCACCCATGAAATCGGCCACTGGCTGGGTCTACGGCATATTTGGGGAGATGGAGATTGCGAAGTCGATGATTATGTCAGTGATACGCCGGTTAGTGCGGGACCCAATTTTATGTGCCCGGACAATGCTTCCGGCTGCGCTGGGGTTGCGATGTTTCAAAACTATATGGACTACACCGATGATGCGTGTATGAATATGTTTACCCGGGAACAGCGTGTCCGAATGCGGGCGGTAATGGAAAATGGCCCCAGACGCAGGAACCTCACGCGATCTACTGCTTGTCAGGCTCCTGTTCAAGTACCCAAACCTCAGTTTACCGCAGATGTAACATCGGGATGCGGGCCGCTCACAGTAGCGTTTAAGAATCAGACTCCCGGTACTTTTAAAGACATGGAATGGACTTTCGAAGGCGGTAAACCCGGTTCTTCCCGCAAGGAAGCACCCGTTGTCGAGTATAAAAAGCCTGGAATATATGCTGTAAAACTCACTCTCACCAACGGCCAGGGGCCTGGCTCCACGGTCAAAAGGAGATATATTCAGGTCGTAGGGGATGCGAAAGCACCGCCTATTGCCGTTGATTTTGAAGGCAGTGAGTTTCCATCCGAAACGCTGACTCAGATCAATCCTGAGCAGGACCCAACCTGGGAACCCAGTGCCCGAGTGGGCGCATTTGGAAAAAGCAACGGAGCTGTTTGGTTCAATAACTTCAACAACAACCTCGTAGGCGGGCTCGATTGGTTTATGCTCCCCATTACAGACTTGTCAGGGAGTATCTCAACTCAGCTCCATTTTGATGTTGCCTATGCCCCTTACACGGATGAGCGCTACTCCGATAGCCTCGGCGTATTCATCGCTACCGAATGCGGCACCCGGTTTCAATCCATTTACTTCAAAGGCGGCACCCAACTCAGCACGGCCGCTCCTTATCGGGGTAATTTTGTCCCACAGCCGCAGGAATGGCGCTCCGAGGCCATCGACCTCAGTGATTATGACGGTGCTTCCCATATCCGGATTGCCTTTGTTAATTTCTCCGGCTACGGCAACGACCTCTACCTCGACAACATCCGGTTGGCTGCTACTCCTACCCCAAAGCCTGCTGCAGCCTTCAGTACCTCTGAAACGGCAATTTGCTCAGGTGAAGGGGTTACCTTCACAGACAAATCCACGAACAATCCTGAAAAATGGGTATGGTCGTTTCCCGGTGGTTTTCCGGCCAGTGATACGACCGATGAACCAACAGTGAGTTATTCAAAGGCAGGAACCTATGAGGTGATCCTGACCGTCAGTAATGCACATGGCGCTTCGACCATTCGCAAAGAAGCACTGGTACAGGTAAAAGCCGGGCCGTCTCTCCAATTAACCGCCTCTGCCGAACAGCTTTGTCCCGGAAATGATGCGCAACTTGTCGCTTCCGGTGCGGATTCCTATGAATGGATTCTCGAATCAGGAGAAGAAAAAACAGATACGCTATTGACGGTTAGACCCCAGACCAGTACGACCTACCTCGTTGCGGGAACGGCAGAGAATGGGTGTACGGCAATCGCTTCAGTAAGCATCGAAGTAGGAGAAGAGAATCCCCTGCGATTGGAACCTCCTTCTGCCACCATTTGCACAGGAGAAGAAGTTCGGATTTCGGCCTATGGCGCGGGTGAATACAGCTGGGTCAGTTCCCTCGACTCCTCAGAAACAGAAGGACCGGTCCTCCTGGTAAGCCCCACCCAAAGTACCACTTACCAGCTCACGGGTACCACTACAACGGGCTGTAAAGTCATTCGGGAAATCCCGATCACCGTCCATCAAAAACCAGATAGCCTGACTGTAAATCTCAGCGATACCACGATTTGTCCCGGTGAAGTCCTGGACTTTATTGCGACAGGTGCTGATGCCTACGAATGGAGCCCCTTTCTCGATCTCAATTCTTTCCAGGGAGCCAAAGTTGTCGCCCGTCCCATGGACAGCAGAACCTATACCCTCCGCGCATTTGCAGAAAACGGCTGTACCGAAGATCGCCAGATCAATATCCAGGTAAAAGATGCCCCCCGGCTGGAAATCTCTCCTGGCGAAATGACGGTCTGTGAAGGAGAAGAAGTCGAAATATTTGCGCGAGGAGCCAAGCATTATACATGGAGTCCTTCGAATACGCTCAATGTAGATTTCGGTCCGCAAATCAAAGCAAGCCCTACTGCAGACACCCGCTATCGCGTTGTTGCGCACAATGACACCGAATGCATCGATACTGCCTACGTACAGTTGAATGTCCTGGAAAGCCCCAAAGCAGTAGCCGCTACTAACCGACCGACTCTTTGCCCAGGTCAGGAAGCCGTTTTGGAAGCATTTGGCGGCGTATCCTATAGATGGTCTCCGGATATTGGACTGAATAGAATCTCGGGGCCGGAAGTCTTTGCCCGTCCTTCTCAAAACAGAACTTACCAGGTAGAAGTCCAGGGCGGCAATGGCTGTATCAGCACAGCGGAAGTCGAAGTTGATGTCGCAACTGGCGGATATGCGCGGCCCGGATTTTATGCGGAAAAAACAGAAATCTGTGCGGGTGAGACCGTTTCTATTGTAGATTATTCTGAAAATGCGACAGCTTATTTCTGGACTTTCCCCGGTGGGGTCCCTGCCCGTTCAAATGAGCGGCATCCCAAGGTTACCTACCATGCACCCGGCGTCTATGACGTACTCCTGGAAGTGCAAGGGTGCGAAGGCGGAGATCGAACTTATAAACAAGAATATATTCGGGTAAGCGACCCCGCCCATGTCGAAGTTGCCTTTACAGACACGGCTATTTGCGTAGGCGATACGTTGCGGCTGATTGCCTCAGGTGCATTTACCTATGAATGGAAACCGACAGATGACCTGGAACAAAGCAATCAGGCAACCGTCCTCGCACGTCCGCTTGTCCCGACGCTGTATCAGGTGACGGGGACGAATCAACTCGGATGTACCGGTACTGCGGAAGTACTGGTTGCCCTCAAAAGCCCGGCAAACATCATGGAAGTGGGGCCGAAAGATCCCGTATTCTGTGCAGGGGGCTCTGCTATCATTCGGGTTACAGGCGGCGATACGGTCAAATGGGCGCCTTCGGAGGGATTGAGTACAGACATCGGCCGGGAAGTGTTTGCTTCCCCCTTAGAAACAACCATTTATACGGTAAGCTCCATCGACTCCGCAGGTTGTGTACAACAGGACACCGTTACGGTTACCGTCCATCCTCAGGCCGCAGTCGGCATCAATGCAGATACAGTAGAGATTTGCTACGGCGGTACGGTTCCTTTGATCGCATCGGGAGCAGGTGCCTACAAATGGGCTCCTGTAGATGGGCTCAGCGCATCTACAGGCAATGAAATAGAAGCCTTCCCAAAATTCAGCACCACCTACCTGGTCTCCGGTACCGATGAAAATGGCTGTGGGGGTGAGGCTCAGGTCCATGTAAGCGTTCGAATTGCAAAAGAGTTCACCGCCTCCACCTCCCGGGACACGATTTGCCGGGGCAACTCTACAATCCTCTCTGTTGCAGATGGGGGTGATATTCCTTTTTACTGGTCCCCTTCGGAAGGACTTGATAATTCCGTAGGCAAACAGGTTACTGCCAGTCCGGATGTTACCACTTCCTATACGGTTTCGAGTGGTACGACGCAGGGATGTGAAAACAGCACCATCCTGACGGTGTATGTTACAGAATCAGATCCCATTGAAATTGATCCCCCTGTACCAACGATTTGTCCGGGGGAAAGCATTCGCCTGACTGCAAGTGGAGCGATTGAATACGAATGGGCAAGCGCTCCGGGCTTGAATGACAGCACAGGTGCGACAGTTGAAGTATTTCCGCAGAACACTACGGCCTACTCCGTTTCGGGGTATGACAGTCTGGGCTGCTTTGTGTCTGGAACTGTGAGTGTACAGGTAAAAAATGATCAGACCCTGGAGGTAGCCGCTTCTGCGGGTAGCGTTTGTGAAGGAGATTTAGTAACCCTTTCCGCTCAAGGTGCCCGTACCTATACCTGGTCCTCAGATGAATACCTTCCGCAGGAGTCAGGAAGCGAGATCTATGTACAACCGAGCCAGAGTGCGGATTACCGGGTGGTCTCTGAAGATGAATTCGGCTGTAAAGACACCGCGAAATTAGCGGTGAAAGTAACCCGCATTCAGCCCGACTTTGACCTCTCGACGACTACGATTGACCTCGCCAAAGACTTTGGGATCATTACCTTTGAAGACAAATCCCCCGGTGCAATTGCCTGGATGTGGGACTTTGGCATACGAGGCAGTTCCATGGATCAAAATCCCAAGCACATTTTCACGGAGGTAGGCACCTATCCCGTTCGCCTGATCGTGAGCAATGGCGTGTGCGAAGCCAGTGTTGAAAAACAAGTAATCGTAGAAAACAGCAGTAGTCTGGAAGAATTGGAAGAAGAAAATGGTATTCTGATCAGCGAAACGCCGGTCGAAGGCATTGTCAACCTACAAGTGCAAAGCAGTCGGAAAATGTATTTGCGGTTACGCTTGATTGATGCGTCTGGCAACCACCTCCTTTCAGGGGCTTTACGTATCAAAGAAGGAGCCTTTTCGCAGCAGTTAGACCTTAATGGATACGAGAAAGGTCAATACTTTTTGCAACTGACCGATGGAATCGAAACCATTTCCCGGCCCATCCTTTATAATTGAGGCATTTGTTTTCTGAATTCTTGTTACTAGTTTGGCTTTGCAATTCTGCATTACCCAAATCTGTATCCCTCTTTTGCCGACTATTTGGAACAATGATATCACTTATCTCAAGCGCGTGGGACCTAAACGCGCGAAAATCCTGCAGGAAGAATGTGGGATTTTCACCTATGCAGATTTGTTGAATTATTTCCCCCGCAAGTATGTCGATCGGAGTCGTACGCATAAAATCGCGGATTTTGATGAGGAAACGGGATACGTAACCCTGGTAGGAACGATTCGCAACATCAAGGTTATTCAAGGCAGAAAAGGAAGGGGCCGACTCGTAGCGAACTTCTCAGATGGAACCGGCAGCCTGGAACTGACCTGGTTTCAGGGCGTAAAGTGGATTCAGCAAAGCCTGAAGGAAGGAGAAGAACTGGCCATATTTGGGAAACCGGCACGCTATGGTCCCAAATGGACCATCAGCCATCCGGAGATTGATCGGCTCAAAGATGAAACGACGCAAAACACGCTGAAGATCGTTCCTTTTTATCCCTCTACTGACAAATTGCAACGGGTAGGACTGGATTCCAGAGGATTTCGGGGCATCATGTCAGTTTTGCTGGAAGAATGTCAGGGCTACATTCCTGAAAATCTCAGTCCGAGTATCCGTCAACAAAATGGATTGGTAGGCCGAAAAGAGGCGATGCTCAATATTCATTTTCCGCAAAGTTTTCAGACCTTACGCTCAGCCCTCAATCGGCTGAAGTTTGAAGAATTCTTCTTTTTCCAACTCATGCTCGCCCTCCGGAGACAAAGCGCCCGTACTCAAAATCGCGCAAATGCCTTCACGTCCATTGGCACCTATTTCAATACTTTTTTTGACAATCATATTCCCTTTGAACTCACCGGCGCACAGAAGCGGGTACTGAAAGAGATTCGGAAAGATCTGGGGCGGCCGATTCAAATGAATCGATTGATACAGGGAGATGTTGGCAGTGGCAAAACCATGGTCGCCTTTATGAGTATGCTAATGGCCAAAGACAATGGCTATCAATCGACGATTATGGCGCCTACTGCAATTTTGGCAGAGCAGCATTTCAAAAAAATTACCGCCTATGCCGAGCCGATGGGCCTGACTACTGCACTATTGGTAGGAAAACAGCGCAAAAAACAACGGGCAACGATTCTGGAAGGACTGGCCAGCGGAGAAACAGATATTGTCATCGGTACGCATGCCCTGATTGAAGACCCCGTTAAATTCAACAAGCTAGGGCTTGTCGTGATTGATGAGCAACATAAATTTGGGGTGGCACAGCGTGCACGGCTCTGGCGAAAGGCAAATCCCTATCCGCATAATATGATTATGACGGCCACTCCGATTCCCCGCACCCTGGCCATGAGCCTGTATGGAGATATGGATGTGTCAGTTATTGATGAATTGCCCCCCGGCAGGCAGCCGATCAAAACCTTCGTCTATGGCGAAAGTAAGCGACTGGAAGTCCTGGGGTTTCTAAAGCGGGAAATCGAGCGCGGCAGGCAAGCCTATGTTGTTTATCCCCTTGTCGAGGAATCTAAAAAACTGGATTATCTCGCTGCGATCAAAGGCTTTGAATTACTGGAACGGTATTACACCGGGATGCGGGTGGGCATCGTTCATGGTCGGATGAAACCCGCTGATAAGGAAATGGAAATGCAGCGATTTGTCCGAAATGAAACGCAAATCCTGGTCTCTACTACCGTCATTGAGGTAGGCGTAGATGTGCCTAATTCTTCCATTATGGTGATTGAGAATGCTGAGAAATTTGGCTTATCGCAATTGCATCAGTTGCGGGGCCGGGTCGGTCGCGGGCAGGAACAGGCTTACTG
>CAYGTH010000291.1:6899-9253 GCA_964352745.1 uncultured Bacteroidia bacterium
GGCTTACTGCATCCTGATGGCCGGACAAAAAGTATCAGCTGACGGGCGAAAACGCCTCAAAGCGATGGTCGAGACGACCGATGGATTCAAGATTGCGGAAATAGATTTGCAATTGCGCGGTCCCGGCGATTTTCTGGGTACGCGCCAAAGCGGCCTCCCCGAGTTTCGCCTTGCCAATATCGTTGAAGATCAGGACATCCTCAATGCCACCCGAGCCGCAGCCTTTCAACTCACCGAAACCGATCCGCAACTCGCCCTTCCGGAAAATAAGCTGATTCGGGTATTTTACCTCAGCTATATGAAAAAGAACCAGGGCTGGGCAATGGTCGGGTGAGGGGTTGGAGTTACGAATTACGATTTGGGAGTTACGATTTGTCAATCCCTCCGAATTCTTTCTTCTTCTCTCTTTCTTCTTTCCCCTACTGTTCCAACTCCACACTCACGGCATACTTTTTTCCGTTATAGCCATCTTCTACCAGCATACTAACCACAGAGGGACTTAACCAAATCGTGTAGAGTTTGAAAAATCCCTGTCCTTTCTTTTTTCCCTCAAAGAGGATAGACCGCGGGGTGGTTTCGCCTGTTTCCAGGTTTATTTTACGATGAAAAATGCGGTGAGGACCCTTGAGGTTTTCGCCGGACCGCTCATGGGTGATGAATTGCATCTCATAATTTTCCCGATCGACATACATCCGGTAAAAATGCCCGGCCAGGTCCTTGGTGTGGTCCGTTTCCTGATAGGAAGGCATCACGATGGCTTTTCGGAATTTGCCATCCGGCGCGAATTCGTATAACACCACATCTTCTATCCGGGCCGATTGAGACGCAGCAAGGGTACGGGTTTCATAAAAATTACCGGACAGGTGGTCGTATTGATAGTGTTGGGTAACCAGCCAAATACTTTCATCTGGCATTTCGATGATCTCTTTGATCAGGTATTTATCAAATGTCTTTCCGACTTTCAACCCAAAAGCCTGCTTGCGCTTGGCGATGCCTACCATGAGGCTTGAATTGATGTCTACTTTTCGTTTTTCATGAACTTCTTCCCGATTAAAATCAAAGGTCACAACATTGTATTCCTGCAACTGCATCCGCCCTTTGAGTTTTTCCCGACTCGCAACGGCAACGTACGACTTTCCAAATTGTCCGATCGAGACCGGCAAATGCGTATCAAAAGGGTCAGTCATCCGGTAAATATTCGGGTATTTATCATAGGACAGTTTTTTCGATTCGGCTGTTTTGGAATCATATCGAATCAAACTCAGTGTTTCTTTTTCTTCATATACGGTCGCATACACATTCCCGGCATTATCTACCTGCACCCCCATTCCCCAAATCTTGTTACTGGCATCGGGATTGATTACAATATTATCTACTCCCAAGGTGTCCAGGCTGGTAGAAAACCGCATAAACCGAACGAGTTCGGCACGCCCCACACGATGCCCGAGTCGCTCATCGCTATGGAGGTAATCAAACAGGATATTGAAACTTTTTGTCTCTTCAAATCGGTCATAATAATACACGATGAACTGTTTCTTATCCTGGGAAAACGCTACGAAGGGTTCCCGACTTTCAGATGCTTTATGGGAAAAGAGGGTTTCCCGATCTGGTTCTTCCCCTGTTTGCAGGTCAAACTTCCGGGTGTACATCACATGACTGCGATCCTGCCACTCGTATTCATAGGTCAGGAGTACCAGATCGTCCCCGCTGCGAAACAAATTCAACACGTACTCCCCTACTTCCAGTTTGAAACGCGTTTGCCAGCGTTGCTCCATGAGGACATTGTAAATGGCAATAATGCGGGTACGGGAAGATTTTTTCTCCGATTTCCAGATATAGGCAAGTTCGCCTTCGGATAATTTCACTGCTGGATCATGCGAGATATAATTGATCCGCCCTCCTGAATCCAGCGACTCATACGGATACACGATATCTTCAATGCTAATGTCTTTTATTTCCTTTTTTCCCAAAACTGATTGGGACAGCAATGCACTCGAAAAACTCAGCAGCAGGAAGCCTGTGAGTACTGAAAAAAGGAAGAATAGTCGATGTTGGGTTTGCATATCTTAATATAAAACCCTTTCAGCTTCTTTTGCAAATGGGCTTGGGGAATTTACGGATGTCGCGACAAGCAGATAGTATAATTCTATCTTTGTCCCTTTATTCTTTCGGCAGGTAGTGGTCAGGCGAATCCAAATCGCCTGACTACTATTCATTGTTGTATTGGGTAGTTCCATCAAATGTGGGCCCTATGTGCTCACACATAGTTATTCGCGAACAAAGAAGTACTACCGATAAGGTGATCGACGGATGTCCTCAGCAGTGAGTGTCTGCCCGGACCACTCATTTGGAAA
>CAYGTH010000292.1:0-4957 GCA_964352745.1 uncultured Bacteroidia bacterium
ATGTCAGCCTGAATGATGCCAATGCCCCCCTACCCACAGGATTGAATGTTGATATGCTAAGCCTGGTAGGTTTCTCCCTGTTTCCGGGGCTCGATGAAGGTCTGATTTTGACTTATGTCGTTTCCAACCCTACTCAAACGCAGATTGATAGTATTTATCTCGGGCTATACGCCGATGCTAATCTCAATTCAGACAAGAACGATTTTGTTCGATTTGATCAATCTCGCAAAATGGGGGTCATTGAAAATGCAGCTACTGCACCGACACAACTTATGGCAATCAAACTCCTCAATCCTGAATTTGGGGTTTCTTTTGATGGGCTCGATAATGACGCCACCATTGATGATGGATTTACCGATATTGAAAAATGGAATGCCTTACGAGGTATCAATCCAGTAGATAATTTGAATGATCAGGACGTTTCCATGATTTTGTCCGTAGGCCCCCTCTCATTGGAGCCCCTGGAAAGCGATACCCTGGGATTTGTCATCATGGCTTCAGAATCCAGGAGCGATCTTCAAAGTCAGGCCGCGACCTATTCCTTTTTGTGGAATTTGTTTAACCCCATCACAGGCATTGAGTCAGAAATCCAGACACAAGGCATCAGCGGATCGGCAGCCTTTCCGAATCCCTTCCAGGACAAGACTACCATTTCCTACCAACTCGATCAGCCTACACGAACCCACATCCGGGTATATACCTCCACCGGCCAACTGGTCAGGCACTGGCACCCCAACAAGCAAAACACTGGTACACATCAGCTGACCTGGGATGGCAGGGATAACCAGGGACGCCCTCTCCCCAGTGGAACCTATCAATTGGTTGTATTCACCGAATCCGGCATTCTCAATCAGTCCCTCATCTATCGCCCATAAAGACTGCCGGTAATCCTTTTGATTTTTTATAACTTGCGCCCTTAATTGAAGCAAGCATGGCACTGGAGCAACATAGTAATATCTCGGTACGATTTCAGCAACAGGTGGATAATGCCAAGACCTACTTACTTCCCTTCATTGAACAGGTAATTTCGATTGGAGAAGGAAGCAAAGTCATGGAAATCGGTTGCGGAGAAGGCGGCGTACTCAAGCCTTTCATTGAACAAGGTGCATTCTGTCTGGGAGTGGACTTAAGTGAAAGGCGAATAAACAATGCCCGGAAATTGATGCAGGATGCTGTTGCAAGCGGCAAAGCTGAATACAGGGCCCAGAATGTATATGACAAATCCTTTCAGGAGGAATGGAAAGGAACCTTTGACTTGATTATGCTCAAGGATACCATTGAACATATTCCCGATCAGGAACAATTCATCCCTTACCTGACTCAGTTTTTAGCACCTGGCGGGAAAATCTTTTTTGGATTTCCCCCCTGGAGAATGCCTTTTGGTGGCCATCAGCAGATCTGCAAAAATAAATTATTAGGCTTCCTCCCCTATTTCCATTTGCTTCCTTACCCGGTCTACAAAATGATCCTTCGCGTAAGTGGCGAATCTCAGCTTACAATCGATAGCCTGATAGAAATCAAAGACACAGGCATTTCCCTGAATCGCTTCTATCGAATACTTCGCAAAAACGAGTTCCGGATTGACCACAAAACCCTCTTCCTGTTTAACCCGATTTATCGGTATAAATTTGGTCTCAAGCCACGGAAACAAGCTTCGATTATCGCCGCAATTCCCTGGTTTCGGGATTTCGTTACTACGGCCGGCTGGTTTGTTGTCAGTCCGATAGAAATTCAGGAATAAGGCTTCGAAAATCAGGAATCCTGAGTTGGCACTTACATGAATATATCGTAGCTTGAGCCCCTGTTTGGAAAAGACAAACCCTAGCGGATTTTTTGTAAATTTTGTTGCATGGAGACCACTTATCTTATTAACGCACTTATTCTGATTGGGGCAGCACTGTTTGTCCTGCTGACTGCTGCTGCATATACGGTTTATGCCGAGCGTAAAGTGGCAGCCCTCATTCAGCAACGCGTAGGCCCAAACCGAGTAGGCCCTCTGGGTTTATTACAGCCATTGGCCGATGTCATCAAGCTGATTTTGAAGGAGGACATTGTCCCAACAGCTGCCAATAAGGCCGTTCACTTTGCAGCTCCTGTCATAGCCGTTACTATCGCTTTGGTTACGATGGCAGTAATTCCTTTTGCAAAAGCGGATCTGGCTTTTACCGAAGGAATGGGAGGATTTGTACAAATCGCGGATGTGAATATCGGGATGTTGTATATCCTCGCAATTGCTTCCATTGCAGTGTATGGCGTTACGCTTTCCGGATGGTCTTCCAATAGCAAATATGCCCTCATGGGAGGGCTTCGGGCTTCGGCTCAGATGATCAGCTATGAATTGGCTATGGGCTTGTCAGTTGTAAGTGTAATCTTGATCACGAATGCAACATATGATGGGGATGGCGACTTCTTAAAACTATCTTCTATCGTAGAGGCACAGCGAGGTGCCTGGAATATATTCCTCAATCCGCTAGGCTTTTTAATATTTGTCACCTGTACGTTTGCGGAAGCAAACCGAACCCCATTTGACCTGGTCGAAGCGGAGCAGGAGCTTGTAGGAGGATTTCATACAGAATATAGCTCAATGAAATTTGCGCTGTTTTTTGTAGCAGAATATATTCATGTGATCATTGCCTCCACCCTGATCACAACCTTGTTCCTGGGCGGCTACCTGGGACCATTAGAAGGAACAATCGGCGTAGCTGAATGGGGCGGTATTTCTCAGTTACTTTGGGGTCTGGGATGGTTTAGCATCAAGACCTTGTTTTTTATTTTCGTATTCCTCTGGGTCAGATGGACCTTGCCTCGATTTAAATACAACCAATTGATGGATATTGGGTGGAAAAAGTTCCTTCCTTTATCCCTGGCCAACCTAATGGTGATTGCTGCTGTGATAGCAGTAATCGTGAGTTAAAAAAACGCCGAAACAATCGGCATGCCGTCTTCGTTCATACCATTGTCCCTTACTGTCATCTTGGCAGGGAAGGGAGCTTTGGCATAGATACGGCAGTAATCAAGCCCTCATACTTCGCTGATTATAGCTTTCGAGTATATGGAATCTAATTTTTCAGATAGGGTCAAGGATGTTATCTCTTACAGCAGAGAAGAAGCCATCAGGCTGGGCCATGACTACATTGGACCTGAGCACCTGCTGCTGGGATTAATTCGGGAAGGGGAAGGCCTTGCCGTCAAGATCATTATAGATCTTGGGGTAGACCTTACCCAGTTGAAAAGAGCTATCGAGAACGCTGTCAAAGGTACAGTTGCCTCAATTAACCTTACCAACCTCCCCCTCACCCGGCAGGCAGAAAAAGTGCTTAAAATCACACGATTGGAAGCCAAACTGCTGAAGAGTGCCGTCATTGGCACAGAACACTTGCTCCTGTCAATTCTTCGAGAAGAGAACAACGTTGCTGCCCAGATCTTTACCCGATATGGCGTTACGTATGATCTCGTCAGGTCGGAATTGGAACACAAGGAAGACTCTCAATCCGCCCGCATGTCCTTAGCTAATGAACCACCAGAACCATCAGAAATGAGTACACCAGGAGATAGACCGAGAAAACCATCTAAATCAAAAACCCCTGTTCTTGACAACTTTGGCAGAGACCTCACCAAAGCGGCAGAAGATAACAAACTCGACCCCATTGTAGGTCGGGAAAAAGAAATTGAGCGGGTCGCTCAAATTCTAAGCCGAAGAAAAAAGAACAATCCGGTCCTGATCGGAGAGCCTGGGGTAGGAAAGACAGCTATCGCCGAAGGCCTCGCCCTTCGGATTATCCAGCGGAAAGTAAGTCGTGTATTGTACAACAAACGCGTCGTAACGCTGGACATTGCTTCACTCGTTGCAGGTACAAAATACCGCGGCCAGTTTGAAGAAAGGATGAAAGCCGTTATGGCAGAGCTGGAAAAATCACCAGACGTCATCCTGTTTATTGATGAGCTACATACCATCGTAGGAGCAGGAGGCGCGTCAGGATCACTTGATGCTTCTAACATCTTTAAACCTGCCCTTGCAAGGGGAGAAATACAATGTATCGGTGCGACTACGCTGGATGAGTACCGCCAGTACATCGAAAAGGATGGTGCACTCGAACGCCGGTTCCAAAAAGTAATGGTAGAGCCTACTACCGTCGAAGAAACCAGTATTATCCTGTACAACATTAAGTCCAAATACGAAGATCATCATAACGTAAACTACACGGACGAGGCAATTGATGCCTGTGTGAAGTTAAGTGATCGATACATCTCCGATCGCTACTTCCCGGATAAGGCGATTGATGTATTAGACGAAGCCGGAAGCCGGGTACACATTACCAATATCCACGTTCCGCAAAGCATCCTGAACCTCGAAGGCAAAATCGAAGAGGTAAAAGAGTTGAAGAATCGGGTCGTCAAGAGCCAGAAATATGAAGAAGCTGCCCAATTAAGAGACCAGGAAAAACGCCTGCTCGAAGAATTGGAACAAGCCAAAGTAGACTGGGAAGAAGAGACCAAGAACAAAAGATATACGGTTACAGAAGAGGATGTTGCAGCTGTAGTTTCGATGATGACTGGTGTCCCCGTAACAAAGATTGCAGCAGGGGAGGCCCAACGTCTCGTAGAGATGGGCAACAAACTAAAAGGCGTAATCATTGGGCAGGATGCCGCGATTGGGAAATTGGTCAAGGCAATCAAGCGCTCACGACTCGGCCTGAAAGATCCCAATAAGCCAATCGGCTCCTTTATCTTCCTGGGCCAGACTGGAGTAGGAAAAACAGAACTTGCCAAAGCGCTCGCTCGATACATGTTTGATTCGGATGAAGCTCTCATCCGCCTCGACATGAGTGAGTACATGGAGAAATTCACGGTTTCGCGCCTGATTGGTGCGCCTCCGGGATACGTAGGATATGAGGAAGGTGGTCAGCTGACAGAACGTGTCAGAAGACGTCCTTACTCAGTGGTATTGCTGGATGAG
>CAYGTH010000292.1:4967-9243 GCA_964352745.1 uncultured Bacteroidia bacterium
AGCACACCCTGATATATTCAACATCCTCCTTCAGGTATTGGATGATGGACTCTTGACAGATGGATTGGGACGCCGGATCGATTTCAAAAATACCATCATCATCATGACCTCTAATGTTGGAGTTCGTGAACTCAAAAGCTTCGGCACAGGAGTAGGTTTCACCACTAAATCCAAGCAGGATCAAACAGATGAAACCATGCGCAGTACGATCGAAGGCGCAATGAAAAAGGTATTCCGACCAGAATTCCTTAACAGAATTGATGATGTGATCATCTTCAACGAGTTGGAACGGGAGCACATCATGGAAATCATCGATCTCCAATTGAAGTCGGTCTTTGGCCGTATTGAGGATAAAGGATATCTGATTGAGCTTTCAGGTACCGCAAAAGACTACATTGCCGAAAAAGGATATGACCGGCAGTTTGGTGCAAGACCGCTCCAACGTGCGCTTCAAAAGTACCTGGAAGATCCAATTGCGGATGAAATTCTCGACGGAGCAACTCCAGGAGACACGCTTGTTGTGGATTATGACGAAGAAAAGGATGAAATTCTGGTTAGCATTCGAAAGAATGATGACAAGGAGAAGCCTGATCTTAAAAAACCAGAAGAGACAGAAGATTCGTGAGTAAGCCGACGCTTGTCGTAGGGGCTACCCCACATCCATACAGATATGCCCATTTGGCTGTTCAACGATTGAACAGCCATGGGCATTTTGTCATTGCATTCGGAAAACGTCCCGGTCAGATTGGCGAGTCTGATATTATCACGGACCCGGATTCAATCGATGCTACAAACATCGACACCATTACCTTATATCTCAATCCCGGCCATCAGGCACAGTATGCCGATTGGATACTCAAAATTGCCCCGAAAAGAGTCATCTTCAATCCCGGAACCGAGAATTTCCCATTCGAATCCCGGTTACGGGAAAACGGAATTGAAGTCCTTAGAGCCTGTACTCTCGTCATGCTCAGCACCGGTGCTTACTAAGCTGATCAGGTAAAGAAAAGTAGACAGAGGTTCTCTTTTCAGTAGACCAATAGCTGCATATTTTCCCCTGCAAAAGATCAAGCCTTGTTTTTATTTGCCGGAAATAATGTGTACCTTCATTATGGGTGAAATGCAAGTGCTTATGGCCTCAAATCTATCCTCAAAAGTAACAGAAGGGATTCGGGTAAATGTACGTACTGCGTATATCAAGGACGAGTCTTCTCCTAAACATCACTACTACGTTTTCGCATATCAGATCGAAATTGTGAATGAATCTGCTTATAGCGTACAGCTATTGTCACGCGAATGGCACATACTTGATGGATACGGAAATAAACGAGTGGTAAAAGGAGAAGGAGTGGTTGGGAAACAACCCCATATTGCTCCCGGAGAAACGCATCGATATGTTAGTGGCTCCCATTTCCAAACCCCTATAGGCAGGATGTCAGGATTCTACACCATAGAACGGCAGGTTGACAAAGCCAAAATTGATGTCCATATTCCGCCCTTCCTCATGATGGTTCCTTTTTTGAACAATTAGCATCCCCACTTCTGTATGAATCCAACTGCAAACGCTCACTATGAAGGTGAGCTGCGAACTACTTCTACTCATATTCTCTCTCAACAGGAAATCACAACAGATGCCCCGCTTGACAACCAGGGTAAAGGCGAGGCCTTTTCCCCTACGGATTTATTAGCGACCAGCCTGCTGACCTGTATGATTACGATCATAGGGATTCGCGCCCAGCATCATGATATGCAGATTGGGCAGATAGGCGGAGAGGTTGAAAAAATAATGGCAAGTGCCCCACGGCGGATATCCGCCCTGATTATCGAACTCACATTCTCGAATCACCAACTCAATGAATTGGAGAAAAATCGGCTGGAAGAAGCAGCAATAAATTGCCCCGTTGCCAAGAGCATCCACCCTGACATTGCAGTGAATGTCAAATTCAAATATCAATAACGTGAGGATCTCGGGAGAAGGGGAGGTCGAGCGTGCGAGAAGAAATAACTTCAAATCCCTTAGCCCTATGCAGCAGCAGCCAGAATCTCATCTGGCTTAATACCAAAATGGCTGGAATGATACACGACTTCCCCATTCCGGATCAGAATGACCTGTGGCGATTGATGGGGAATCCCCAAACTCGTTGCAGCATGATTGGACATAGATCGATATGCGATCAAATCCAGATAATACAAATCAACTTGTTCCCCCAAGTCATTGGTTGCCGAAAACAACAGGTCTTTTATCTGAAAAGAAATCCCACAGCGGGTACTGTGCTTAAAGATGAGTTGAGGCCGCTGGAACGAATGCTCCTGTAAAGAACTCATCTGTTCTTCCTTTTCTAATAAATGCCATGTCTGCATAGAATGATGAGTTAACGGTGGTTTCCAACTTTGTTTGCCTGACAGGTTTTACCACCTGTACAGGCAGTTGTAACGGTTGCTAATGTGAACAATACTACCAATGCCAACAAGACTGCTTTTATACGTTTCATAAGAAATTGATCTTTTACACAATAATAGCCAAACAAAATAAATACTTTTGTTCCGAAAAACGAAATGATACCCCATTAAATGACCCGGGAAGCATTTGAAATTCTAACGCATGCTAAGATTCAGGCTCTTTTAGAAGAGAATCTTTATCAAGATCCTGCTGAGTTTGCCTTGAGTCAAAGGGATAACGACCTGCCCGTTGCCTTAATTGCCTCTCAGCTCCAATCCTTGCAAAAAAGCCGATTCAAGCTCCCTGACTGGTATAATGCACGATGTATTTTTCCCGGCAGGGCATTAGAGCAGGCCAGTAGTGAACTCACAGCTCAGATGAAAAGGTATCAGGGAGAGACCTGCCTCGACCTCACCGCAGGCCTCGGAGTTGACTCCTGGAATTTCTCAAAATCTTTTCAACAAGTAACCTCAATTGAACAAAATTCGGATCTTTCCGCTATTACCCGCTATAACTTACAAAAACTAGGGGTACATAACGTTTCTGTTCTATGCAGCACCGCAAAAAATTTTCTCCATGAGTATGCAGGAAATCCTTTTGACCTGATCTACCTGGACCCTGACCGTAGAGACGAATTGGGCAATCGCAAAATCCGACTGGAAGACTGCTCTCCTAATGTAATAGAAATCCTGCCCCATTTACTTCAACATGGAAGGACTGTTCTGATCAAACTATCGCCACTGTTTGACCTATCTGAGGCCCGCCGGATATTTCCTTCAGCCAGTCAGCTCATTGTTCATTCGGTTAATAATGAATGTAAAGAAGTACTCATTGAACTGAAGCAAGCATCTGCTCCCGAAACACAAGTTACTGTTCACATTCATCGAGAAGGAAACAGCTTTTCATACTTGTTCGGTCCTCCCTTTTCACCTCCCGCTCCAATTAGTGAGTATCCCTTTCTCCAATCGGCTTATATGCTGGAGCCAGATGTCGCTTGTTACAAAGGTGAGGTACAGGGAGCCCTTTTCACCCAATATTTCCCAGATCTGGAGGGTTCATTTAATCATCCTTTGGGCTATTTCTTCACCCAACAACCGGTGGCTGACTTTCCGGGGCGCATATTTCGGATTCGGGAAATCATGCCGTATAAGCCCACCGCGCTCAAAAAGTGGCGAAAGGCAAATCAACTTACCCGACTGAATGTGAGCAAACGTCATTTCCCAATGCAAACAGCTGGTATTCGGAAGCAGCTGGGAATTCAGGAAGGGGGAGATGATTTTTTACTCTGCACACTTTTGCCAGATGGTAAGAAATATGCGATATGGGCAGAAAGGGTTTGAAATACTACCTCAATTCAAAATCCACATGATAATGATCGTCATGACGAAGAATCACCCGGCCCCGTGTAAAATAGAATTTCCCTTTCAGCTGCTTACCCGTGGGAGTTTGGAACAGATAAGGCTGTAAAACGGGATCGAAGATGACTTTCTTGATTCGAAGCCCGTTTTTCCGGGCAGTCTCATGCAGATGCAACAGATGCCGGGCCATCACTTCATAGTCAATTTCTATATCCCCTAGTTTTCCGGTATCATCAAACTCTCTGCGATAGCCCCACATGTTAAAAACATGTCGATTTTCATAGGCTTCCCCTTCTTTCAATTGAGGGGTCATAAAATCTACGCTCATACCACTTCGGTGGGTCTTATGGGGTAGAAATCGTCCGCCATTTCTGGATCCTGTTTCCATGAGAACAAATCGCCTGCCGGGTAAGGTTTCTGCGCAGGCAGCGTAAGTTTCCAAAACGGTTTTTCGCACTTTGTCATGTACAAAGGTTCG
>CAYGTH010000293.1:0-2606 GCA_964352745.1 uncultured Bacteroidia bacterium
AACGCCTAAGTCATATGACAGATGACAGACAAGAGACAACAGAGAACAGAGGACAGAGGACAGAGGACAGACAAGAGACAACAGACAACAGATGGCAGCCATCCAAAATCGTAAATCCAAAATCCAAAATCCAAAATCGTAACTCGTAAATCAAAACGCCATGTGTGGAATCGCCGGAATTATAGCCAATGAAGGAGCAGAAAGCCTGCGAAGGACCCTGCAACCCATGACCGATGCCATCACACACCGGGGCCCGGATGCAGAGGGCCTCTACGTCGAAGCAGGCGTAGGCCTGGGGCACCGCCGCTTGTCAGTCATCGACTTGTCCGAAGCTGGAAACCAGCCGATTTACGATGTGTCCGGTCGATATGTGATGATCTACAATGGGGAGGTCTATAATTTTGAAGAAATTCGCGCCGAAATTCCCGAGTATCCCTGGAAGACCCGTACCGATACGGAGGTCGTCCTGGCTGCCTACCTAAAGTGGGGGCCGGAAAGCCTCCAGCGCCTCAATGGCATGTTTGCCTTTGCGATCTGGGATACGGTCGAGAAACAATTGTTCTTGGCACGGGATCGGATGGGCATCAAACCCCTGTATATGCATCGGGAAGGCGCTCAATTGATCTTCGGGTCAGAAGTGCGCTCCCTGCTGGCCAGCAATCGGATCGAACGCAAGCTCAATCCCTCCGCACTGGTCGATTACCTGACTTACAATACCGTTCATGCCCCCAATACCCTGGTAGCAGGGATTCATCAACTCCTGCCCGGTCAGTGGGCAACCTTCAAGCAGGGCCAATGGCACCAGGAAACCTATTGGCAGCTCGAAGGGCAGGAGACGAATGGCTTATCCCGGGATCGGGAGGTCGTAAAAGGGGAGATTCGGGAATTATTAGGGAATGCAGTAGCGCGCCGAATGGTCAGTGATGTGCCCCTCGGAGCCTTCTTGTCCGGGGGAATTGATTCGAGTGCAATTGTAGCCCTCATGGCACAAGCATCGGAGCAGCCGGTCAATACTTTCTCCGTCATTTTTCAGGAGAAGGCATTTGATGAATCGACCTGGTCAGAGATGATCGCCAAGCGTTACCACACGAAGCATACGCCGATTCTCCTGAATCCTGCTGATTTCTTGAAGGAATTACCCGCTGCATTAGGGGCAATGGATGCACCGAGCGGCGATGGCGTCAATAGTTATGTCGTTTCCAAAGTAACCCGGGAAGCGGGGATAACCGTAGCCCTTTCGGGATTGGGAGGCGATGAATTATTTGCCGGATATCCCGTTTTTCAGCAATGGATGAGCCTCCAGCAAAAAAGTTGGTTATGGAAAACCCCGCGTCCGCTGCGGAAATGGGCAGGAGTCGCTGCACAGCGCCTCACCAATAACCACAAAGGAGAGCGCCTGCGCGAATTGCTCAGTGTCCCCGATATGCAAATTGAGCATGGCTATCCGATCTTTCGAAAATTGATTTCTCAGCAGGAAATCAATGGCATGAGCGAAGGACTTCCTACGGATTTCAATGCAGTAGCCAACCGGCTGGGAGCGTATACCAAGGCCCTCCATCGTTACCCGCAACTCAGTCAGGTTTCGATTGGGGAAATCAGCAGTTATACCCAAAATGTGCTCCTGCGAGATACAGATCAGATGAGCATGGCACATGCCCTGGAAGTTCGGGTTCCCTTTTTCGATCATACCTTGGTAGAATACCTGCTCCGGGTACCCGACGCCCTCAAGTATCCCCACTCTCCCAAGGAATTGCTGGTGGATTCGCTGGGAGAATTAATCCCTTCAGAGATCGTCAATCGCCCCAAGATGGGCTTTGTATTTCCCTGGGAACAATGGATGCGCAAAGAGCTGAAATCGTTTTGTGAGGACCGGATTGAGTCCCTCAGTCAAAGAGGCCTGTTTCATCCGCGTTTTGTCAAGGAGAAATGGCAGCGGTTTTTGGCAAAAGATAAAAAGGTCCTGTGGCTTCATTTGTGGCTGCTGGTCGTGCTGGAAGATTGGTTACAACGCAACGGATTTTGAGGAATAAACCCAAAATAGCCTTACTGACCGAATGGTTTGCCCCTGGATATAAAGCGGGAGGCCCGATTCGCTCCTGCGTAAATTTTGCACGGGAAATGCAGCGCGAATTTGATCTGTATATCCTGACAGCAGATACAGATTTTGGGGAGTCGGAGCCCTATCCCGAAGTGCAGTCAGATACCTGGGTAGCGTGGGAGCCCGGGATTCAGGTTTGTTATATTTCTGCGAATGCGATGAGCCGTTCCAATCTGCAAGCTCATTTGAATGAGATCAATCCTGATTTCCTCTATCTCAATAGCATGTTTTCCCTGCCTTTTACCATTTGGCCATTGTGGATGAAATGGCGGAATCAACTCAGCAGTGGAATTATTCTTGCGCCCAGAGGGATGCTGCATGCCGGGGCACTGCAATACAAGCGCCTCAAGAAAATGGCCTTTCTTTCCCTCATCCGCCTGAGTGGTGTCAGCCGTAAGATCGGTTTTCAGGCCACCGATGAGCAGGAAATTAAAGATATTCGTAAGCATTTTGGCGCGAATACCCGCGTGCAGGAAGCTGCTAATTTTCCCGTACCGGTCATGGAAAC
>CAYGTH010000293.1:2706-9175 GCA_964352745.1 uncultured Bacteroidia bacterium
CATGCGATTTTTGAAAGCCTCGCTGTAGCGCGACCGGTACTCATCAGCGACCAAACGCCCTGGCGTAATCTTGCTGCTGCCCATGCCGGTTGGGATATTCCCCTCGATCAGCCCCAGGCATACGTAGCGGCATTAGATTCTCTGGTGCAAATGGATCAGTCCGAATGGGATACCTGGAAAATGGGCGCATGGACATACGCCCGACAATTTCTCGCACAAGCACGCCTCACAGAAAAATACCTTACTTTATTCTCCAGCTGATGATACAAACTGACCTTTCCACTTTTGACAATAGCTGGTACCGACCCGGTGGAGGCGCCATTGGGCGGTTGTTGTGGTATGTTGTGAATATCCTCTTTTTTCTCAATCCCTGGAATCCGGTTTCCAGTTTGAAAGTAGGCTTGTTACGGCTATTTGGTGCCAAAGTCGGCAAAGGAGTTATCATCAAACCCGCAGTCAATATCAAGTATCCCTGGTTGTTGGAAATAGGTGATCATGTGTGGTTGGGCGAAAAAGTCTGGATCGACAACCTGGCTAACGTGGTGATCGGCGATCATGTATGTCTCTCGCAGGGCGCTATGCTCCTGACAGGAAATCATGATTATAAAAAATCGACATTCGACCTGATCGTGAAAGGCATTCACCTCGAAAATGGAGCGTGGATCGGCGCGCAGGCTGTCGTGTGTCCCGGTGTCCGATGTGGCAGTCATGCAATCCTGTCAGTGGGCTCCATTGCAACCAAAGACCTCGAAGCCTATACCATTTATCAAGGGAATCCCGCTCAGGCTATCCGAAAAAGAAGTGGTTGAATAGCATTCCCTCATTCACTAACTCTCCAACTCGTGGTCTCGAATTCCCCAACTCCCGGATTCTCTAATTCTCTCCCCTCATGAAAGTATCCCTCATCACAGTTACCTACAATACAGCTCGTTTCCTCTCCTCCTGTATAGATTCTATTCTGGAGCAGGATCATGCGGATATCGAATACATCATCATCGATGGAGCTTCGAATGATGGGACATTGGAGATCATTGATGGCTACGGAGAACAGATCAGTCATTTTTTGTCTGAGCCAGATAAGGGAATCTATGATGCGATGAATAAGGGGCTGGCGCTGGCTACCGGAGATATTGTGGGAATTCTTAATGCGGATGATTTTTACCCGCATAAAGGCGTGATTTCCCGGGTTGTGAAGGAGTTTGAGGAAAGTGGAGCCGATACAGTATTTGGGGATTTGGTGTATGTTCGGGAAAATAACCTGGATGAGATCGTTCGGTTTTTTCCCGGAAAAAACTTTCATCCCGATCAGATGCGACAAGGTCTGATGCCCCCGCACCCTACTTTTTTTGTAAAGCGGGATTTGTATGAAGCCTGTGGTAATTTTGATGATACCTATGAGATTTGTGCAGATTTTGAATTGATGGTGCGGCTCTTCCATCAGCATGGAGCCAGCTACAGCTATATTCCTGAGGTCATCACGACCATGCGGACAGGCGGTGCCAGCACGCGAGGGATCAGTAGCACGATCACGATCAATCGGGAAATGCTTCGAGCCTGCACGAACAATGGCGTATCCACTAATCTGCTGCGGATTTATTCCAAATACTTCAAAAAAGTATTTCAGTTGGTGCAGAAGCCGGCTTAGGTCATTCCTTGGAGCGATACGGTCCAAATTTAGCCGTAACATGTCGGGAAGTACTGAGATGATCGAGGATATAGATGAAATAATCCGATCCTGAAGGCATCACCCGCAGCACAATATGGCCTTCAGAAGACTGGTAGCTATTATTCAATAAATCCCCGATCACCAATCGATTTGCTTCCAGCATATTCGTAGCAAACAAATCCCGGTCATCTGGCCAGATACTTCGGGAAGTCATCCGGAGAATTGCCTCATGACCAGGATGATCGGAAGACCATACTTCCTGGATGATAACACGGGGCTTCAGGATACTCAGATAAAAAGGCGTCATGGCATCACGATTGGCGTGGTGGTTGGTCGTGGTTACGTCCACTTCTCCGACGATGGGAGCTACTGCACTTTCCATATCATACCAGTCGGGTTTTTCCATGAAATCGGGTTGTTTGCCTTGTATGTCTCCTGCTGTGAAAAAGGAGAAGTCTCCATACTGAATCAAAACCCCACAAGACAAAGTATTTTCGCCTGGAATCACGCCTGTTTGCTCGATCGTTTTCAAATCAGGGAGCAGGCTATTATGAGGTGCATTTTCCTTCCCGCTCCAGACGACCCCGTTTGCATTAATATTCCGGATGCTAAAGTTGGGATATTGATTCGGCGCATGGAGTAAAGAGAATTGTGTGTTAGAGCCGACTGCCAGGCTTTCATGGACGAGGCCATTATGCTGTTGTTGATGCGCAATAAAGTCCCAGTAGTTTCGGATATCGGCGGATTGAGTTTGATTGGCCTCCGCCCAGACACGTAAATCAACAGGATACCGATCTCCGCGATCAACCAACTTCCCTATAGGAATGAGTTCGCCGATCCCGGTAATACCAGAAAGATAATATGCGCCAGTTTTTGATTGTGGAATCCCCGGATACATACCCCCAAAATGGTCATCATGATAGTGCGAAATTAGCGCATAGTCGATTTTGGGCGTACGGCCTTTAGGAAACTGAGCTGTGATATAATCTGCTTGCCATTGAAAACCGAGTTGGGAATAATTGGGGTACCGCCGGGTATTGCGGGGCGAAAGTACGCGGGGAGAAGTGGGGTTGAGCTCTCCGGCATCTATCAGCATCGTCGTACCATCTGGCAAAACCGAAAATGCACAGTTGCCTACGCCTGTGCTGATGAAGTGGATGTCCAGAAAACCCGCTTTCCATTCAGGTAGAGGAGAAGGTTGCTGGGCGAATGCTATGGTAAAAAGGAAGCAGGCTAAGAGTAGGCCGAAACAGATCTTTTTCATATCTCAACAATTTGGTGGTGTATTTCACAGACAAGAAGAGGTAATAGATTCAAATAAACAGGATGTATATGATCCTATCATGATGAAAAAAGGAACGATTTGCAATCATTTTTTATCCCGGGTACGATGCAGCTTTTTGCCTCAGCCTCCCGTCTCCCACATATGAAAGCTACACATCTACTTGGAGGACTTTGCCTGCTGTTCCTGAATGCGGGATCTATACATGCGCAATCGGTATTTCCTACAGAGCTGGTTCAGCAAAAATGGGAATATGTTACCTGGAATTTCTGGGGAGGGACCTGTGAAACCCGATTTGTCAAAAATGGCGATAAAGTACCTTTGTGTTCCGATGATTATATAGAAGTATTTGATTGTGACGGTGCAGAAGTTGATTGTCAATTGATTGGGTACTATCGCATTCAAAATGACTCTGTCATGGTGCGGGAAATTGAAATATTCTGGGATGGTAGCCAATGGTATGATTCGGTAGATTGTACCAAGCCGGAGGGCCTCATGTATGATTTTGGAGCCGCTGAATTAGCGATACTTCATTGCCAAATGAATTACCCAACCCCCAATGCTGATTTCTGGAAAATAGATGAAAGCATGGTTGATTACGCAGGTACGCTCCGATCCACCCTTTCTATGAATTATTTGCCGTATGCCACCTTTCCGGATATCATCTATAACATGAAATGGATTGAAGGAATTGGTTCGGATGTGCATCCTTTTTATTCTTTCAGCTGTATTGGAGATCACTGCGAATGGGAGCAGCAAATCACACGGGTAACCCGCGATGGAAAACTCATTTACGAGGATACCGTCTTGTCCTTTTCCTTTCCCTGTACGGGTTGGGTTACGACTTCTGTAGAAGAGAACCTGACGGTTGACCCCTTGAAGTATTCGATTTCTCCCAATCCGGTTCAGGATCATGTCCAGCTTCAGCCTCTGGAGGAACGACTCCATCACCGAATCAATGTCGAGCTTTTCGATGGGCTCGGAAAAGTATGGGCGCAGCATCACGAAGTGTCTTCTGATTTTTCATTGGAGATGAAAAAACTGCGAGCTGGTTTGTATTTTATTCGAATTTCCAGAGAGGGATGGGAAGAGGTACATAAGGTGCTCAAAAAATAAACAAACCGATTCTGTACAAGAATTATCAGGCTTTTGGGAGGGGGGGATTCTCATCTCCCAAATCCCCATAAATTGGTTATATTTGCAGGCCGTATAACCAAGCCGTTGAAATGCTGAATTTTTTCAAGAAGAAAGAGAATAAAGAAAAACTCGACAAGGGCCTCGAAAAAACAAAGAAGGGATTCTTTTCCCGTCTGAGTATGGCTATCGTTGGGAAGAGTAAGGTAGATGAAGAAGTCCTCGACGAACTGGAAGATGTCCTGATAGCCAGTGATGTAGGGGTAAAGACGACCGTTGACATCATCCGCCGGATCGAAGCGCGTGTCGCGCGGGACAAATACATGAATGCTTCTGAGTTGGATTTTATCCTGAAAGATGAAATCGAGCAAATGATGGTGGACGCCCATCCTGAAGTCCCCACTAATTTTCAGATTCCGAATATCACCCATGAAGGCAAAAAAATGCCCTATGTGGTGATGGTCGTGGGCGTAAACGGAGTGGGCAAAACCACTACCATTGGGAAACTTTCCCACCGGTTCAAAGAGGCGGGATACAAGGTCCTACTTGGAGCAGCGGATACTTTCCGTGCAGCAGCAGTCGCACAGCTCACCTTATGGGCGGAGCGGGTAGGGGTTCCGATTGTAGAAAAGGGAATGAATACAGACCCGGCTGCAGTTGCCTATGAGGCAGTACGGGAAGGGGTGAATACGAATGCAGACATTGTGCTGGTCGATACCGCAGGGCGTTTGCACAATAAGAAAAACCTCATGGCTGAGCTTTCTAAAATCAAGCGAAGCATGTCTAAAATCCTGCCCGGTGCGCCACACGAAGTATTACTCGTACTGGATGCATCGACCGGCCAAAATGCAATCATGCAGGCGGAAGCATTTACGGAGGCTACTCAAGTAACGCAACTGGCCCTCACCAAGCTGGACGGTACCGCAAAAGGAGGCGTCGTGATTGGCATTACCAATATGTTCAAAATCCCGGTCAAGTACATTGGCGTAGGGGAGGGGATAGATGATTTACAGATTTTTGATCCCAAAGAATTTACCGGATCACTGTTTGATCAAGGGGAAACTGATAACTAATGCAAACGAAAGGACATACGGTTGGCCGGAAAGCCCAGAAAGTCAACCTGATTACGCTGGGTTGTTCTAAAAATATCGTGGACTCTGAGGTCTTGCTTGCCCAACTGCATGGCGGTGGCCTGGAAGCCGTTCACGAAGAAAATAATAGCGATGCCGGAATCGTCGTGATCAATACCTGCGGGTTCATTGATAATGCAAAAGAGGAATCGGTCAATACGATTTTGGACTACGTAGAGCGGAAAGAACGCGGAGAAGTCGAAAAAGTAATCGTAACCGGATGTCTTTCGCAGCGATACCGTGACGACCTGATGACCGAAATCCCCGAAGTAGATGCCTGGTTTGGTACCCAGGATATGCCAGACCTCGTGGCGGAACTGGGGGTGGATTATAAAAAAGAACTGGTCGGCGAACGGAGCCCCGTTACAGATGGGCACTATGCCTACCTGAAAATTGCCGAAGGCTGCAACCGACCCTGTAGCTTCTGTGCCATCCCCCTTATGCGGGGCAAGCACGCATCGCGCAGCATCGAATTTCTCGTCAAAGAAGCAGAACATCTCGCTAAGCGGGGCGTTCGGGAACTGATGTTGATCGCACAGGATTTGACCTACTATGGACTTGATTTATATGGCAAAAGGCGGCTCGACGACCTGCTCAATGCCTTGGCCGATGTGGAAGGAATAGATTGGATTCGCCTCCATTATGCCTATCCCTCTGGTTTCCCAATGGAAATCCTACCAGTCATTCGGGCACATAAAAATATCTGTAACTACCTCGATATTCCCCTTCAGCACATCTCCGATAATGTTCTCAAGAGCATGCGCCGCGGTATCAATCACCGCCGGACGATGGACCTGATGGACAAGATTCGGGCAGAAGTACCCGGAATCGCAATCCGGACTACCCTCCTCGTGGGCCACCCCGGTGAAACAGAAGAAGACCATCAGGAACTCCTCGAATTTATCCGTACCTATCGCTTTGAGCGTCTGGGCGTATTTACCTATTCCCATGAGGAAAACACCTATGGCGGAGAGCAGTTTGAAGACTTGATTCCTCAAGAGGTAAAAGACCGCCGCCGCGATGAGGTGATGGAAGTGCAGCAGGAAATTTCATTTGAACTCAATCGGGATAAGGTCGGGAAGGTCTTCAAAACGATCATCGACCGGGAAGAAGATGGTTATTTTGTGGGAAGAACAGAATTTGACTCCCCCGAAGTGGACAATGAAGTGATCATCCATCATAGCGGACTTAAAGTCGGCGACTTTTATGACGTTCGGATTCGCGATGCAATGGAGTACGATCTGATCGGAGAAGTGG